>JBGOYH010000026.1:0-16685 GCA_041479575.1 Bathyarchaeia archaeon
GAACGCTCGGACAATCCTCATGGTAAACCCTCTGCAATTCATAGTAGGTTTCTCTTCGAGCTGTTTCATTCATCGTGCCTATGCCTTGCATTACCAAAGTGTCGATTGTGCTGTTGGAATACAACTGCATCCGTGCGAAGTCTCCAGCGCTATACATGAACGCGTACGCAAAGTTGTGGGGATCGACATAGTCGGCCAACCAGCCCATCGAGAAAATTGGAGCCGCATGGTTTTCTAAGAGATCCAGGTAATCACCATATGGCACTGATTGCACCTGCAGATGAAATTTGGGGTTGAGAGATTCAACGTTCGCTTTGAGAATTTCGCAGGTTTTCTGACGAACAGCATTACCTTCATTGTAGCATAAGGTAAAATTAAAGCCTGAAGACCAAAGTTGCCCACCCCAAGCTTGTGAAAAGAACAGATTGGCTTTATCCGGATTGATGCTGTATTTTTCCTGTTCCGGGCTAGAGAACGGCAGTCCTGGTATAATAGGTGTGGCCGGTTGATACGCTTCGCCCCGCAAAGCTTCCGCTATCAGCTGGCTGTAGTTAAACGCATAGGCAAATCCCTTTCTCACGTTGATGTCAGTGAAGAAGTCTGGGGGGATGCCACTTTGATTCAGTGTTCCTTCCGGCAGCCCGCCTGGAACACCCATCAAAGGACTTGAAGTGGAAATGTTGAACGTGAAGAAGAATGCTTCACACACCAGTTGCTCCAAGGGATAGATAGATCGGACACCCGGTTGTCCAAGAACCTCGTCGATCGCGGTTCTTGGCACTTGTACATGGTCCAATTGCCCATCGAGGAACATGCTCATTCTGGTCTGTGTGTCATCTATTCTCAACACCTTTACACGTCGAAGGGAGCCACTCGAGCCAGGCGCTGGCCATCCTCTCCAATAATCATTGAACCTGAGCAGCTGCCATTCGCCGTTGGTTACGTAGTAATCCAACATGAAAGGTCCGGTTCCGCACATGGCGTCTGTACGTGGACCTGGGGGACCTGTGGTCCGGTTTTCAATAGCCGTTCTTGTTGGCCTATTGTATAATGTCCAGTTGTTCCATGTTCCTGGCCAGTCTCCGATCTGGATGCACCACTTCTTGCAGAGAATGGAGCCCCAAGTTTGTGACAGCATCTGCAAGAACGGTGGGTACGGCTTCGCCAAGTGGAACACAACCGCCGTTTGGTCGCTTGTGATCGCGTCATCCATTTGTTGTCCGGTCACGATGAAAGTCCCATTGTCGTATTGGCTTTCAAACACGTTGAAGAAGGCTTCGTAAAACATCCACGCTGGACCCCACACGTTGCGCGACCGCTCTATTACCAGCATTCTTTCAAAAGAATATTCTATGTCTTCAACAGATAGGTTTTCATTATTGTGAAATTTCACACCTTGTCTGATCCAAAACGTGTAAGTCAGCCCGTCTGGACTGATCTCCCAATTAGTAGCGAGACGGGGCACAAACTGGTCTGTCTTTTCCTCATCAAAGAATATCAACGGTTCATAAACGTTCATCAACATCTCGCCGCTCGCTGTGTCGTAGGCGCAGGCAGGGTCCAAACTTCTGGGTGAATATGGAAAAGCTATCACCATAGTATTTGATACGGTGAAGTCAGGAGTCCAAGGATTCATGAGGGGATAGTTGTCAATGTTGCTGGCGTCTACAGTATAGACTGTGTCGCCTGCTCCGTCCGGATCTGTCTCGTTCTGAAAAGGACCACTGTAGACGTCAGCTCCAGAGTAGTTGCTCCAGTAATTGCCGCATGAAGGATAGCCGTTGTCCCATGCGTTGCATGATTTGGGGGCACCCAAATAAGGCGGAGAATATGCGTAATCGTAAACTTGCTGAGTATTGTTAATGAGGTTGTTGTGATAGAAACTGCTGTCATTGGAAACTGCCAAACCTACGCCGTGAGAATTCGCACTTATCATGTTCTCAGTCAAGATGTTGAATGGAGAACCTGTGAGAAAGATGCCGTCACCCGACCCGTTAATGTTGTTCAGTTTTACCGTGTTGTAGGAAGAAAAGTTAATGGCCAATCCTTGATTGCAATATTCAATGGTATTCTCTAGTAAGTTGTTGTTGTCAGCTTCTCCCAGCTGGATGCCTTGAAGGCCGCAATTCGAGAGGTGGTTTCCTTCCACGGTGTTGCCTGTACCGTTGAATACAAAAATGCCAATGCCACTGGTGCCGCTGTAGTTTATGTTGTTTGCCCAGACATGGTTGTTGTTTGAAGAAGACACAACAATGCCTTCCAGATTCTGGACCAGAGTGTTTGCGAGTATATGATTGAACGGTGCTGAATCGTGTACATTGACGCCCGTCTGAAAGTTTATTATGCGCGTATCCTCGACTGTGACGTTGGCAACGTTGTTCAAGTCGATGCCTACTCCGCTTCCTGACCCTTGAACAGTGTAGTTGTTACCGTGAAGCATTATGTTGCTTCTCTCAATGTAGATGGAGTCGGATGTGCTGTTGGTGAGAATGTACGTAACGGTGTCAGATGAAAAAATTGGCGCGGTTGGAGGATCAATGCTGCCATCAGCCTTGATGCGGATAATATGTGCAGCCCTGACAGGTTGCACATCAAAAACCAAAACCACCAGACCCAAAACCAAGAGAGAAAGCATGAATACTGCAGTCACTTTTCTTCTCAATGCCACTCCCCTTTAAACTAATAATCGACATGTGACAGTATTAAGCTTTCAGAAACAATCTTCTGTTGAATCAAAGTGCGTCTTGCAACCCACAGAATCGTGTCTTTTGCGTCTTTTTTCACGTGATTGAAAAATATAAAAACAGGATCGTTCAAACAGCAACTTCTCAATTCTTATATTCAAGAACCATCAAAGAAATACTGTATCACGACAACCAGTGATCAGGTTGAAAACTAACAAAAATATCCTTCTTTACTTCTTGATTTCCTTGTGCATAATGCCATTACTTTTGAACCTAGGCAATCAAAGCATCGGACGCAGTTCACCTCGAGAGGAAACATCCCGAGTTGAAGAGGCTGCCGTAGGTGTAAACTCGAGCTACGTAATGGCTTCTCAGACAAATTCTGATTCATCGCAGACCAACGCTGTTAGGACCATCGATGGCGGACAAGACTTGATGCGTGCTTCCTCTCGTTCTGATTCTCCATCATTCACTCGGCACCTGATGTGCAAGGACCACGACCTCTTTTACAATCCTATCGAGCCGACAACAACATTCAGACCCAGCGACAAGAAGGCAGAATGCCTCACTACCGTTTCAGTTAACAACACAATCGAATTCAAATGGTACTACAGAAGCAATTCGTCAAAGACATGGGCTTTCTGCTACAACTGGAGCGCCCAGGCACTGGTTGGAGAATACTACTACGCAGGATATCTTCTCATAGATGGATATTGGCCAGGAGTGAACTATCCGAAGGCATACAAGGTTGACGTTTACCTGGATGGTCTCTACTCTTTCTCTGACTTCTTCGAAGTAACCGACGGTGGACTGAACAGCCCACGCATATGCGAAAATATCGCTCCAAATGGATCCATGGTAGATATGAAATCACGTTTCACAATAGGCACCGACACGGAAGCCTACCACTACTTGAAGTTTGACAAAATGTCATATTTCAACGAAGAAACTGGATACAGTCACAACTTCACCACCGTTTGGGTTCAACCCGATGGCACTACATACAAAATACATTCATGCAGCTTTTATGATTACAAGAACAATGATACGAGCTTGGACTATTGGAAATACGGTCTAGTCTCTGACGACCACATTTCCATCGATTCAAACACACCTGTGGGAAATTGGAAAGTAGAAGTCTATGCAGACAGCTTTTTCAACGGCACATGGATCCCCTACGGGCCGATTGCGACCACACCCTTTGTTGTGGGAAACGAATCCGTGCCAAAGTGGACGTTCATGGTCTACCTTGATGGAGACAACAATCTTGTGAACCAAAGCATCGACGTTTTTCTGAAGCTCGCAGCCGTCACCTCATCGCCAGATGTAAACATAGTCGTCCAAATGGACAAGGCATCTGAGCAAAATGAAACATTCGGCAACTGGACCACCTGCAAACGTTTTGACGTCAAAAAAGGCATGACTCCCACAGCTGAAAATGCTGTCCAAGACGTGGGAGAGGTTGACATGGGCGATCCAAACACGCTGAAAGACTTCTTAGACTGGACAATCGCCAATTACCCTGCGAACCGTTTCTTCTTAGTACTATGGGACCACGGAGCTGGCTGCATGGGTCTGTGTTTTGATAAAACATATGGAAATGACAATCTGACACTTCCAAGGTTGACTCAGGCGTTGACTGGGCTTCCAGTAATCATAGATGAGATTCTAATAGACGCTTGTAGTATGAGCATGGCAGAAGTAGCCTATCAAATTAGAGATTTCGCAAATATCTTGATTGGCCCCGAAGGGCTTGGCTGGTCTCCAGCACCCTACGATGACTACCTGATGAGCCTCACAAACAACGCATCAATGTCCCCCGATGCTCTTGCAGAGGAGATAGCTCTTGACTTCATACGGTGGAGCTATTCCGCCACGAACATACCCAACGCGACAATGTTTGCGACAGACTTGAACAAAATACCTGGTTTGACCACTGCAATCGACGATTTTGCCGCAACCCTGAAGGAAAAAGAAAGTCTGTATCACGATGAAATAAGCCTAGCCAGAAGTCTGGCTGTAGGATATACGGGGCCCTTTGAAATAGCAGGCCAACCGCAATTTGGTTACTACATTGATTTGCAGAGTTTCACTCAACAGGTAAGTGAGCGCATTCATGATCAAAAACTCAGAGACACCGCTGAGCAGGTAAGAGCCGCGATAAACGACGCCATAATCATAGGGCAAAACAAGAACGATCCAGAATCTGGCGGCTTTGCGATATTCTTCCCAGATAGCAAAGGAAAATATGACGAATTTGCAGATCAATACGAGAAAATCGGACTTGCAATAGACACACAGTGGAGTGGTTTCCTTAGGCATTACCTTTCTGAATGGCACGCGGTGACAATTCAGACAAGTTACCCCGGAATTCCCGTGAAGGTTGACGGAGATAATTACACGACAGATGTTCAGGGAAAAATCCGAGTTTTCCTCTTACGTGGCTCCTACAACGTCACTGTGCCGGCAATCTTTACAACTGCGCCGGACTCACGCGAAGTCTTTCTTCAATGGAATGATAGCGATACGTCAAATCCACGAAATCTCTTCATGAGCAGAGAATTGAATCTCGAAGCCCAATATGTGACTCAGTATCAAGTCATCATGAACACAAATTTCGGCACAACAGAGCCACATGTTGGCACATACTGGCTCAAAGCCAACTCACACTTAGACATTAGCGCAATGTCGCCAGATGCCGTTTCGGGTGAAAATTATAATTGGACCGGATGGACTCAAAAAGGTTCCAGCAACCTTAACATTGCCGAGAATTCAACCCGGATAGAAATAGATGGGCCACTTAACGAGACTGCGGTATTTATGCACGTGTACTATCTGAAGGTCACTTCTGAACATGGTTCTCCCACGCACTTAACGGGTTGGTATGAAGCGGGAAAGGTCATCGAAAACTCAGTCACTTCACCCGATTCTGGAACAAGCGGCACACGGTACGTATGCACAGGATGGACGGGAACAGGAAGCGCCTCAGCTTCTGGTAGCACGTCAGCAACAGCTTTCACGCTGAACGGACCATCAACTGTCCAATGGCATTGGAAGACTCAATATCTCCTGACAGCAAGCACCGAGCCCGCAGGGTTGACCCCGCAGCCAAGCATCTCGTCAGAAACCTCATGGTGCGATGCCCAAACCAGGGTAACCTGCACGGCTGAACAAGTAAACGGATACGTGTTTCAATACTGGACTGCTGGCGGCGCAACGTGGGATATCGGAGTTAACCCGATAACGTTCCCTATCGACAAAGCCTATGAAGTCGTAGCTCATTATGATCATGCTCATGCTTGGTGGGAGATTCTAGTGCGCCCTGATGTCTTGCAGGCTGCACTTGCACTTGTTGGGACATTTCTCACAGTCGGTTTGGTCGGTGGGGCATGGCTGAGATCCCGTAAGAGGCGAAACATCTTGAGAACTTTCCTTGTTGAGATTGATGATGTCTATTCCAAACTCAAAAGTGACAGGCAGAAATGTGAGGAAGAGCTTTACAGACTAAGGAACACCATCTTGGAAGGATTCACTGACGGCAGAATAACTGAGGAAAACTACGGAATAATGGACAAAAGAATAGACAAGTACATGAAAGAACTGTCAGAAACAGAGAAGCGCAAAAGCATAAATGGCGACAAGCATTCCGATGAACAGCGACATGCATAGCGCGGCATAAGTCTTAAATCAACTACTATTTATACCGTTAACTGTGGCTCAACATGAGTGATGAAGACATAGTCATGACAATTGACAAACCCCACTTTGTAGTTAGACTTCACACAACTCTTTTAGAAGTGGACCTGAAAGAGGGCGCCAGGAAAGAGTTGGAAAAACTGTTAGAGGCAAACCCTGCTTTCCGAGACAGTGTGGGTTTACTGTTCCAAACAGTCGTCCCTATCGATGTACGGCTGCGAGACATAAGATCTGTCGGCCTCGACAAGAAAGGAAGAGTCAAGATGGATATTCCGCACAGAAAAGACCTTACAATTCCTCTCGATGAAACAGAATCCAAGCGTCTTGTTGACAAACTGAATGAACTTATCCCGCCAGAGAAAGAAAGGGCAATGAGAAATGCCGAGGAAGCAAAGAAAGCAGAAAGAAGATTTGAACCTGAACGCGCTATAGGCGAAAAAGAAGTGGCAAGGGGCAGAATGGAGAAATAGCCAGACTTTTTCTTTTTTTGTGCTATGTGCATACCGTTTAAGTAGATGTCAACTAGTTTAGCGGTATTTTCCTTCCAGATCTGTCTCGTTTAGATAAACCGAATTCATCTCTTGCTTCTTGCAGCTGCTTTGAAGTGAACACTGGGCCGTCTGCGCACACTCTGTATTTGCCTATTATGCAACTTCCACACAAGCCTATTGCGCATCGCATTAGACGTTCGAGACTTGCCTGTAACGGTATTCTATGCTCTTCGGTTAGTTCGAAGACTTTGAGTATCATGTGTTCAGGTCCGCACGCATAAACAGCATCGAATTTTTCTTTCGCCAGCAATTCTTGGACTGGTTGAGTGCACAGTCCTGTAATTCCGCAGCTTCCATCTTCGGTCGAAGTCACTAGGTGCACTTTCTTAGTTGGGAACTTTTCTAGCTCGTTCATAAACAAGAGTTCATCTTTCCTTTTTGCCCCCAACACAAATTCTATAGCTGTTTCTCTTGTAACCATTCTTCTCGTCAAAAACAAAAGCGGAGCAACACCTGTACCCCCACCCACCATGATGACTCTACGTCCCTTCTCTGAGAAACTATTTCCGAAAGGACCTCGCACTCCTATAGTATCACCTACTTTCTTCTTGTGCAAAGCGTTGGTAGCCTCGCCCACGTTCTTTACAGCAACAGAAACCGCACCGTTCTTGTCTGCATTCAGTATGCTCAATGGAATCTCGTCAACGCCTGGAATCCAGAGCATCAGGAATTGCCCAGGTCTGGCTTTTACACATTCTTTGTCTTTGAAAGTAAAAGTTTTGACCGTTGGGCTTGCGTTGTCCATGTTTAGAATGTGCGTAGTCCTGAGCTGGTTAGCTTCTGTGTGATAAACCAACAATTTCCTTCACGCTCCTGACCTTTTTCTTTTTCAGATAAGCGCCCATTCCATTGACTATTTCCTGAAACACTAGGGGGCCTTCAACGGCTATTGCAGTGCCAATTTGAACTGCTGAGGCGCCTGCCAAAAGAAATTCCACAGCATCACGCCAGTCTGCGATTCCTCCACACCCCACTATTGGCACGTCAACCTGTTCATAAACATCATAAACGTGTCTTAGCGCAATCGGTTTTACAGCTGAACCTGAAAGTCCACCAACCTTATTCGCTAAAACAGGCATGGCTGTCTCAACGTCTATTGCCATCGCCTTCACAGTGTTCATGATTGTCAACGCGTCTGCACCAGCATTTTCAGCAGCTTCTGCAATATCCACAACGCTTGTAACGTTCGGAGACAACTTCACGAAAACAGGTTTCTCAACTGAAGCCTTCACCCTACGTATGACTTGAGCAAGACGCTTAGGGTTTTGACCAATCTCTGAACCAGTCTCCTTTACATGCGGACACGAAACGTTAAGCTCCACTCCATTGGCACCCGCAGCGACAGCTTTTCTTGCGACGCTCGCGTACTCCTCAGCTGAAAAACCGAAGACGCTGACTATTAGAGGTATCTTCAACCTAGACTTCACCTTTCGAATTTCTTTTGCGAACTCGTCTATTCCGGGGTTGGGAAGCCCAATGGCGTTGATCAAGCCACAGCTCGCTTGCACTACCGTCGGATTTGCGTAACCCTCTCGCGGCTCTAGGCAGACGGACTTCGTTACGACTGCACCTGCGCCGCCTTTCACGATGTTCTCAAGTGTCTCCGCAGAATATCCCAAGATCCCAGAGGCCAACATCGTGGGGTTGGCAAGATCCAAACCCGCCAGACGAACGCTCAAACCGGCGTCTTTCACAAGCTTTCCACCCAAGTTTGCTCTTTGTTAAGACCAACATTTATATTAGTTCTCCTGAATTCGATTTCAGTGAAACTGCTGCGCAATCAGCGCGCGCGTAAGTTTATATTAACAACGGGATTAGCAATAGTAATGTTGAGGCGTTCGGATGAAGGTTACAATAGTCGAAAGCTCATTTGGCGTGCTGGCTTTTGACGAAGAAAACAAACTTATCGCAACAGTTTTGTTTCCCAAGAAGCCGCAAAGTGCAGCGGAAGCGCTTGTCAAGATCGAAACGGGAAAGATGACTGATGAAGTCTCCAGTCTAATCAACGCGCTTAAAGACAAAGGCTACGATGCATTTGTCTTTGAAAACGCGGGTCTTGCCAAAGAAGTTGAAACGAAACTGGGCATTAGTGTTGAATTATCTAAACCGTCAACGGCCGGTGAGCTTCTCCGTTCCAAGCCCGAATCATTCGCAATCAAATCGGGCTTTGTCAAAGATGCTTCGGACTTTGATCTGTGGACCCACAATGTCACCATGGAAATCACAAAAATGCGAGTCAAAGGTGCAGTTGAAAAAAGGGATCTCGTCGTCGCCCAGGCTGTTCAGAGCTTGGACGAGCTTGATAAGACGATAAACATGCTGATGGCCAGGGTGAGAGAGTGGTATGGAATACATTTTCCAGAACTAGATCGGCTACTGGACAAACATGAAACATATGCCCGACTCGTCGTGAAGCTCGGTAGCAAAGACAATTTTACGGTTGAAAACCTTGAAAAAGAAGATGTTCCAAACTCTAAATCTGAAGCAATAGCCAAAGTTGCCGAAAAATCAATGGGAGCAGATCTCAACGACGCAGACTTGAAGCAAATTCAATCACTATGCAAAGACATCCTTAACCTGTACAAACTCAGGGATGGTTTGGAAACCTATCTCGACTCAACAATGGAGGAGGTTGCGCCGAACATGAAATGCCTTGCAGGTTCTCTTCTGGGGGCGCGCCTAATTGCGATTTCAGGAGGCCTAACAAATCTCGCTAAGAGGCCCGCCAGCACTGTACAAGTGTTAGGCGCTGAAAAAGCGCTGTTTCGTTCCTTGAAAACTGGCACAAGACCACCAAAGCACGGCTTAATTTTCCAGCATACTCTGCTTCATGACGCGAAGAAATGGCAAAGAGGAAAGATTGCGAGAGCCTTGGCTGGAAAGCTAGCTATAGCCGCAAGAGCCGACGCTTTTGGCCACAGGTCAATAGGCAAGGAACTCAAAGCAAGCATGGAGAAACGAATTGACGAAATCCATCAAAAATACGAGCAACCACCGCCACTACCGCCGCCGAAACCAAGACAGGAGAGGGCCAGACGAGAGAAATGGAGAAAACACAGACGTGAACGTTAAGGTTAAACCTCATCCGAAATTTGCCGAAATATACCACGTAACCCTCGAAGACGGTTCACAAAGGCTCGGGACAAGAAACCTTTCACCGGGAAGAAACGTGTACGGTGAAAAACTCGTCAAGTATGAAGGAACCGAATATCGAGTTTGGGATGCATTCAGAAGCAAACTTGCAGCTGCCATCCTGAAAGGTTTAGAAACAGTTCCTATCAGACCGAATCATTCAGTTCTCTATTTGGGAGCTGCTTCTGGAACGACAGCAAGTCACGTTTCAGACATAGTCGGAGAAAAAGGCCACGTCTACTGCGTGGAGTTCGCTTCCAGATCTATCCGAGACTTGGTTGACAACGTTTGTCGTTACAGGATTAACATGTCGCCGATACTTGAAGACGCTCGTTTTCCAGAAAAATATGCAGTTTTCATACGGGGAAGGGTTGATGACATCTATTGCGATATAGCACAGCCTGAACAAGCTAAGGTTCTTGCGGACAATGCCGACCACTTTCTCAAGGGTTCAGGATGGGTGATGCTTGCAGTGAAGGCTCAAAGCATAGACGTAACCAAAGACCCCTCGGAAGTCTACAAAAGTGAACTCAAAGTTTTGGAAAACCGCGGTTTCGACATACAACAAGTTGTGCATCTCGAACCATATGACAAGGCGCATGCTATGATCGTAGCTCATTTGTGACTGAGTTACGAAAGACAGGCATTGTTTATATTTGACAATGCATTGCTGTTTTTGCGTGGCGGTTCCATGGCTCACGCAGGAAGGGAGCATTTAGAAGTTGCAGAAACCGTCCTTAAAGAAGCGGGTTTTGCCATATCTCAACCTTGCGTTTCTCGTCCAAGCTGCTTCGATTTCGCGGCTAGAAAAGATAGAAATCTGATCTTGGTAAAGATTCAACGTGACGTTGGAAATCTGACTCTGAACGATTCTCAGGAACTCAGAGAGATCGCAGGAAATTTCTCGGCTGCTTCTATGCTGATCGGCGAAGAAGCGCGGGAAAGGCCTCTAGAGGACGACACAATCTACAGGAGACACAACATTTTTGCCATGAATCCGAAGACCTTCGAAAATGTGGTGCTTCATAACGTTCGCCCTTTGATTCAAGCCAGCCCTGGAGGTTACTACGTTGAGATTGACGGTGAAACGCTTAGGCAGAGAAGACAGGAGCTGGGGCTATCAGTCGGCGAAGTCGCCGACATGGTAAGCATATCAAGAAGAACAATCTACGGGTATGAAAGAGGATTGGCGAAAGCCTCTGTGCCAGCTGCCTACAATCTGGTGCGGGCACTCGGAATCCCCGTTGCCCGATCAGTAAACATTTTTCAACAGCCAGTAGGTCAGCACAAAAACTGCTTGTTGACGACCGCCAGACGCGTTTTCGGTAGGAACAAGTTACTAAGCAGGATTTTCAGGAAGCTTGCCCCTCTTCACATAACTACCGTGAAAAAGGCGCCTTTTGACTTTATCATGTTCATTCCCGAACAGAAGATGCGGATAATAGGCGGAGTTTCGAACGCTAAGGAACCTCAACTGGATATGAGGATTGATGAAATCCTGAGCGTCAGCAAAGTCGTCAGAGCTCGTCCAATCCTCATTACCGAAGGCCCAGCAACAAGTGAAAAGAACATCCCATGCATCAGCTGCGAGGACTTCTCTAAAATCAAGCGTCCTGAAGACTTGATCGCAAGCGTCAAGTAAGCCTCGTCTGTTGCGACCCTTTCCCATCCTTCACTCTTTTTGCAGGCTTCCATGATTTCCTGATGTACTCCGGATAATCCTCAGACGTTTGCATCAGCCGTTCCAGAAAACTCATGGTTCTCGGATCTGAAGGATAACCCGATCCGAAATCTCCGTAGACCTCTGCAAGCAGAGCTATTTCCCTGTCTCTTTCGACCTTAGCAATTATCGAAGCCGCGGAAACCGCAACGTAGTTTCGGTCGGCTTTATGTTCAGAAACAATGTCAACTCTAAACGGCAGACATTCCAAGATATGTTGCTTAAACCGTTCTTCCAAGACATCAGAAGCATCGACATACACCATGTCTGGCCTAAGCGCCTCTATGACCCGCGCCATCGTTTGCGCTTCCAACCAGTTCAGCTTGTGCAGTTTCCTTCCGCTATTTACCACAACGTCTATTTCCCTTGGTTGAAGCTTCTCGACGCAGTGTTTTTGCACTATCTTCTTGATTTCAACAGCCAGTACCTCTCGTCTGTGCGGAGACAAAAGTTTGGAATCCTTAACGCCCAATTCCTTCAGTGTCGGCAAATCCTCTTCTTTCAGCAAAACCCCAGCAATGACCAAGGGACCGACTACAGCGCCGCGTCCCGCGTCGTCCACGCCCGCAATCAACATTAGAATCAGTCTCTTTTTCAAGAGCTATTTTTGGCTTCGAAGTTATAACCGTTTATTCGAGAACGAGTCTCCGCAAGAAAATCTAAAGCCTTCAGAACCATTGCTTCATGCAAATGTCCCCTGTTCTCATATGTGACCACGTAAATTTGAGCGTCTTCCCTTTTCCTCATGCTCTCCAGCAGACTATCACTCATTTTCCAATGGATTGTGCAAAGTGCAAGCTTTTTTCCTTCAGCAATCTTCCTCACGGCTTCTCTGAACTGTTCTGAGAAAAACTCCATAGGCCCAATTTCATCAACAACAACCACATCGCAGTTTTCAGCAGCCTTCACTATGGCGTCTACACCTACTTGGTTCAGGTCATCAAGGTTCACACGGTATTTGCCAATTTGCGGCCCTTGGTTCTGATACACACTGGCAAGCCACCCTTTTCTGCCACTGTTCAGGTCCAAAATCTCGAAGCCTATGCGATTTCCATTTGATCGAACTTCCCGACTTAACATTCCACCCACACTGTAACCTTTCCTCTTCAAGTCTTCGGCAGTCTTCAGCAGAACCGTTGTTTTTCCAGTACCAGGCGCACCAGTCACAAGCAGCAGACGCTTCTTCAACCTTTTTCGACCAAAACCAGAAGTCTAATATGATCTTAAAGGATTTTGCCTAGTCATACTCGGAGAGAAGCAAACAAAATGACCTTTGACAACCTCAAACCGATATTTCCAACTGAGATCATCCAAGAAGGTAAAACCAAAGTACTGGTACCGAAACTCAAAGAATTCGTTAGACATCCATGCGAATACGCGCCGTCTAAAGCTCCAGTCTTCTACAATCCGGTGATGGAGCTAAACCGTGATATTGCCGTTTCAACCGTTCAAGCATACCAAAAAATGACCGGTCGCAAGATTACCGTATGCGAACCATTGACCGGTTCCGGTTTAAGAGGGATCCGTTTCGCCGCCGAGGTCAAGGGCGTGAAGAAAGTTGTGATAGGCGATATCAATGAAAACGCTTTCAGGCTTGCAAGCTACAACGTTCAAATGACCGGTCTTAAAAACCGTGTCACCGTCAAAAAGAAAGAAGCAAACTATCTCTTGAGCAGTCACAGCGCTCCGCACAAACGATTTGACGTTATAGACATCGACCCTTTCGGCTCACCAGTGTCCTTCATAGATTCTGCCGTTCGTGCCTTGCGCAACCATGGTCTCATAGCCTTAACAGCCACCGATATGGCGGCTTTATGTGGCGTCCACTCCAAAGCATGCATCAGAAGATATGGGGGCAAACCCCTCCGCACTGAATACTGCCATGAACTGGCCATACGACTCTTGGCGGGATGCATTGCCACTATCGCTGCAAAACATGATGTCGGCACAAGAATGGTCTTTAGCCATCGAGGGGAACACTACGTAAGGGTTTACGCGACGATAGATTATGGAGCCAGAAATGCCGATGAGAGCCTAAGCAATATGGGTTATGTTCTGCACTGTTTCAAATGCTTCCACAGAGAAACGGTGAAAGACTTCCTAGATCTCGAATATCCTAGAAAATGTAGCGAATGCGGGTCAAGACTCAGTGTCGCTGGGCCATTGTGGCTTGGAAACATAGCTGATCCTGACTACTGCGGTTTGATCCAACAGCAAAGCGAAACTAGAAAACTCAGGCTTGCAGGAAGAATAGGAAGAATGTTGACTCTGATTAAGACGGAGTCCAACGCTCCAATCACGTATTATGTTATTGACAGCATATGCGACATGATAAGCCGACCTGTTCCATCCGTCAAAGCTGTTGCCGAAGCATTACGAAACGCGGGCTTTCATGCAGCGCTAACTCATTTTAGCTCAAGAGGAATACGGTCAGAAGTTCCTTCAAACAGATTGATGTCAATCATACGAGAATTGTCTGGTCCTAAACCTCGGACAGAATAGTTGCAAGTCCATTGAAAAACGCCAACGGACACCCAGTTCTCTTTGAAGTCATATCGAATCTGGATAGAACAATATTCCAGAACCTTTATAATGAGACATTCCAACTTGTTATTCTCATTGGAGAGAATGGAACATGGTTAGGAGACTCACGGTGATAGTTCTAGCGATTCTATTGGCATCGTTCGTATACGTTGTTGTCTTGCCCAAAGGCTTGGCGGCTGCTACCACAAAAATCTACGTTGATCCACAAAAAGTCGAGGACACAAATCTCGTGCCAAACACCACATTCAACGTGTCGGTAAAAATTGACAATATTCCAGCCGACCCGGGGCTCGTTGGCGTGGCGTTCATGCTTACGTGGGATCCAAACCTTCTAAACTGCACAACATTGAAAGAGGTTTTATTCCACGATGTCACACCTCCCGACTTTTGGAGTAACATATGGAACCTTGGCCTAGATCGCAACAACACAGGCGGTTACTTGGAATATGCGCAGACATGGATGAGCATAAATCAGGCGATCAACGATGGATACGCGCCAGTTTCTGGAAATCACACGATAGCCGAAATTGTATTCAAGGTGAAAGGAACAGGAAAATGTGCACTACACTTCGTAGAACCGAAATTGGGTGACCCTAATGCGAACGCTATCTCGGCTGAAGTCTTTGATGGATCTTTCAGTAACGTCGGTGCGCCACCGCCTCCGAAACCAGCTCTTATCTACGTCGACCCTGCAAAGATAGCCAACGCCAGTCTTGGTTCTGGCAGCAGTTTCGCACTCAACATCAACATAATAAATGCGTCAGGCGTCGGAGGTCTAGAATTCAAGCTTGGCTTCAATTTCACAGCGTTAAACGCTCACTCAGCAACGCGCGGCAGCTTCATCCCGCCGTCAGTGACACCTGTCACTCAGATAGACAACACAACCGGCTTCTTGAAGTTCAACGTGTCGTTATCCTCGTCGCTTGACGGCAGCGGCACAGTTGCTGTAATCCAATTCCAAGTTCAGGCAGATAACGTCAAGAACTCAACACTTCACCTCTATGACGTGAAGCTTGTAGACACGAGTAATCAGGCGCTTCCTTTCACGACTATTGATGGAAGCTTCACAAACATGAAAACGCTTCCTGGAGACTTGAATGGAGACAACACCGTAGATATCCAAGACGCAATAATGGCTGCGCTTGCTTTCAATTCTGCGCCCGGAGACAAAAATTGGAATCCGGCTGCCGACATGGACGGAAGCGGAATTGTTAATGTCTTCGACCTGATAATACTTGCTCAAAACTTCGGACGCAAACTCTATCCCTAATCTCTTTTTTTCAATATTGACTTCGTTTTCTTCTTTTTTGTTCTGCATTCGTCTAACGTTTCAACTGCGCGTCTGATGTGGGGAATCGTGATTGAACCACCGACGATCAAAGCAACGTTCATGACTTCAAAAAACTCCTCGTCACTTATCCCTTCCTGAACACAGCGGATAACGTGATAGGTAATACAGTCGTTGCAACGTAAAACCATTGAAGCAACGAGCCCTAACATCTCTTTAGTCTTGACATCCAAAGCTCCCTTCTCATAAGCTCGACTGTCCAACGCAAAGAAACGTTTGATCCCAAGATTTCCGCTTGAAAGAATCCGCGAATTCATCCGTTCGCGATAACGCCTAAACTCTTCAACACTACCCATCGAAATTCCTCAGACTATTATACTGCAACTGCTGCAAAAAAATCTTTGCGCTTGTTCGCGTAGAAGGACTTTGGTAGATGTGGGAGGAAAACAGGTAAGCCGGCAGGATAGAGAAAAGAAAGAAGCAGAGAGGAAACTGAAAAACAGAAGAGGGTAGTAATACTCGTTTGCATTGTCGTATTTAAGCGACATGTAATCTAGGATACACATGAAAGGAATGTTGTATTCATGAAAATACAAGTGATAGGCTTTGGCAACGTTGGCAGAAGCCTAATTATGCTCATCAAAGAGAAGGAGAACACTCTGAAGTCTCTCAAAACCCCTTTGCAGATAGTTTCAGTCTCCGACTCAAAAGGAACGGCAAAAAATGACAAAGGACTCGACCTGGAGCAAGTCTTGAAGCACAAGACCGCCGGATGGAAACGTTTCAGCCAATATGTGAAGGGTTACGCGGCACTCAAGGCCATCAGAAACTTGGAAAGTGATGTTGTGGTAGAGTTGACACCATCGACTCCTTCTGGACAGCCTGGGCTGTCTCACATCAAGGCAGCACTAATGCAGAAAAAGAACGTTGTTACAGCCAACAAAGGCCCATTCATCGTTGCCTACGAAGAACTCGTGAGCCTAGCAGAAAGAAACCATGTTAGACTTCTCTACGAGGCAACAGTTGCAGCGCATCTCCCCGTTTTCTGCATGGTTGAATCATGTTTCAAA
>JBGOYH010000027.1:0-16643 GCA_041479575.1 Bathyarchaeia archaeon
AGGCAGTGAAAAGCGGTAAAGATGCGATTAGAGCCTCTGAAACGGCTTATTTTGACGTTGCCCTAATCGATATGGAACTACCTGACATGAAGGGAATCGAGATCCTCCGCAGGCTGAAGGAGAAGCAACCAGGAATGGTCCAGATAATCATCACGGGCTTTCCATCTTTGGAGAACGCTGTTAAGGCGGTCAACGAGGGCGCTCATGGATACGTCTTGAAACCTTTTAACATGGCAGAGTTGCTCAAGATGATAAGAAAGCGCTTGGACGAAAAGGCAACGGAGTATCTCCACATCCGGAAGGAAATGGAAAAGAACACCGTATTTTCCGAACAGTTCAAAAAACCAAAAGGCAGCATCTTCACGCGTTAAAAGCAGCGCACGCTAATCTACAAACAAACGTTGGACGCAGCTAGGGCCGACCGATGTCGATGCGTGTGCTTAGTTAAAATCATGATTAGTCGTTCATAGGACATTTCAATGGCCAGTACCCGATTGATGCATGAGACCAAGATGTACCGCAGTTTTCTCACTGATCAAAACAGTATTGGACTTTTTGGAATTCAGCAGAGAGTTTGGCCACTTCTTTCTTTATGGCTTCAGGTTTCTCGTCGTCTATTACGGTTCTTTTGAGTAGTTCGGCTATTTTCAGCATTTCAGGTTTTTTCATTCCTCGGCGTGTGACCTCGCAGGTTCCGACTCTGATGACGCAGTCGGTGATTATGTTTGCACGTTGAAGTTTTTCAGCGACTTTTCTCCCTTTTTCCATGCCTCCATAATCCACGATTACCTGATGTGATTTGGTGAACCCAAGATGCTTGCAGATAACGGGAAAACCGAGGTCGGACAGGCTTTTGGCGAGTGTTTGGGAGTTGCGCACGATTTGTTTTGCGTAGGCTTTGCCGTATTTTTTCATTTCAGCCAAAGCCAAGGTTAATGCTGCGATGCGGTTCCAGTGAGCGTTGTCGACGAATGCTGGATAGATTTTTTCTTTCAGGTATTCGCCTGGTTCCTTGTTTCCCAGGATTATGCCGCCTTGTGGACCGAAGAAGCTTTTGTGGGTTGAGCCGAACAGGAGTTGTGCTCCTTCTCGGAGGGGGTCTTGAAACTGTTCTCCGGCGATTAGTCCTAGGACGTGTGATCCGTCGAAGCCGACGATTGCGCCGTTTTCGCGTGCGATAGTTGCTAGTTCTTTGACTGGGTGTGGATGGATGATGTAGCTTCCGCCGAAGATGACTATCTTTGGTTTGGTTTTGGTTATGAGTCGTTGGGCTTCTTCAACTTTTATGCTGAAGCCTTTCTTTGAGAATGGAAAGGCTGTTGCTTTGAGTTTGAGGAAGCCGGCCAGGCCTTCTTTCCACATTCCCGGATACCCGCCGTCGTCAGGGGAAAGGCACATGAGCGTATCGCCAGGCTGTGTTAGGTTTGCGAGGACGATGAGGTCGGCTATGTGTCCTGAAAGGGGGCGGAGGTCTGCGGTTTCAGCTTTGAAAACTTGTTTTGCTAGTTTTTCACCGTATTGTTCGATTTCGTCTGTAAAACGAGTGCCCATGTAGAAGCGGTCCCTCGCCGTATAGCGATGAGCAAGATCCGACGCAAGTAAAGCTCTGGCAGATGGGCTCATGACGTTTTCAGAAGGAATCAGATTCAAGCACTGCTTTCCACGCCATTTCTCATGAGTCTTGACCAGATTGAGAATTTCATCAATCATTTTAACCACTCTAACTCTAAGCAATACTATCGTTTAGTGTAGTTAATTCGTTTTCGGCTTAATCTCGTGTTTTGTGGCTCCGTATTGCTTTGTGTCCATCTCTTCTTTTCTAAGAAAGAAGAACATAGGTAACGTTTACCCCCAGCGCGCGCCCACTCATAGACCAATCGGGAAAAATAGATCTGTACATTGAAAGAAATCGTCTCCACAAGGTCAAGTAGCGACTCAGAACGACACGAGTACGCGCGCACTTTTTCAAAGCATGAATTGATAGTGTGACGTTAAATGTGAAAGTGTTCCCTAGGCGAAAATGCGATGATTTGCTTACAACAAGCGCGCACAAATGACTAAGTTTTAAGACCTAGTCTGCTTGTTCTATTCTTTTAAGTGATAAGAATGGAGTTGGACATAACCTCAATCTCAGCAATAGTGGCAGCAGCAGGTATGGTAGTAGGAGCGCGCGCGCTAACTGATTGAAAAGCGGTCGTTTGTTATGGTATCCCCAAAGTAACCCATGTAAACCCGTGGAACATAGGCGCTAGTCAATCAGCGTGATTGTTCTGTCGGTTTGGGGGTAAAGTTTTATCCCCAAAACCCCAAAAAAAGAAAGAGGATTATATGGGCTACACGGACATTTAACAGAAGCTACTTCTTTGCTGCTTCTGCTTGTGCCTTGGCGACTGCTCTCAGAATTTCTTTGCCTTTCTCATAGGGTATTACCTCATGCACCTCCTGTTCGTAGTACGGCAAGAACATGCTCACGTCTTTGAAGGCTTCAGCAATATCGCCTTCACCGATCGTGTATCCTGAAGTTCCATTCAAGAAATAGCCGAATTCTTTGATTATGCCCTTCTTCATGAGGTCGTCCATAGCCGCCCACATCCTCTCTCCTAACTTCGCTGTCTCAGCAGGGTCTTTGGGCCACGGCGCTAACAGGTTCATGCGCCACAAAGTCAGAATTCTAACCATTTGACTCACCTCCCTACAAACTAAAATGCAGAGTCTACTTTCTTGTTTTCAACTTATATCACTTTTGCAGAAGCTTTCTATTGACTCGTTTTCTCGCTACTTCTAAGCAGGACGAAATGTCAGCTTCAAAAGGCGTATACTCGATTCGTATACTACCCCCTATTACTGCTCTTACTTCCTATTGTTGTCTGAATCCTGTATACTGCCTTGGCTTCTTTTTCCACACAGCATCTAAATTTCAGCTGCAATTCAGAAGTTTGGTTTGGTTTGGTTTGGGGTAAAGTTTTGTCCAAGCACGCGCCACTATAAACTTAAAAGGAAATGCAAACGGACCTAGTTAGCGAAGGTAGAACAAAATGGACTTCGTTGCATTGCTAATTCAGATTGTCGTAGGGGTCATCATTGTCGCGCCAATTCTCTGGCTGGTTGGAAGAGCACTCGCTGGGAAAGACAAAGCAAAATTCACGGATGCAATATGGATAGTGGTTCTTGGAACAGTAATAGGTGCTGTCGTTGGCGCTTTTGTTGGCGGCTTGATAGCGGCACTCATCATGTTCATAGTCTGGCTTGCACTGATTAAACACTTCTTCGACTGTGGATGGTTGAAGGCACTGGTGATAGCTATTATTGCAGTGATAATCTTCGTAGTCCTGATTGCCATACTGGCAATAATTGGCTTCGGAATACTGAAACTCTGGCTATAACCTCTGACATCGTAGTCTTACGCCCACCCTTTTTTTGACCTGTTGAACAATAATGAACTAGCGCGTGCTCTCCTCTTTCTAAAGTATGATTGACGACTGTCTCGTTAAATGCTTGGAGTGGAACATTAGATTTATTAGTGATACTGTAAATGCATTAAGGTTTTAGTAAAAAGCATGCGCTAGTTCGGAAGCTCAGCGACCCTTGGTTTCCACGTTTCCCTTTCGTACCTCAAGAACACAGCGAGCAACGAAGCCTCTTCGTTGATTAAGGTTTCGATTTCCTGTTGGTTCCATTCTTATCCTCGTAATATCAACCTTCCTTTGGAAGTATTCGTTTAGACCTCGACGCGCGTTATAGGATCTCCGCAAAACGGGCTGTGGGTCATCTTTCTCCTTTGAGCCAACCCTTGACTCCAAGTTCTTTCACGGTTATGTTTATTGGTTCTGGTTTGTGCGACTTGTATTTGCCGTTTTCATCAAGGTACAGCACTGTCGGTTTCAGAACGAACGCACCTTGAACTCTGGGTCTAAGAACAAGTCTCAACTCTTCTGTTTTCAAGGGATCAAGTCGCCTTCCCTTCATGTTGACGTAACTATCCTCAACACGGTACATCTCAGGCTTTTCCACAATCTCGAAACCTTTAGGAATCACTTCCGTGACTTTAATAAGTAGAGCCGGACCTTTTCCAGCATTGACAAGTTCTATCTCTACGTCCAGATTTTCGCCGACATTCAATTCCCTCTGCCGGACTATCAGGTTTGCCTGTATATCGGCTTGTTCAAACCTTTCTGAGCCCACTGCTTCTTCACGCGTTGGTGCAGGCGTCGTGAAAGATGTTGTTGCCGAAACGACCGCTGGAGCATGCAACACTTCAGCGAGAGACAACGCCAACTCTCTTTCCTTTTTCACTTTCTCCAGCAATCCCAAAACTTGTTCCCTTTTCTCCGGGTGCTCCGCTCTCATGAAAGAGCCGGCCGACGTCTGCAAGACCGTTTCAGCCATCGTGTACAATTTGGCTTTCTTCTCATGGTCTTTCTCTTCCTTCGCATTATCCATGTGCGCATAGGCGTCTAGGAGCAGCTCGGTAGCCTCAGCATACTCTGAAGCCTTTGGGAAGCCCGCTTTCACGTAATAGCTGGCTGCACTTTCCAGATATTTT
The DNA here is from genome assembly GCA_041479575.1 of Bathyarchaeia archaeon. Classification (GTDB taxonomy): domain Archaea; phylum Thermoproteota; class Bathyarchaeia; order Bathyarchaeales; family Bathycorpusculaceae; genus DASPPK01. The sequence goes on from JBGOYH010000027.1 coordinate 4,544, forward strand.
GTTGCGCCAGCATGCATGTCTGCATCTCTTGTGTCAGCAAATCTTGTTCCAGCCTCAAGAGCCTTACAAAACCGGCTGTGCCCCAGCATCAACATTTTTGTCCTATCATTTTGACTGAAATCTTTAGCTTCCTCAAAGAGTCGCGATGCCTCCGCATAAAGTCCGGGTGATGCTTCTGATTCAGCCAGTGTCATCTTTTGCCAAGCGCGAGAAAGAATGATCAACAGTTTGAACTCTCTCCGCTCTTGGTCAGACGTCAAAGCCACGCTTATATTCTCAAATGCCTCAGCCGCTAAACCATATTTTCCGGAGCTGGCGAAGTGATCGCCTTTCTTGTCGAGAATTTTCGCCTCCTCAATGGCCACTCTAGCATCGCAGTACTCTCGTCTCAAATCTGAGGCTTCGATCATGCTAGTCACCATCTGCCTCTCATCTATGTCCTCAATGACGCTAAGCTGCGTCTGGAGTGACCTCTTGGTCTCGCCAAATCGCTTTGATGCCTGCTCAAACGCTTTGATTGCTTCTTCGCCCTCTTCCTTCCTGCTCAGTTCTTCCGCGTTTTCGACCTGAGCCCAAGCAGAATAATTAGGCCCCAGATAGCCCCAATGCTTCAGGGACTCATGTAGTTCCGAAGCTTTCTCAAAATGTTCCTTTGCTGAACCATACTCTTGTCTGTCATGATGGTATCTTGCCTTTTCGATCTCAATCCAAGCTTGCATGTATAATGCATAATCTTGATACAAATCCTTCAGTTGGGGTAATTTTTCGGCAGCTTTAACATAGTTTTCTGACGCATGTTTGAAATCATCGGCAGCTTCCAAGTGCTTTCCCAGCATATCTCGCGCCCTCGCGATTCTCCAGTTTGATTCTGCCATTCGGCTGAACAGGTCCAACTTGCTGGCCGATTCGACTGCTTTCCGTGAGACTTCTATCGCTTTTCTGAGATGATCTGGTTTGTTCGTTAGACCGTAGAGGCTGATAAGCAACCAAGCGTACATATCTTCGTACCCTCGAAGCGCTGAGAACAACGTTGTTTCTCCCATCTTTTCATAGTACGGCATCACTTTGTTGCAGAAGTCAATGCCTTTCTGCTGGCTTAACACGGCCTCTTCAAGAAGTCTTGTCTTCATTTCAGGGTTTGTTTCCATCTCGGCAAGTATCGCCTTTATTTCTGCAAGATAATTCAGCATCACTCCGTGGTCCCAATAGTCGAACGGCGCGATCTTTTCCGCCATTTCAACTGTTTTCTCTCTATATTCCAAAGCCTTCTCTAGAAGACTTCTCTTCTCCACAACATCTCGCTCCACCCACGCTCGAAATTCAAGACTTTTGCTAACCACGTGAAGAACATAAGCGACGACTGCTGGAATGTCAGAATCCTCTGCCAACTCCAACGCTTCCATTCCTGCCTTTTGAGACTTCTCCAACAATTCAAGCCTTCTATCACGGTCTGTTTCCCACGTTGCTAAATGGAAATAATACTCTACGTAGCCGCCAGGTGGAGCTATCACCCCACTTCTAGGGCTCATGAAGGATATTATAGAACAATGTTGTTGCCCTTTGTCATAGAATTGCATAGCCTTTTCAGCCAGCTGTCTTCTTATCTCAGGATCCTCCGTTGCTATAGCTTTCCAGTAAGTTGAAGCCGCTAGCATATCTGAACCTACTCCAATTAAGAAGTTGTCTCGCGCCCGTTTGCCTGACTCTAATACTTGCGCGAAATGCTTTTCTGCTTCTTCTCCTCCAGAGTCAACCCCTAACCAAAGATGTGAAAACCCTGACAGGTAGGCGTCGCCCACTTTTTCGGAGACGTCAACGGCTTTAGTCAGGTGTTTGACACCTTTCAAGCGGTTGTTTTCTATCTCTTCCAGCTCTGGAAGAAACTTGTTAAGCCACAAGCAAATTCCAAGCGTTAAATTTGCTCTGGCAGTCTCGTACAGGCTGTCAAGTTCTGAGGTCGCTGCAACTGCTTTTTCGCCCCATTTCAATCCTCTGTCAACGATACTCTTCGCGACCTGCATGCTCCATTCAGATGTGGCCCTTAGGAAAAACACCAGCGAAAGCCCATTGTACGTCTTGACATATTCCAGCATGTTTCCAGATTCCATGAAAAAAGTCAAAGCCCTTTCTTCCAGCTCCAAACACTCGTCGAGAAGGGCTCTCTTTTCAGAAGGATTGGACGTGAGCCAATAACCGTAGTACTTAGACAGAGCTCTGCAGCGAAATATCCATCCAGCTTTCTTCTCTCCAGTCGATTTCTCATAGAAACCGCCAGCTCTTTTACACGCTTCAACGGCTCGTTGAATGCTTTCCCTAAACTCGCTCGCCGTTTCGCCCCGCATGGCCGCCCGGTAGAAAGCGCGGCTCAACCGCTCATGAACCTCCCCCATTCTCAAAACATCATCTTGAGGAACCAGATTCAACGCTTTCTCGTATAACTCGACAGCTCCAACCCAATCATATTCTTTTTCCAATCGCTCAGCCTGATTCAGAATCTCCTCCAGACTCAACGCCTCCAATAAACCCACAAGCCACTAGAAAGCTAACGACAAGTCTCTGAAAAGCCTTTTCATGAATACACCCCAATTGCCACCTTCACTCTTTCAGCTTTGCAGAAGAGTTATGCAACATCAATCTTCCCAAAAGCATATCCAGAACAGCGCTGCGCTAAAAGCGCGCTATATTGGAACATAGGGTCTTGTCCATGGAAACGTAACAATTCCGTGTAACAATGCTGCAAAAATCGCCTTTTTCGGTTTTTTCAGAAAAAACAATAGAACTGATTTTGAGAGATTTTCTTGTAGATTCGTAATCTGCAGCGCGCGCGAGGCTAGAATTAGCTGAACGAAGCGAATTATTGTTGAGTGTTTGGTTACTTTTGGAGGGTTCCTCGACCTCTTGCAGCTGTCGGATTAGCGCGCTCGAGCGGTTCATCTGATGAGAGTAAGCACTAGTCCCGTGATTATTGGTACCGCAAGATTGTCGTTTATGGGTAGGGGCAGGCTTTCGATCAACATTGCTACGGTCGCCCCTAGCAGTGCTTTCAGCGGGTTTATGAAGACGGTGGCCGCTAGAAATGCAGCAATGAAACCGGTTAATGAGCCTTCCAGGGTCTTGCCCTTGTTGAAAGGTAGTGTGTGCCTTCCAAGCGTTTTTCCGAAGATGGTGGCTGCACTGTCTCCGAGAGAAAAGGCTGCGATAGCTGCTCCGCTCGCTGGAAAGGGAAAGAGCAGCAGGGTGAGGAGTATTCCGAAAGCAAAGAATATTGGTGCCGCGCGGAAGCCATAGTCTTCTTCTGCCGTCACGGCATGACGGGTTATCGACGAGATTATCGGCAAGTTTCTTTTTTCCATTAATGCCAACTCGGAGACGATGTAGAGAGATGTGACGGACAGAATGAAGAGCGCAATGGGGTAGAGGCCCACAAGGATCGAAAGCAGGGGCATCGTGATGCCACATGCATGAATGATTTCGCGGAGAACGTCGTTCTTGGTTGGTGGATTTCGGTTTCTTCTCGTTTGACCGTTTATCACAGAAGCAACTTCACGCAGATTTCCAGTTATTATGCAGTCTGCATTAAAACGAACCACAAAATCAGGGTTGTAACCAATCTTTAACGCTCCCGGAAGTAGTATGGAGGCGTTGTTGCGATCGTCTGCAACTACAGCACACTCCTCTGGGGTTAAGTGTTCTTTTTCCAGGAGTTTCGTTAGAAATGGAAGCTTTCCTTCGTGCTCAATGACGTCGCCCCGGATTTCTCCCGTTAAAACTCCTTCTTTTGCTCCCGGTTCAAAACCGTAAGCATAATCAGCCTTGAGTGTTCGCGCCAAGTCCTGAACGATGAAAGTTGGAAGCCCAGAGCTTATCAGTGCAGTCTTGCAGCCTTGGTTTCTTAGGTTTTCAAATGCTTCTTTCGAACCAGGCATCAGCGGGATACGTCTGAAAGTCTGCAGAAGGTCGTCTTCTTTGGAGCCTTCAAGAAACTTGAAAACGTATTTCATGGCGGATTTTAGTGATATGACGCCCAACGCGTATAGGGTTCCATAAAAAACGGTTCTTGCAGACTGGAGAAACCCAAGATTCCTGCTTACGTCAAAGAGATAGCGGTTCTTGGGGATTATGACGCCTTCAACATCGAATACCACAAGTTTAGGTTTTTCTCGGCGCCGGAGACTCAATTTTGTTCTTTCTTAATTATCGTCTCAATCTTATTAACTGCGCGTGCACGCAACTGGAATCCCTGACAAGAGCTTGAGAAGACATGGAAGATTCCAAGTCAGAGACTTGAAGAAATGAACAAGTGCTATCATAATTATTGTGCTTTGCCTCGTGAGAAGCAGAGAAGAGGAAGGAATTGCTCAACCCCTTGAGGAAGGAAGAAGCAGACAGTTCCAATTGATGCTTTCTTCAGACCTTGCACAAGTTCAGCTGTTACAACTGTTACCGAAAGCAGCTCCATAGCACGCGCCAACAACGCGCGCTCGCCTTGCTGATGAAGCGCGTGCTTCTAGCGTTTCACAGACAGAAAAAATGGGGAGGCTTGAGAGTTACTATTGCCTCTTTTCTCGACGCTTAGATCGTTTGACGAAGACGGTCGTTCCGATTGCCACAACCAAGAGTGTTGAGGCTAAACCGATGTACGGCGCCAATATGGCAAGCTTATCAACTGGGTTGCCGAATCCGCCGACTCCGCTCACGCCTGTCATGTAGTATGCCGTATATGTTCCTCCCTTCGTGACTGTTATTGTCGTGGTTGGCTCGAACGTGTTCCACGCTGAAAACTTGTGTCCACCTGGATCAGTGCTTGGAACCGTGAAGTTATGCGTTTCAGTTAAGCCCGCAAACGTGTGGGGTGTTGTGTAGCCTGTGGGGAAACCATCCATGGCGATGACCACGCTCACGTTCGCTCCCTCATTGTAGCAGGACGCATATATTGTCACGCTGTAAGTGAAAACTGCGTGCAGAGCGTGGTCAGAGTCCATCATTACGTCTATTGGGTTGGAGGAATTCGAGGCGCCATCGCGTTCCCAGTGATCGAAGTTCCAGTTCTCGGCCGGTGTTGCTGTCACCCTGACAATCGTTCCTTCGAAGTAAGTGTATGTTCCAGGTGAGGGGTTCGTCGTGCCACCAGTGGTTGTTGTGATTCCCAAGGTGTAGACTATTCTGAAGACGGCGTTCAGCGTGTGGTCAGAGTCCATCGTTATTGTGACCGGGTTCTGAGAGCCAATGTCTCCACCGTCAAGCTCCCAATGGTCCAGACCGTAGCCTTCGTCATTCAAGGCCGTGACGTCCACTGATGTTCCGTTCGTGTGCGTGTACATTCCAGGCGCAGGGTTGGTTTGCCCCCCGGTTGTCGTGGTGATCGTTAGGTTGTACGTGCCCACTCCTGAGAAAACGACATGCAACGCGTGATCTGCGTCCATTGTCACTGTTATCGGGTTAGGCAAGCCGACGTTCGCACCGTCAAGGTCCCAGTGGTCAAGTGCGTATCCAAGAGATGGCAAAGCTGTGACGTTTGCTGCCGTTCCATTCCAGTAGCTGTAGTCTCCTGGAGACGGATCTGTAGTTCCTCCCGTTGTCGCCGTGATCGTTAGGTTGTATTTTGCTTGATAATACGCTGTATACGTTCCTCCTGCTACGATTGTTATCGTCGTGCCCGTCTCACCGGTGTTCCATTGTTTGAAGAAGTGTCCGTTTGAGTCTATGTCCGGAACTGTGAACGTGTGTGTTCCTGTCAGGTTGAAGGTCTTGGGTGTTGTATAGCCTGTAGGCGAACCATCCATGGCGATGTTTACAGCTACATTTGTTTCTTCTTCGTAGCAGTAAGCCTCTATCGTGACGCTGTACGTGAAAGCTGCGTGTAGAGTGTGGTTGGAGTCCATTGTCACGGTTATCGGGTTGGAGTAATTCAATGAGCCGTCGAGCTCCCAGTGGTCAAAATCGAAGCCTGCTGATGGTGTGGCCGCGGCTGTGACTTCTGTTCCTTGGTAATATTCGTACGTTCCAGAGGAGGGGTCTGTTTTGCCACCATCGGTCGTAGTGATCGTTAACGTGTAGATTGGGTCCCTGAAAGCATATACGCGACTATCCCGTGATCCGAAATAGACGGTGCCATCAGCTATCGCTGGAGAAGAAAACACGGGCTCGCCTATTAAGTAGTTACGGATTTGTTCTCCTGTTGTTACATTAAGACAATAGAACCTTTCGCCGTAGCATCCCACGTATAGTTTGCCGTCAGCAATGGCAGGAGAAGAATATACGGGACCGCCTATTAGCGAGGCCCAGATTGTCTCTCCTGTTGTTTCGTTGAAACAGTAGACCTTGCCCGCTCCCACGTACACTCTGTCATCAGCAACGGCTGGAGAAGAATATACAGGTGCGGCTACTGTGCAGTTCCAGATATGCTCGCCTGTCGTTGCGTTAAGACAGTAGACCTTGTTGTCATGCGATCCGACGTATACTCTGTCCTCGGCAATGGTCGGAGAAGAATATACCCACCAGCCTGTTGTGTAGTTCCAGATTTGTTCTCCTGTTGTCGCGTTAAAACAGTAGACACTCCCGTCGTTTGATCCCACGTACACGCGGCCGTCAGCAAAGGCCGGAGAAGAAGCAACGTAGTCGCCTGTTGTGTAGTCCCAGAGGTGTTCCCCCGTTGTTGCATTGAGACAGTAGACCTTGTTGTCGTACGATCCAACGTACACTCTGCCGCCGACTACAACAGGAGAGGAATCCACGTAGCTGCCTGTTGTGTAGTTCCAGATGCGTTCCCCCGTTGTCATATCAAGACAGTAGATATTGTGGTCGCTTGATCCCACGTACACTCTGTCATCAGCAACGGCTGGAGAAGAATGCACTCCCGCACCTGTTGTGTAGTCCCAGAGGTGTTCCCCCGTTGTTGCATTGAGACAGTAGACTTTATTGTCACTCGACCCAACGTACAGTTTGCCATCAGCAACGGCTGGTGAAGATTCCACTATCCCATCTGTTCGGTAGTTCCATAGCATGTTGTTTGTGTTTGGTGCCACTGAAGTCGAGTATCCCGTGTGCATGGAATCATGGCGAAACATAGGCCATTCTTGTACTTCAGTAGAGGTTCCAGACGATGCTTTCACCACGTAGAAGCTTGGACTTGGTGCCAAAACGAATGCTAGAGACATGAATAAAGCAAGAGTCAGCACTGTGGTCTTTTTCATCCTTTCCTTTCTCCTTTTTTCGTTCAGGAGAAGTTGAAATCACTGAGAGATCTTCTCATTGGTTTCTAGATGTTCTTTGCAGCAAGAAATCGAATTGCAAATAGAGCATCCCTCTCCCTTAAATCAAGGGTTAGCCATGTGAAGCCTATATAAGACTTGTGAAAGTTTTTTTCAATCAAAACAAAGCCAAATTTTTCGTGTATCACTTTTCGCACACACGGCTAGTGGACTGAAGAAAAGTTCCAGAAATCTTAATAGACTGATGAAACTAGCTTCCAGTTAAAGAGAAAAGTAAACTCCTACATGCACAAACATGTCTGAGAGGCCGACCCGCTCATCGACGGGAACAACTAGGTGTGAAGGCGAGAATGGAGTGAGAAAGCGGTTGTTAGTCCTATTTGTTAAGCCGCTATTGTCCCCTAAACTGGTAGGCAAGGGAGTCATTGTTCCTGATTGAACAATAAAAAGCTGTGAACGTTGTGACGAACGAGAAGAGGCCTGTTGAAACCAAGAGTCATGCCCGAGCCGTGAAAGAACGGACGGGTTACGTTTTCACAGCTTCAGTCCTAGCTCTGATACTGCTTGTACTGGAAGTTTCACCCTGTCTTCTCTACCCACCCCAAAATCAAGCCTCGAATGATTTCCAAGGTCAAACTGCCAACGCAGCGTCAAAACTCAAGGCAGCAATACTTGATCAGTTAAGTCTGACTTTCCCAAATCAGACATTCGTGGAAGTAGTTACGGCCATGTTAACGCATTGTGGATACACTGTAGATTATTATCCAGGCGAAGACGTCACGGTAGAGGCATACAGAGACTTGCCATCGCATGGGTATAACTTGATTATGCTGAGGGTGCATTCAAGCGACAGTTTCCTCTTCACATCCCAGATGTATAACACTCAAGCATACGTCTACGAACAGCTGACCGATCAAATCCTGCGCGTTCAAGCCACCAAAGAAAGCGAAACCTACTTTGGGATAACTGAAAACTTTATCACGCAGAGCATGCGACCAGATTTCAATAACACCATAATTATTCTGATGGGATGCAACGGACTCCACTCTCCAAACCTGACAAGAGCCCTCTTCGAAAGAGGAGCCGGAGCCGTCATAGGGTGGAACGGAGCTGTGTCAGCCTCTCATACCGACCTGGCAATAACAACTCTAATTCAAAAACTGGTTGTGGAGAAGCAGCCTACCGAGAAAGCAGTCGAGAACACGGTGAAAGAAACGGGACCAGACCCTATCTACGATAGTTGCCTCCAGTACTACTTGCATGAGGGCCAATGAAAACTGAACCCGAAGAACCATTGAAATCACGACGATTCCTCGGATTTCCTGTTTGCGAAAAAGGTTTGCCACTATCCACGCACGCTAGTGTTCATTATTGGGGAGGGAGGCGGCGGCGGTGAAAGCGGCGGAACGCCGGAAGTTTTTCTCATACGCAATACTAGCAGAGAGGCAATCACCACAGCCACAACGACGACAACGATGATAATCGGAAGTATAGGGTCAAAGCCTGCTGTCGCGCGCGCACTACGCAAATTTGTAACTAGATCGTAACTAGAGGCTCTTTCTGTGATGTATGGAGAACGTCAAATTGTCGTTAAAACAAGTGCGCGTATTTCAATTTGCTACACAAATGGTTTGCGCGCGCTGCGTTTCGTCTTCGTCTTGGTCGTTTTGTCCTAGCTCTCTTCGGTAGGATTCTGTTTTCTTCTGAGGAGCACCATATTGTCATTTAAGTCTTTGACCTTTTCCAGTGGTTGATCCAAATGCCAACTATTGCAGTTTCCTTTCCACCATCCGAGAAATTCAAATTTTCCATTCAATGTCAAGAGGGTCTTGAACTCTTGTGGAAAAATGAATTTTGAGTCCTCTTCTTGTGCGAATTTTTTTGTTTCCCCATTATCATTGACTTCAAACATCATCTTCTCTGTGCGGATCTGGTTAAGCACGTCTTTGAAGCAAGATTCATAACGCGTCTTCACCGTCGCTCTGTCTCTTTTCATTGTCCATGTCTGTTTTGCTTTCTTTGTCCAATCTAGGAACATGTTCTGAATGAATTAGAGACCGCCTTCGTTCAGAGAGGCTGCTACTGAATCCAAGTGCGACAGGAATTTCTCATTTGACTCAGCGTCCAAGGAACCCATCATGATGAAAGCAAAATCCGCCTTCTTTTTCAGCCTGAAATTGTGCATGTCCCCTTGCAACGTCTCTATTTTCAAGCCCTCTTCTCTTGCCTTCTTTCTCAGATACTCAAGCATCTCAGGAGACAAGTCCAACCCCACAGCCTCATAGCCTCTCCTTGCTATCTCCCTCAACTGCAAGCTTGGCCCACAAGCTATGTCCAGGAATCTATTGACCCTCATCACACTGAATTCGCGGATCAGTCTCTCAAAATTATCCACTTGTTCTTTTGGGTCGATGAAGCTGAAGGCAATCTCATAATACAGTGGCTGTTTGTATATGCCCATATTAACGATGTCACGCATCATGACAGATAAGTCTGATGTACTCTACTCTAATCACCGCGCGCGTGAATCAACATGCAATCAGGCGTTTTGCTTCACACATCCCTTCATGAAGCTCCACGTGAACACTCCCTACGATACCGTGCGTGCTGAAAACCTAGGGGGGAGGGGGTAGGTCATTTTTGGCTTGAAAACAACCAAAAACCATGTTGAACAGTCCATACCGTAGTCCTACACCTAACATATGCTCATTCGGAGACAACGATCGAAAGGCGTCAGCGAACACCAGACCCATTTAACCACACACTCTCAAATCACAACTAGAATAAGAAAAGAACCCCCGCTAGACAATGATGAAAACCAAAAGGCAAAGTTTTTAATGGTCTCAGCGTAACAGATGTTCACATTCCATCAAAACCACGAGGCAACACAAAACATGAACCCCCACCTCAAAAAAACTCAACAATTAACATGTTTAATCCTCATATTCACAAGCATTCTCACAGCCGTTTACTATCTGCCCACGGCCTCAGCCGCAATGGCAATCATAACCGTTGACCCCGGCTCCGCAAAAGTAGGAACACAAGTAAGCCTCACAGCCAACCTAACAACACAAACCGGAACATACGAACTTCGCTTCGACACCAAACTCGTCGCCAACGGCACCGCAGCCAACGGATACGCAGTAACAAACTTCACCGTACCCGACGCAGCCCAAGGAACCCACAACCTAATCATCACCGACCTAACCACAAAAGACAACGCAACAAAAACCTTCACCGTAACAACAGACTACTCAATCAGCACAACTGGACCGCAAACCATCCGAGAAGGCGACACAATACCCATACTACTCAACATGACAGGCGGCGAAGCCAGCAGCACCAACGCCGCAGACGTAACAGTCTACGCCCCAACGGGCATATCCTACATGAAAACAGTAAACATCACACTATCCAGCTCCGGCAACGGAACCACAACCATAAACTACCCCACCGACTTCACAACAGACGCCAACACCACCTTCGTCGGCACCTACGCAACATTCTTCAACACAACAGACGCCAACACCACCTTCACCGTAGCACTAACAGACGCCACACAATACCACAGAAACCAAACAGTCAACATCAAAGCAATCTACGAACCAAACGAAAACGTCACACTAACAATAACAGGAAACACCATCAGCAACATCGTCAACCTCACAGACCCCACAGGCACAATCAACTACAACTGGACCGTACCCGCAACCGCCGCAATAGGAACCTACCTAGTCAACATCATATCAACATCAGGATTCACAACCAAAACCCCACCCGACGCCCAAAACTTCACAGTCCCAGGCTTCCCAATCAACTTCACAACCAAAAACCTCGCAGGCGAACCCGTCCCATACATCACAATCAAAGCCACCGAAGGAACAAAACCCGCAGGCGAAACAATAACCAGCTCAACCGGCACAGCTGCCCTGCAACTTGAAATCGGCAACTTCACCTGCACAGCCTACTACAACACCATAAACATCGTCGGCCAACAAACCATAACCGTCAACGACACCACATCAACAGACCTCCCATGCAACCTCACCAACCTCCGAATCCAAGTCACATCCCAAGTAAACGGAGCCGAAATGAAAATCCCCGAAACAGGAATACTCCTACAACAAGACAACAGAACATTCACAACCGACATCAACGGAACCGCCATAATCCACTCCCTACTCCCCAACACCATATACGGCCTAAACCTAACACGATACGGCGCATCCTTCAACATCACAACCATACCGAACCTGCTACTAAACAACACGCCCGTCGGATGGTACGACGTCAAAATCAACTGCCCAACCATAAACCTACAAATCACAGTCACCAAAACCAACGGACAAACATTCAACAACGCAGCCGTCACAGCACAAGAACTCCTGGGCGCACCACGCTACCAAGGAACCACCGACGCAAACGGAGTCGTCACCTTCAACTCAGTATTCGGCAGATACCAAATACAAATCTTCGACAACAACAAAATAATGCTGAACGAAACAACCATAGACCTATTCCAAAACCAAAACGTAAGCGTCCCCTGCGACCTCTACGGCCTAACAATCTCCGTAGCCGTCCTCGACTACTTCGGCCAAGGCATCGCCAACATAAACGTAAAACTCCAAGGAGGAGGCCAACCCGTCATGACAGCCAAAACCCAAGGAGACGGCACCGCCACATTCAACAACGTCATCGGAGGAACCCTCGAAGTCACACTCTACACAACCGATTCATCCGACCCACTTGCCGCCCAAACCTACTCCGTTCAAGACTCAACAACCCTCCAACTCAAGATAGGCAAATACGTCGTCCTCGCAGGAATGCTCGTCGAAGCAAGCCAGCTGGTCACAATAATAATAATCATCCTAGCCGTCCTGCTGGTTCTC
>JBGOYH010000028.1:0-15941 GCA_041479575.1 Bathyarchaeia archaeon
ACAACCGAAAGACTGAAATTTACAGATGATAACCTTTCAAGTGGACTATGACGAAATCGAGGTACAATGAAACCAAGATGATTTCTTTTTCCGCTCCTGAGTCCAAAACAAATACAACTTGCCGAGCTTAGTTGTTTGTAAATAGAAAAAACGGAATGTGACTGGTTTTGTGAATAAAGAAAGGGGAGAGGGGAAGGTTTAGCGTTCTGGAGTTCCGGTGATGTAGGCCCAAATGCTGACCATGACGAGCGTTAGAAAAGCTCCGGCGAGTCCCGACAACATGAACCTTGCGTTGAGGAATGCAGGCAAGAAGTTTGCGAGCGCTGGAATCACGTATGTGGCGCTGAGGTCTGCGACGACTCCTGCGAAGAAGCCCAAGATTGCGACAAACACGAAAATCTTTAACCTTTCGCCCATTTGTTTCACCTTTTGGTTAGCAATTGGATTCAGCCGCTTTTTAGTCTAACTTACACTTTTCTGTCTATTCTCAGAAAAGAGGCTACGTAGGCTTTTAGTTGGAAAATTAAAGCCCAAAACCGCTTTGGCTTGGGCGTATAGCTCCACATATATGCGTGCATGTTGCAGCCATGTTAACAATGCATAAGATCGTTTTATGCACGATGTGTTTTTCAGGAGGTAGTTAAATTTGTCAGAAAGGTTTAGCAAAAAATGGGAAACAAGAAGAGAAGAACAACCATTCACATCCAAACTCAAGGAGGCAGTAAGACCACCAGGCCCTCTGAAGCCACGCTTAGACTTCGCAGTCAGACGCATAGAGCTACAAGTACAGAAGCTAGATCAGGCCACAGAAAGATTCGGACAAAGAGACAAGACAATCTTTGCTAGAATAGTTGATGCATACACAAAGCACGATACGTCGCGCGCAAATGTGTTCGCGAACGAACTTGCAGAAATACGCAAGATGGAGAAGCTCATAATAAATGCAAGACTCGCACTCGAACAGATAGTGCTAAGATTACGCACAGTATCAGAACTCGGAGACGTAGTCTCAACACTAGGACCAGCAGTAAGCGTCTTGAGATCAGTAAGAACCGGATTGGTCAGCGTATTCCCCGAAGCAGAAAACGAACTCGGCGAAATCGGCAACATGCTCAGCGGCATAATGATTGAAGCAGGACAAAGCCAAGGAATGACACTAAGCTTCGACTCGGTCAACGAAGACGCAACCAAAATTCTTACAGAAGCATCAACAGTTGCAGAACAAAGAATCAAAGAGAAGTTCCCAGATCTGCCACCAGGCATGCCAGGACTTCCAGCAACACCAGTAGGCGAGAAATCCTCAACAGAGTCTTCCTAGACTGAGGGGTGGAAACTATGTCACAAAACCCCAGTCTTTTTCTTTCCGTTGGAAGACAAGTGAAAGACGAATACGGATGTCCAATAGGCAAAATCGCTTCTTTTGCAGTGACGCCAAGTGGAAAATTTGACTCAGTGTATATCGAACTAGGTAATGGAAGATTCTCAAAGTACTCTGCCGAACACCTCAAAGTAGACGGTGCGGACATAACTTTGGTCTCTAACATAAAGGCTCAGGCGGGGATTCTGTCCGATCAGATTCCCCTCATCTGGCGCAAAGACCAAGCCCTCAAGGATCTGTCGGAGAAGAAGAAAATCTCCAGAGAAATGTACGGTGAATTACACATTAATTTTGACGGGTTGCTGACCCAGCTGAAAACTGAAGCCCAGGCTTTGACAGAGGACATAGACAATGAAGTTGCCAAATGCACAGACGAAATAAAGGCTTTGAACTACGCTTTCGTGCACCTTGAACTCGAGCATGAGATTGGAAAAATGGATAACCAAACATACGAAACTGCTTTTGCGATTGTCCAGGAAAACCTCAAGCGAGCCCACATGATGAAAACAGACTTGGAGCTTACAAGAAACAAACTTTCTAACATTCTTCTAGGTGACCCCGCTAAGACAAAGATGTCTGAAGGATCAAGAACACCCAGTTCGGTTTCGTCTTCTCCAGGGCTTCCAGAACCGCCTGTAGTCGTCTACGTCAAAGAAATCGGCAAGACCGGTATATAGGACTCAAATAGGACTGAAACAAGAGAGTGGCGGGCGGAGGAAAAACTTATCAAAGGATTTATTCGTTCTCGCCCTCCACCTTTCCATGAAACAGTAAACAACTCAATACACACGTTGAGAGTTCAACAAGGCAAGCTTGGACTGGCATCTCACAGACTCAAGGAAAAAGACAAGATTCTTTTCCACACATGTGTCAGCGCTCTCAGAAACAAAAACAAAGATCGAGCCGCAATCTATGCAAACGAAATTTCAGAAGTCAGAAAACTAATTCAATTCCTCTACAACGTGGAACTAGCCATAGAACGCGTGGTTCTAAGGCTTGAAACCATAAGGGAATTGAGCGAAATAGTTGTCGATCTTAAACCCGCATTAAGACTTCTCCAAGGTGTATCGCAAGAGCTAATCTCAGTTTTGCCCGATGTTTCGTCTGAACTGAGCCAAGTCAACGACACCATAAGCGAAACACTCTATTCCACAAAGATAACAGCCGACGAGTCAACTATACCTGTTAACTGCAAGACAGCCGGCGGCCAAGAAATACTCAAAGAAGTCTCATGCTATCTTCAGCAGAAAGCTGAGGAAAATCTTCCTGAACCGCCTGCCACAATCAAGATCCCAGACGCTGAGCACACCACAATAAAAGAGATCATAGCAATTTCCACGGAAATGTCGAAGACCGCAGGTCAGAAGACTGTTGAGGAGTCTGAACGAGAATCTTCTCAAACCCTCTTTTCTTATAAAAAATCGGAGATCAAGGAAATCTCCTTGAAAGTTGACAATTCACAACTAGAAGACATTCTTCTAGATTACGTTAAGAAAAGTAATGGACAAATCGACTTGACACGTTGCTCAGTCGATTTGGAAACCTCGAATGAGGAGATAGAGAAGGCCCTTCAAAGCTTAGGGTCTAAAGGCAAGATAAAGGTTGAACTAAAAACGGGAGAATAGAGGTTATGAGCGCTTCACAAGAACTTGAAAAATCCGCGACAAATTACGCGTTGGAAGCAGTACGTCTGGACAAGCACGGTTCAAAGGGCATGGCCATAACCATGTACCAGAAGGCCATTGAAAGCCTGCTGCAGCTTGTCCAGCTTTATCCTGAATACAGTCTGAACAAGGTCTACGTGCAGAGAGCCATAGCATACCAAGAACGTATAAAAGCGATCCAAGGCGCCGTTGGCCCACACGAAATGCAACATGCAGAAATTAAAAACGGCGACTATAAAGGTGAACCAAAGAGCAGTGAAGGCGGCAAGTCCAGCTATGAGGAACTAATCATAACAGAGAAACCAAATGTGAAATGGGATGACGTGGTTGGACTTGACCCTGCAAAGAAAGCTGTCAAAGAAGCGATAATCTACCCTGTTCAGAGACCAGACCTGTTTCCACTCGGATGGCCCAGAGGAATACTGCTCTTCGGACCGCCAGGTTGCGGGAAAACATTGATAGCTGCAGCCGTCGCTACAGAAATAGATGCAACATTTGTTTCAATAGATGCCGCCTCAATCATGTCAAAATGGTTAGGCGAAGGTGAACAGAACGTTGCACGTCTCTTTGGTAACGTGAGAAAATCCGCCCAAGAAGGAAGACCCGCAATAGTTTTCGTTGACGAACTGGACTCTCTAATGGGGAAGCACACAAATGAAGTTGGCGGAGAAATACGCGTCCGGAACCAATTCCTGAAAGAGATGGACGGAATCGTAGACAAAGGCAAGGCTCTTCACGTCTACGTGATCGGAGCAACGAACAAGCCCTGGGACTTGGATTGGGCTTTCATAAGACGATTCCAGAAAAGGATTCTAGTTCCACTTCCAGACCACCACACAAGGCTGATGATGTTCAAGTTATACACAACCAACCTGCAACTGGGTCCCGATGTTGATCTGCACGAGCTTGCGAGGCTTTCAGAAGGTTTCTCCGGAAGCGACATAAGAGACGTTAATCAGTCGGCTCAACTGAAACTTATCGGCGAATTCTTCGAGTCAGGGCAAGCAAGCGACAAGATGGCAAAACCAAGATCTTTGACCATGGCTGATTTCACGCAGATACTAGAAGAACGAAAACCCAGTGTGTCTGTCGACATGCTCACCATGTACAACAGGTGGTTTGATGCGTTCAAGGCTCTCTAGAAGGTGATGATGCAACAAGAGTGTGTGTTGAAAAGTTGGGTGGATAGGTTTGGGGAATTACCTAAAGTTTTTTCGTCTATCTCCTTTCTCCCATCTCCCCCTCAGATAATTTCTCCAAACCCCACAACCCAGCTACAACAACACTCAGGTTGCAGCTTCTTTTATTACAACTCTTTCAACCAAATCCGCGAGTTTCCTAGCACTCTTGCATACATCAACGTAGGGAATGTGCTGTTTGCCCAACTTGGGCTCAAGCGGGCCTGTTAACGCTATTATAGGATGAAAAGTCTTCATATCTTCTATAGCCTCCTCTGCCGAGTGGACAACAAGGATCTTGTAAATCTTGTCGTCCTTTGCAACGAGTTTCCGGAATCCCTCTAGAAAAACCAAGTCGCTGCCTCTGCACTTCTGAAGAATCTTCTTCAAAGATAAGTCACTGTGTCTTGTTTTCTCAATGGTCGCTATCTCATCGGCAGACACGCAGACCACCTTTGTCGCTCCTGCCTGAACATATCTCCAAGTGTCTTTTCCCTCCTTGTCAATGGTGAAGTTTGGCTCTGGAATGTGTTTCACTGCGGCAATTTTGTAGCCTCTTTCAGCAAGCTCTTTGGTCAGCAATTCAATTGTCGTTGTTTTTCCAGACTTTTTTCCTCCAACAATAGCTATTACGTTTGAACTCATGCCGGCACCCTTGTTACTTCATTTCTTCTTTGAACGCTCTTTCCAAACTGCCTTTTTCAAGATGTAGTTTGTCTGAAAGGTCTTTTACCCATCGGATGTAGGTCCTGAAGAGATTCTCAAGTATTTCCGCTTTCTCGTTTTCCGACAGGTCCTTCCCCTCAGCGAGAAGCAGTGCAAACCACTTTCCAGCGTCAGACAGGTGGTAGGTCTTGAGCCATACGATGCGTCCTTCTTTCTGGGCTTTCTCCATGTGTTCTTGCAGGATTCTGAGCTTTGTTAGAGATTTCAAGTTTTCAATGATTGTCTTGTTTGAGTAGGAGAGTTTTTTGACGAGGTCTTTCTGGTAGATCTTGTTCGCGATGCCTTGGCTCAACGAAAACTTGAGGATGTCGACAGCCGCTTTTGAGCCGAAGATCGCGCCTAGTATTCTGGTTTTGTGTTCCGATGGAAGGAACACTACATAGGGATGTGAATCTTCATCCAAACCGAATCACTTCACTCTGCTTTGGCAAAGTCATGGTTTAAGCGTTGTGCCGTCCTGCAATAGGTTTTTTAACGTTCCAGCCTCAGTCTATCGCGGCGATTGAAGACGGACGTCAAGAGCTGGGTTCCTGAAGACGGGGACACTTTCGCAACCAAAGAGGGTTTCATTTTCAACGTCTTTGGATATGAGCATCCGGAAGGTCGAGTTTTCGCTTTTCTGAAATACATACCTGCCCGTTTCAAAGACTTTTTCCACATCAAATATCTTGAAAACACCTGGACTTACAAACAAAACGAAATCTTCCGAGCTGAAAGACTCTATACAGCTCAAAACTACCAGAGTTTCCTTGAAACCTTCAGAACCACCTTCCCAGCCTATGTGCATTTCTGCCCGTTCAGGAACAAAGAAGTCATCAGCGCACCGTTGGACTCGGTCCAAGACATTTATGTTCCAAGGGAATGCCTGCATCGCATCTTGAGACTTCAAGACAGGGATAGCCTCCAAAACACCACGCTAGACCTGATTGCGCTGCTTTCAAAAAAGTCGCATGCTAGCACAGAAGATTTCGGAATTCACGGCTCAATCGCGTTGAACATGCATACCTCTAAGTCAGACATCGACCTAGTCGTCTATGGATCCCACAACTTTCGCAAACTCGAAGCGGCAATAGACAAGCTTGTCAAAACTGGCACACTAAGTTATGTGTCCAAAAACCGAATAGACGCGGCGAGACGATACAAGGGCAAATATCAAGGCAAGCTATTCATGTACAACGCCGTTCGAAAGCCTGAAGAAATCAACTCCAAATACGGCGCTTTCAAGTACTTTCCCGTCACTCATGTCAAGTTCCGCTGCAAGGTGAAAGACGACACTGAAGCCATGTTTCGCCCAGCTGTCTACAAAATCGAAGATTATGAACCGATTGGTGCAGCGTCAAAGCTCAGCAAAGACACAGTCCCGCACACTGTAGTTTCAATGATCGGATGCTACCGAAACATTGCCCGACGCAGTGACAAAATGCGCGTATCAGGAATGCTGGAACACGTTGAAAACGTTGAAACAGGAAAAACCCATCATCAGGTCGTCGTTGGAACAGGTGCCAGCGAGGAAGAACACATTTGGCCACTCTGAAACTTCGCGACCGCGATGGAATAACCACGAAAGAAGGTTTAATATTCCGCGTGTTCGGCTACTCGCACCCGCCCGAGTCAATTGTCTGCGATGCTGAATACGCATCTTCCGAAATTTTCAAGTCCAACAACCCGAAGGCACCTAGAGGCAGTGGGCGAAATGCCTTTTACAAGTTCTATGAAGACGAAGGATGGAAATTCATTCAACGCAGATTTCTCCAATACATGACATTTCATGAGATGCTCGGGAAGAAGATGGTCGGAGTCAACCGCAACGACATTTTCGAAGTGAGGAAGCCAGACGTAGTGCTTCGAAAGTTGGTTGGAGCAACTGGAAACGATGATCTTCTCGCAGCCATGCGAAACCTGCTTAATATAGTGCTGGAATCCTCAGATCTGCATCTTGAAGACTTCGGTGTTTTCGGCTCTTTGCTTCACGGCTTTCATCATCCAAAGTACTCTGACATTGACCTCATCATCTATGGCGAAAGGAACCTCGTCAAGCTTCGTGAAACACTAGGAGAGTTATATGAATCTGGTTTTTCGCGACTCACGAACGAGTTTGAAACCGATCAAACAATCAGAGGCAAGGATTGGCGGTTTAAGAACCTCAGTCCTGACGAATATTTGTGGCATCAACGAAGGAAGTTGATTTACGCGCTGTTTGAGGACTCGAAGACCGGCAGGACAGTAAAGACCGAGTTCGAACCTGTGAAAGACTGGAAAGAAATAGACAATGAATACGATTCCAAAACCAGAATTGTTCCCAGAGGCTGGACTAGAATGCTCGCAAAGGTTACCGAAGACAACGATGCGCCGTTTGTTCCATCAACATACAACATAGAGCCACTGGAAATTCTTGAGGGCCAAAGAGAAGCGTCTGAGGCTAAACGAGTGTTCTCTTACGTGGAGGAGTTTCGGATGCAAGCGAAAAAAGGCGAGACCGTCGATGTTAGAGGAAACCTTGAAGAAGTAATAACTCCGAGTGGGAATTTTCTTCAAGTAACGTTAACCTATTGTCCACGCTACTATGAGCAAGTTCTGAAAGTCAAAGTTTGAAAGCTCTAACTGGGTATCATGTAATCTGAAGGTTTGTTCCCAACTAAGAGCCTGAAATATTCGTCGTTACGCTCCAGGTCTGTGACCCGTTCAACTTTTCCCTGTGCAATTATCGTGTCGCCATTTCTAGCCTGATCGCAGAATCTTCCACGGAAAGAAGCGATTTCTCTTATTGGAGCAAGCTTTGATCCATCAACAACCTCTGCTTTTTGAAGAATGTATGTGCACGGCGTGAAGATCGATTCCGAATCGTCTGCAATTGTGGCTTTGATTTTTGCATAACCAACGTTCTTGTATTGAATGTCGCCGTACTCTTCGCGAATTTCGCCCCAATCCTTGACAAAGCGGACAAAGTAGTCAGTTCCCATGAACTTTCCTTGGAAGGCCTTTTTCGTTTCAGTTCGAACGAACTCTTGAAAACCCATGGCTGTGTCCTTCGAACGAAAATCGAACAAGCTCTGCAATTCACCCAAGCTATACGGTTTGAAAGGCGATTGCGGCTCCTTCAACATATCTTGCAGACCAGAATAGACTCTTCGACAGTTTGCAGAACCATACACGACAGGATCAATATCTGAACCAGTTTTGTGAAGACCAACTAGAACCGAGCCGGAAACTCCGATAGCGCCCCACGGTATGTCTGCTTTTTGTATGACCATTTCAGCCAGTTCGAGGGCTTTGCCTTCAAGTGAATCTAGATTCTTGCCAGTCTTTAGTCTTGCGAGTTTTTCAATTGGATCGTGGCGTTTCTTGACGTCGCTATCTGGGACTTCGCAGAGTGTTTCGTCAAAAACAGCGTCATGAACAAGATATAATGGGAATCTATCCTTCAACAGGTTGTAACGTTCACAAAAGGAGTAGACCTTGCCATATGCTGTTCTATTCTTCTTTCTATCTCCCTTCTCATCACGGAAATAGCGGATGAAGGCTATTGCTCGACTCGGAGGATGAACCAGTCCTTTTACGTCGAAAACAGATTCATCGTAAGTTTCAAGCAGATCCCCTTCTCTGGTTTTCATCGATCATCTCTCGCAATTAATAGATACATTCTGCGCTTTTTGCTTTTCAGATTGCGCGCGCAAATGCCTGTGTCATGTTTTGCTTGGCTGTGTAGCTTTTTACACAACGTTAATAAAACTTCTCAAAGTAAAACGTCTAATCGAAAGAATATGCAGATGACTACACAAGAATCGGCAAGACACGTCATGCGATGTCTCGAACTAGCTATTCTGCTTGAAGCAGGTGCCCATAAACCTGGAAACGTGAGCGTCTTGGCTAACTTTGAGAAGACCCGGTACGAGCATTTCCTTGCTTCTGCCGTCGCCGCAGCTTCTTCATTTGAGTCTGGAGCTCGCCGGGGGATTGCCGTCCATAAAGGGAAAATGAAAATTGCTGATGTTGGAGTTGGAAATATCATAAGAGATTGTGTGGCCGACATAGAGGCTTGGCAGCACGGCGGGAACACGCTTCTGGGCACTGTGATTTTACTTTCGCCGATGGCTGTGGCTGCCGGTATGACTTTGGCGGAAGGAAGCTTCAACGTTGGCTCTTTCAGGAAAAATCTGAAGCTTGTCGTGGAATCAACTACGCCAGTAGACGCTGTCAATCTGTATGCGGCAATAGAAATTGCCAACCCGAGCGGACTCGGAAAGACGCCCGACCTAGACCTGAACGATCCGACGTCTGCAAAAAGAATGCTTGATGAGAAGATATCTCTCTATAGAGTGTTCAAGATAGCTGAGGGTTATGACACGATCTGTTCAGAATGGGTTAACAACTATCACCTGACATTCGACCTTGCAACTCCATCTCTTCACAAACATCTGCGGAACACTGCGAATCCGAGCGCAGCGATAGTTCAGACTTTTCTGGAAGTCCTTGCCGAAGTTCCGGATACGTTCATAGCCAGAAAGACGGGCATCGAGAAGGCACGTGAAATATCCGTGAAAGCCAGAGAAATCGTGAAACTCGGCGGAGTCGAGACATCCGTTGGTAGAAGGACCCTAGACGAGTTTGATCAGGAGCTCAGAAAGTCTAGTAATCTCTTGAATCCAGGAACGACGGCAGACATAATCGCAGCAGCTCTGGCAGTATGCATTCTCAACGGGTATAGACCTTAGCCTAATGAAGCCCCTAAAACCGCTGCAGAACAAGGTTTGAACCAAAAATTAGGGTCTGGGTCTCACATAAATCTTAAATTTGCAGTCCAAGGTTTCTTGTTACATCCTGGTTAGGATCAAAATGGAGAAACCTGTTGTAGAAGTAAACTCGCTAATCAAGCAATACGGGAAACTGAAAGCTGTTGATGGTATTTCCTTTGAAGTCAATGAAGGCGAAGTTTTCGCTTTCTTAGGCCCTAATGGCGCTGGAAAGACCACGACAGTCGAAATTCTCGAATGCCTCAGGCCTCTCACAGGCGGCTCCGCCAAAGTCTTTGGGTACGATGTCACCAAGAACGCCGATGTCAAAGAGATCAAGAAGCGAATAGGCGTGTTGCCTCAGGATTTCAGCGCATTGGAGAAGCTGACCGTAAAGGAGAACATAGACCTCATTGGAGACATGTACGGGCAACACCTTGATGTCGCAAAGGTCATCGAGCTTCTGGATCTGCAAGACAAGACAAATGAAAGGTTTGAAAACCTTTCAGGCGGCTTGAAGCAGAGGGTAGGCGTTGCCGCTGCTCTGGTCAATGATCCGCAGCTCGTATTTTTGGATGAGCCTACAACAGGCCTTGACCCCAAGGCAAGAAGAGAAGTCTGGGCCGTTATCACAAACCTGAAAAAACTGCAGAAGACCGTCTTTCTAACGACGCATTACATGGAAGAGGCCCAAGCGCTTGCGGACAGGATAGCCATCATAGACAAAGGGAAAATCGTTTTGATCGGTTCTCCGCAAGAACTGATATCGGAACACGGCGGACTTAAGGTCCTGATTATCAGAAAGGGCGAGAAAAGACTGGCAGATATCCTTCAAGAAAAGTATGATAATGTAACCTTGGACAAGAGCGCTGATGTTTTGGTCAAGGTGGACGACGTCAACGAGATGTGGCAGGTCATGGCTACGTTGACCGAGATGAAACTCAACAAGGAAATAGAAATTCAAAGCCCCACAATAGAAGATGTCTTCCTCAAGGTAGTAGGAGGAAGAATAACCGAGGAGGGTGAATTGAAGCAATGAGAGCCATAACCATATTCAAAGCCGTAACCAAGAACTGGATGAGAAGCCGATCAGGCCTCTTCTTCAGCATACTGTTCCCAATACTACTGCTCTTAGTGTTCGGTGCCATCTTCAGCAACACAGGAGGCTCCACGAATTTCAATCTGTACATCCAGAATCTCGACAGAACAGCTCCTGGAGGTAATCCCAGCGGACTCTCAGCGGCTTTCGTTGACGCCCTCAATGCGACCAAAGCCTTCGTCATAACCAATGTGCCGCCGGAAGAAAATGCCACGTCCTATGTGCAAAAAGCTCTTGGACCCTTGGGAGGAAACATCCGCATCCTCATAATCTCAGAAGGTTTTCAAGACGACCTCCTCAACGGCACTCTCAAAGTCAGAGTCGGGATAAGCTACAGCACGCTCAACATTTCATATCAGTACTTCGCGCCTTACTTGAATGACTCCCAAAGAATCGCCTTCCAGCAGGGACTACTGCAGATGCAGCAATACAACGAGAGCCTGCCTGAAAGAAAAACATCATTGACCATAATGCTTGACGTTTCAGATCAATCTGCCATGATTGTAAGAAACATCATAACGAGTGTAGCCAACGCTTTCAACTATCAGTTGATAGGCGCCGAAAACGTGATTCAATTCATACAGACACCCGTTACAAGCACCCGCCTGACAAACATAGACTTCTACATCCCAGGAGTCACAGCTGCTTTCATAATGACAAACGGCGTGATTGGCTTAACAAGCAACACGTCAGAGTTCAAGAGAAGAGGAGTCATAAAGCGCCTTTCCTTGACTCCGCTCAGCAAAATGGATTGGATAATTGGCAATATCCTCAGTCAGACCCTTCTGAATCTGTTGCTGACGACAATGATGCTTGTGCTTGGTTGGGTGATCTTCAACGTGCGAATCATACCCGACGCATTCGCTATACTCTTGATTTTCCTCGGGTCAGTGATGTTCTCAGGAATCGGCATGCTCCTATCCGGACTTGTAAAAGACGTCGAGGCTGCCTCTGCCATAGGCAATGCCATAGCATTCCCCATGATGTTTCTCTCAGGAACATATTTCCCACTCGAAATCATGCCGAGCTACCTGCAGACTTTCGCAAAAATACTTCCATTAACCTATTTCTCTGAAGGTCTCAGATACGCGATGATATACAATTACCCCGAAGGAACATATGTGAACATTGCCATCGTAGCAGCACTCGCCGTAGGTTTCATAATCGTCGGTTCACTTGTGACAAAATGGAAAGAAAAATGATTTGCTGTTCAAAACGATTCCAAACCACCTCTGGCAGTCCCCCGTCAGACATGGAACACTGAATCAGCTAACTTAAATAATCATCTGGCTCTCAAAATACTCTTCAGACACAGACGTTGCACAATTAAGCAGTGATTAGCCGATGGAAAAAACCTCGAAATTACGTGTGACTCTGCTCACTGGACGCACCATAGAGCAAGGCGTAGGCAAGGAGCAAGGAAAATCATCGAAAGACTACATGGAAAGCGTCGCAGTATGCTTCATTGATCCCCAGGATCTGAAAAGACTCCGCATAAAAGACAAGACCAACGTTTGCGTCTCCACGCAAAACGGTTCTGTGGTTTTGAAGGGAGTCAAGTCTCAAAGAGGCCCACACACGGGCATAATTTTCCTTCCGTACGGTCCATGGGCAAACGTTGTCGTTAACCCTGAAACCGACAACATCGGAATGCCTTCTCTAAAAGGGATCCCCGCCGAGATCGAGCAGGCTCCTGAAAAGCCAGTTCTTAATCTCCGCGAACTCCTGACCCAACAGTTTAGGAAGGAATGACATGTCAGTCATAAAATCAGTGACTTGTCCGATCTGCGGATGCCTTTGCGATGACATAGAACTGACCATCAAAGATGACGCAGTAATCAAGGTGAAAAACGGCTGCTCTATGTGTGAATCCAAGTTCTCTGGCTACCGTGGACATAGGCTTCTAAAACCCTTAATCAGGAAAAACGGGAAACAGGTTGAAGTCTCATTTGAAGAGGCAGTAACGGCAGCGGCCGAAATCTTAGCTGGCTCAGACTATCCATTGCTTTATGGTTGGAGCTCCACAAGCTGCGAAGCCATGCGAGTAGGCGTCGAGTTGGCCGAACAAGTCGGCGGAGTAATTGATAACACTTCAACAATTTGCCATGGTCCTTCTGCACTGGCCATTCAAGAGGTCGGGTTGCCGACGTGCACGCTTGGGCAGATCAGACATCGCGCAGACTTAATCATCTACTGGGGAAGTAACCCTTGGAGCGCCCATCCCAGGCACATAGAGCGGTACACGTCCTTCTCGGAGGGAAAATTCGAGAAAAGCGAGTGGAAAGATTACGTAAGCAAGACAAAGGCTGCAACAGCCAAGAAAAAGGTAGACAGCACTCTGAGAAGGGTGCAGCAAGAAGAAAAAATCTTGCCGCCGCCCACTGGAAAAGGACCATGTCCCGCGATCTTGAAAGGCGGCAGAAAACTCATAGTCGTGGACGTTAGAAAAACAAGAACCGCCGACGTTGCTGACTACTTCATTCAAGTTGAACCGAACAAGGATTACGAGCTTCTGGAAGCCTTCAGGGCATTGATCCGAGATCAAGAGCTTGAGGTTGACACTGTAGCCGGAGTGCCGGTGGAATACTTGGAAGAAGTTGCAGACGCAATGATCGGATGCAATTTCGGAGTGATTTTCTTCGGCTTAGGACTCACGATGAGTAAGGGCAAGATGCGAAATGTCGACATCGCAATATGCCTGACGCGAGACTTGAACACGCGGACGAAATTTGTCATAATGCCCATGCGTGGGCACTTCAACGTCACAGGCGCAGACACAGTTTTCACGTGGCAAACAGGTTACCCATTCGCTGTTGACTTCTCTCTAGGCTACCCCCGATACAACCCTGGAGAAACATCAGCTGTAGATGTACTCTTGCGAAAAGAAACAGACGCAGCACTGATAGTAGCTTCAGACCCCGTCTCAAACTTTCCAAAATCCGCAGTCGACCATTTGGTAAAAAACCCGCTCATCGCCATAGACCCACGCATGAACGCAACCAGTCAGATGGCAGACGTGGTTTTTCCATCAGCCTTCGTGGGCATAGAAACCACAGGAACAGCCTACCGAATGGATCACGTTCCATTAGCGCTCAAGAAAGTTGTCAATCCACCCGCAGGAATCCTTTCTGACGAGGAAATCTTGAAAAGAATACTCTCAGAAGTCAAGCAAATAAGAAGCGAAGAAGCAAAGGAGGCACAATAGATGGAGATCCTGGTCAAGAACGGCTTTGTGTATGACCCTCTGAATCGAATAGATGGCCAAAAGATGGACATTGCAGTAAAAGACGGGAAAATAGTCGAAAGAGTCGACGAACACAAGGCAACCATAATCGACGCATCAGGAATGGTAGTCATGCCGGGCGGCGTTGATATCCACACTCACATAGCAGGGGCGGAAGTCAACACTGGAAGACTTCTGCGACCGGAAGACCACTTCAAAGATTTTGAACTCAAAACATCAATAACACGGTCCGGGGTGGGCCGTTCGATTCCCTCCACGTTCACCACGGGCTATCGTTACTCAAGGATGGGTTACACCACGATAATGAACCCTTCAATGCCACCATTGGAAGCAAAACACACGCATGAGGAATTGAGCGATACTCCCATGCTTGACAAAGCAACTTATCCGCTTCTAGGCGACTGGTGGTTCGCGCTCGAATACATAGCGCAGGATAATATCGAGGAATGTGCACGGCACGTAGCTTGGATCATGGACTCAACAAAAGGCTATGCAATAAAAATTGTCAACCCAGGCGGTTTGGAAGCATGGGGGTTCGGCCACAACGTCAAAGGCCTCGACGACCAAGTTCCACATTTCTGCACCACTCCACGCGAAATCATACGCGGCCTATGTAAAGCGAACAAACTCCTGAATCTGCCACACACAATTCACGTCCACACAAACAACCTCGGAAAACCGGGAAACTACCAGACTGCTTTGGAAACAATGAAGTGCGTTGAAGACCTAGCCGTTGAGGACAAACCTGTAATCCACATAACACACTGCCAATTCTGCGCCTTCAAAGGAGACGACTGGAGAACATTACAGTCAGGTGCAGAAGACATCGCCAACTACGTTAACACTCATTCCCACGTCACCATGGACATGGGCCAAGTCATATTCACAGACACAACCACAATGACTGCCGACGGTCCATTCCAGTACGATCTCTACGGGCTGACCGGAAACAAATGGGTAAACCATGACGTTGAAACCGAAACAAGCGCAGGCATAGTTCCATTCCGCTACCGCCGCAAGAGCTACGTTCACGCGATCCAATGGTCAATAGGCTTAGAGCTTGCACTATTAATCAAGGATCCTTGGAAAATATTCATGACCACGGATCATCCTAACGGAGGTCCATTCACTTCCTATCCGAAGATCATCGCATGGCTCATGAGCAAAAAGGCAAGAGAAGCAACTTTGAAGAGAATCAATAAGCGTTCGAGAAGCCGAAGTCTCCTTCCCTCAATAGATCGTGAGTTAGGCTTCTACGAAATTGCAGTCATGACGAGGGCAGGACAGGCCAAAGCTTTAGGACTCCAGAAGAAGGGGCATCTCGGTGTGGGCGCAGATGCGGACATAGCAATCTACAACGTCGACCCGGAAAAGATCGATCCTTCAAGAAAATTCAGGACCGTGAGGAAAGCGTTCAGGAAAGCTGCATACACGATCAAAGGCGGAGAAATCGTTTCCAGACACGGAGAAATTGTGAGGCATATCGACGGCGCTACGATGTGGCTTGACGTGAAAGTTGCTGAACCTGCCGAAATAACTGGCAACATGAAAAAAAGGTTCAAAGAATACTGGACAGTGGAGTATGAAAACTATCCAGTTACTGATGAATACCTGAAGAAACCAAATCCAATCGCCGTGGAGGCCAAGGTCTAAATGATAAAACTGCAGCCTGCAAAGGAATTCAGGTTTCCAATAATTGCAGAGTGCATAAGCCCAGACATTTTTCAAGGCAAAAGGATCACCGAAATAGAAGCATTGCAGGCGTGGGAAGGCAACAAGCAAAGAAACCTAGGCGACCTGTTCAGAATCGAAGACGTTAAAGATGCAGACCCTTCCGAAAGCGTTGCCATAAACATTGAAGGCGATGTCAGTAAAGTCCGAAGAATCGGGTCACACATGAAAACTGGAGAAATCACGATCAA
>JBGOYH010000029.1:0-15937 GCA_041479575.1 Bathyarchaeia archaeon
AGACCGACTATGCAGCGCGTACGCAGACTCTGGATTTCGCAACGGTGAGCAGAATCGAGAAACTGCGCGTCGGCGACACGGTAACGATAATAGTCAACTCAAACAACAACGAATTCATACGATTCCCGCCTTAACCTGAAACAAAAAAAAGACTTGCGCTTTCTTGGAATGAGATTAACAAGCATAGAAGGGCATTGTGCAGAGAAATACTTTGAGCAGGTATTCGGTCTGTTCAATGAAACCGTTAGACCTGAAAAGCGCAAGGGGTTCAAAGCGTTTGATGGGACTAACAACCTCTACAACCTAACGTACACAATTTTGAAATGGAAGGTTCAGCAGGCCCTCTGGTCGGCAAAACTGGAATCGCATCTCGGCTATCTTCACGAAACAGCAAGAGGCAAACCTAGTTTAGTCCTCGATTTCTTGGAACTTTACAGATATCTGATGGACAATTTCATTTTAAACTATGCCCGAAATCTGAAACCTAGAGACTTTGTCCTCAAAGAGGAGAATTTTTCCTCGAACAGAAAAGCGAAGAGACAATTTCTCAGCGATAGTAAGGCTAGAGACATGATTGCTAGACTAGACAAATATTTCGAGACAAAGGTTAGCATTCCGAGAATCAGGAGAGGACGCAAACAGGAATTAGAGACTCTGATTAATGAAGAGGCTCTGCTGTTAGCTCAATATTTGAGAGATGAAAAACCGACTTGGCAACCTAGGTTCGTCACATTGTCCTAGGGTGTCGGTATGAGAATGCGGATTCCACCTAGACAAGTACGTGAGAGGTTTCTTTTGACTTACGAGCTCGACGGCTGCCAGAAAGCGGTTAACTTCCTAACAAAGTACTATGGGGTAAGAAGGATGAAAATAAGACTCGACGGCAGAAGGGTTGGCAATCATTGCGTTGCTTACTACTTCCAGAATAGGGCTTACTTCACAAAAAGAGGACTGACGAAACGGACAGTATTGCATGAATTGTATCATCATCTCGTTTACGTCAATGACTTGGACATGACGGGAACAAGAGAGGAAAGAGCTGCCAACAACTATTCGAAAGCGTTCATGAGCCGACATTCTATAAGCCGCTGATGAATGTTGCGTGCTTGTGAACCTGGAAAAAGACGAAACAAGCGGAAATGGAGATATCTCCCGCAAACCCAATATTTTTTTGGCTTTAGGCTAATTTTGATATACCACTCAAGAATATCGGTAATCTCATACTTAAACATAGTAGACGAAAACACAAACTTGAGAATCTTGTTCTATGGAGACAAGAATAAAAGTCCAATTCTTAGAACGGAATTGTTCTTATAACTAGAGTGGACTAAAGATGCAAGCTGCGCGCGTTAAGGTAACATCGCCAAGCGGGGACTAGCTAGCTAGCTAGCTAGTCAAAAGCGAGTTTCCTGTCCTTGCGTAGCCATTGAAATTAGAAACTATGTCTGAACTTGCCTGAAGTGCGAAACTGCCAATCTAAGATCTCAAGCGTTTCTTTACGTGCACTATCAAAGCATCTTTGCTCCGCAATAACACTTTTGAAGTTGTCTCGGATGAATATCCCGTTCTTCTCGAAGGCCATTTTCGCATCGGTGGGGATCATCCCGTACACAACCAGCCATGCTTGAAGCTTTTGATTCTCCTTGGAGAGAGCCCGCGATTTGCGGTTGATTTGGTTTATCGTATCATCAATTGTGTCTTGGTGTATGTTCAACTTGCATTCGAAGAACGAAAGGGAATTTCCAATCTCGCCAGTGCAATCAATCTGTTCGCCATTGACCCATATATCGCACGCTGTCCTGCCAAATTCCTGAGATTCTCTAATCCACTTATATACCAAATGCTCCAGCAGTTTTCCCTTGGCTTTCGCGAGAAAGTCGTCCAATTCGGTTAGAACTGCTGTAAGGCTTCCGACTTCCTTTGTTCCGGCTGGCGTTTCTTTGATCAATGTATCGAAAACAGAAGAGACGCTGTGTTCTTTCAGATACTCCTTGAATAGTTCCTTTTCGACTACAATCTCGTTCAGGCAAATAGGGCCTTTCTCTTGAACAATTTGTATCACGACCTTGGCAAAATCGAGTAGCGAACCCCCAAATCCGGAGTGGTCAGTTGCGCAATCAAAGAAGATTAGCCATCCGGAATAGTCGCTGATGCCTGTGGAAGTGTATGCTTGGATGAATACTCCGAAGCTGTAGTCGAACTGATCTTCCATGCCCGCAGGATGCTTGAAAACTATCACTTTGACTGGTTCTTTGTTGCGGAAAGCCTTCGCGAGTTCTACAGACCCTAAAAGGGTCGAGGCAAATGCTGGGACACCGTTAAACACCAATAGGCTCTGGGTGTCAAGTACATTTACGTCATACCAGAGCATTGCGAGTGAGAGTCGTTTCTTTTTTGAACTGGCATCATTCTTTGTTAGGTAGTCTGGTTGGGTGACTCGATTCGAATCTAAGAGGTCCTTTAGGAGATCTTTGGTGTATTTTTCAAGGACAAGCAGGTGAGACAGCCCCAAGGCAACCTGAAGTTTGGCTTCTCGTGGTTTGACTATTTCGTCCTGAATCGGCCTATAGAACCTGTCAAGAGCCGCCCATCGTTCCGAACGAGGCGGGCTGTCACATTTTAGCGCCTCAACAAAACCCTTCAACTCTTCGTCTAAATCAGATTTGTCTACTTTCTCTGCTTTGGTTAAGAACCCAAGTTTCTCACCATTCTCAAGCATTTCTTCAAAGTTGCTCTTTGGCCTCGGGTGTTTCTTGACTTCTTCTTCATCCAGAGCCAGATGCAAGTCTTTCACACAGGTTTGCCCAAACTCTTCGCCCCCCAAGATCGAGTACCAGAGGTATTGCAGTCCGTAGACATAGCCTGGGAAAGCATCGGAGAGATATTTTTCAGTCGCTGTTTGCTCGAGCGAGGGGAAAGTAAGTTCTGCCAAGGGAATATCGTGGCTTGTATCATTCAGGAAGGTGAATATGTGATCGCTGGCTATGGCCTGAATGACGTATTCTTTGTCGAAGGGGGCGGTTGTTCGGCAGTGACCCTCGATCAGTTGCCTGAAGACGTCTAAGTCCACCTTCATTTGCCTGATAGTTTCTCGGACGTCCGGCCATGTCTTTGCCTTCGATACTGCCCTTCCGTGGGTCCAAATTCGTTTGAGGAGTATCGTCTTTTCGCATGTGTTTGGGGTGTCACGTAATGGCACGCCCTTGAATTGTGCGCGAAAGATTGCCTCATCATCGCTAAGTTCTAGGGCAGTTTTCGCGTAAATCTCGTTCAGGAATCCCTTGAATATCGACCCCAAAAGGAACTTATAGCCGGCAAGCAGTTTTCCAGTTGCGCTGATGCAGTGATAGTCTCGAAGCCAATTCAAGAATCCGTCGACATCAGAGGCCTTTTGCAATATGTAATAGAACGAGGCCGGTCCATCGAAAGCTGCAAATACTTGTTTAATGGTATCTCCATTTGCGGTGCTTGACATGGTTGATTATACTAGCATCGCGAGTTTTGAACTATTCCTTTTTCAGGCGATACCCCGTACCCTTGCACGTGATTAAAAAGTAGTTGTCACGATTTGCTTTGTTGCCAGTCATTATAGTTCACCTCATTCAATGCTTAGGGACAAGCAAGCGCGCGATAACTCAACTGAACGAGATATTAGATGAGAACTACCGACTAGCGTGAGCTAAATTTTGTGTGCTGCAGTTTAAGTAAAACTCTTCTATCGTCTGTGCGTACGCTATGCCTGTCATTATGATTGTTTGAATCGGAATTAATGGAGGTCTGGTGACTCGAGCATGTCGCAGAGTGAGTGATAGTGAGTGACACTGGGTGACTGTGTGGAAAAGACGATACCCCTTATATGAATCATACAAACACAGGTAGAACTATACTAGAATTCTTCTTTTTCTTCAGCAACCTTTGCCAGCTCTATGTCTTGTTCCAAGATTTCGAAGTATGCATCAATCCATTTGATAACGTTCTCATCTTTTTCTTCCTTTTTGAAATTCAACAGATCATTTTTCTTAATCAAGTAGTGACTGCTTGCGGGGCCAGTCCAACTTTCTGTCGAATAGTTACTGGAAAAACTGTTCCGGACATCATCACGATCTCCGTATCTTGCGAGTAGCTCTCTAGCAAGGCACATTTTATCAGGTGAACGGAAAAGGACAGGCGAGACAAAACGAGCTAATAATCGCGCTCTTTCCTCTGGTTTTTCATCTACCCATTTCCAAATGTCTTCAATATCAAAGAGCTCCAGTGCACCAATGTCTTTCCTGAAACCGATTCCTCCACTCAACCATTGCATTATATAAAACGTCCGATTGCCTTTGGCAGGGTCTAAGTAGACAGTTAGTTTTTGCCAAATCTCTTTGGGAGTCCTCTTTGTAATCTCCAGAAGTACTTCTGAGATTGCTTCCGAACTAAAGCCACTAAACATGCTCTTTTCCGAACCAAAAAATTTCAGGACGGTTTCTGCAATCTTTCCACCAGTTTCGGGATATGTACTTATCAATTTTAAAGCTATTTCTTTCCAATAAAACTCCGCCATGGTGTCTCTTCCCATGTTTCTTGGATTCTCCCAAAGTTCAGGTTGAAGTAGCGTTTTTAGCGCTATGCCTTTTGCAAGAGGTTTATCTCCCTTAAAGACATAATACGAATGAACGAGGTTGAGAAGTAATCGAGCGCCTATTTCAGATTCATTTTCCAGGATAAACGAAGCCCAATCAACGAAGACGGGTTCGGAAATCTTTTGAACAACACCTCCAAATTGGAATATGCCCAAGCTATCGATTGCTACGTCTCCTTTTTGTAACATTGATAAAATTCTTTTTGCTGCTCTATCAGTGATGCCGGATCGCCAAGTCAGTTCAGGAATTTTCCCTTTGAATGAGCTAACTTCAGAAAGCGAGGCGAGTTTATTTTCCCATAGTTCCGTGTTTCTCTCAAATAAAGCCCTGAAATATCCACCCATGAAGTTTAGATTGCCACTTGAACTTGCGTTCTTCTGATTCTCGACTATGTTATCTAAGAAAACAAAGTCTTTGTCTAGGGTTCCAAGTGCATATCCAAACTGATGCCCTCTCTTTGCTTTTTCCGTTACTAACCATGAATACTCAGGGTCAAGCAGCTTTGAATTCTCTATGACTTTTTCTGCCAACTCATTGAGTTTTGATCCAACCCATACAGCATCATATTTTTCACTATTTTGGAAATAATCCTCAAGCAGGTCCATTTGCACGTATCTCTTTAAGAAGTCAGAAAAACTCGAACCTATTAGGTCATCTCTTAGAGCAACCCAGTCTCTCAGACTGCTTTCTGGCATTCGTTTACCATCATAGTGGACAATTATTGAAACAGTTTCTACTAACTGAGTTTTATCTATCCAAGGGTAACAAGAGATTTTTCTGAGAGTCATCATTATCATTTCGTATAGACCGACAATATTCAGGTCACGCGCAGAACCCAAAAGAACTTTCACAGCATCATTTCTGATGTCGTCCGCAAACTTATCCAGATTCTCGTCAAGATACGTCCACACTCTTTTATAATGCTGAAGAAATTCATCGCCCGATTTTGGGGTCCACAATTTGGGTACAGGTTTGCTTCCCTGATACTCAGCACCAACCATGCGAGATAAGTGTGTTGTCTGCAATGCATTTCCGAAAGCACGGAGAGCTAATTTCTTGCGCTCAAGAGAGCCAGAACTAATTGACTCAGCGAGGATGGAAAACCTGTTTTCAAGTGATACTTCGGTGGGAGCCAAAGGGCCCCATCCTGGAGAAAACAAGCCAGCGAAAACTCCGCTGGCATTGTTCGCATAGTTTTCATTTTCAGCTTCTCCAAGTGCTAGCAGCAGTTTTACTGAATCAGCAAACAAATCTCTCCATACAGCTATTTTTTCGAGTGACCATACAATTTGTCTTCGTCCCATCCTAAACTCAAGCAACTGTTGCCTATTCCAAGTTCCGATTGTTCTCCTCAAACAATTTAATGCAGCTTGGGGGTCTGCTTCTGCCAGTTTTAAGAAAAAGTTGCTTCCTCTTTCTGTTTTTAGGAGTGAGCCGTCGGCAAAAATTCCTTCACCAGAAAGCAGCCTCTCTACCAATTTTCTCCCTGATTTTGTAGTAACAAATGGCAATTGTGATACAAAACGATCCAACAATCCCGGCGGCATGTTCTTAACTAATTCTCCAAAATCCTTGTTATCTCCATAAATTTCCCACCATTCCCGTAAAAGATGTACGGCAAGGGGGAATGGAGTTACCCAAACATAATATTCACCTTGTATTACCCTCTGCTGCCTTTGTTCTCTAATTACCTTTTGAAACTCATCCCAAGCTACACCAACTAGACTGGCTGCGTATTGAGCTTCAGAAGCCAATTCACCTCTAAATCCGACTTTTCCAAATAGCGTCAAAGCCATCAAAGCACACTTGGTTGTTCTGTACCAATCGGTTTTGGGGTCAATTCCCCCAGCAATTAGTTTTCTTACGGGTACTTCCCCTACATTCAGGAAATCTTGAGTGCTGGCGGAACTTGAAATATAGTTTTCCAAGAGAAGCAGTGCAAAACTTGGATATCCTTCAGCCAATTCGGCAAGCCGGCTTGTTACATTTTGAGGAAGTTCTTTGTTTTCTTGCGTTAGGAGTTTTCTTACATCGCTTTCTCGCATAGGGTTTAATTGATAATAAATAGTCGGAAGAGGAACGGGATTTCCTTCGTTTGAAATAGTAATCAATGCTATCCGTGAACTTATATTAGAAAAACGGTTTGCCAAATAATCATGATCGTCTAAAGAGCATTCGTCGGCGACAATAATTGCGTGAATACTGTCGTCTAAAAGTAACGCATTTTGTTGTGGAGAATTCTTCAAGCTTCCGGCGGTTGTATATAGGACAGTATTTTTCAAATCATCTGGTGATAAAGCTTCAAAAGCAAGTCTTGTTTTTCCTAAACCTGAAAGTCCAGCTATTCTGAAAATACGTGAACTTCCTTCAAAACTCCTGAGTGTTTCTCTAATTCCATTAATGATACTTTCTCTTTGATCGTCGAAAACATATTCCCTCGGGTAACTTACATCTCTGTTGTTTGCCCATTTTTGATATGGGAGAAATACGATTTGATAACCTTTCAACCAAGAAACAAGCGCAGGGAATCTTTCAGCAAAGCTTATCAGCTGACTTATTGTGTAAACACGTATCTTTGGTGACCGGTATCCGAGTTTTGATAGTTCTTCCAAAATTGCGATTTCTCTGTCTCGCTTCATCGTTTCAGGTGGCATTTCTTCAAAAAGCACAAGCACATAAACTCCGTTTGCATCCAATACCCTTTTTATTCCTAGTTTTAAGTTTCCATTAGAGTGTAGTTCTCGTATGCATTCTGCTGGCTTTAGGTCCGAGCTTTTTATCTGAAAACCTGAAATGCCTGCAGGGATAACTTCCTCAGAAGCAGGTGTTACATTTTCAATTACTATATCTAATCCTCCATCACCCACATTTATGCAATCGGGTGCATCGATCAAATGTCTCCCGATGCTAACCCTTAGTGCTTCAGCCCACAGAAGTCTGCGGAAAAAATCGACCGCCCTGTCTGGACCTAAATCCTTGAGGTCTTTAGATTGCAAACAATAAAAACTCATTTCAGACCACTGTTTAGTATTTGAACCAATGGGCACACTAATACTTTTAGCTTAACAATGAAATTGACCATTGAAAACGGCAAAGCAAGCGGTTTTTGCTGATAGACTTTTTGGCAAAGGACTTCTCGCATCTTGGGAATGTTGCGGAAAACACTAAATGCAATACGAACCGATTCTTTGTGATATAGGGTTTAGATTCTGAATTTAAAGACATTTCCTAAGTCGGATAAGCCGTATGCTCGATTCCGACTATATCCAGTCCCTATATATACTGACTTGATTCCTGCGCACTCTCCTATATTCTGAGTATTATCAGACTCTTACCTGTATAGCCTGAATCATGTATACGCCTGAAACAGCCTGTTTCCTGAATTCAGAAAAAGTCGTCAGAGTTGGTTGGATTAAATTTTAATCCACCGCCATGACTGAGTACGAATGCGACGATTCTGAAAAGCGTTTAAGCCTGTTGGTGACTGCATGGGTTCTTTCTAAGTGAATGAGCTCCCTGAGAGAGTTTTAGTCCCGTAATGGGTTAATTAGCTGTCCACTTAAACCAAAACCATCTCTCATGCGACTTTTCCATGCATTTGGTCAGTGTTTCTTTTTGTGTGTGTGGCTTTATGTATATTATATTATAATAACCCCCTGGAAATTTTCCTCTGATCAAAAAGAAAAAACAGAACACCAATTAGTGTTTCGAGAAGACTGCTTCTGAGATAGAAAGGGACCTTTGTTCCCTGATGTCCCAGAAACCAACCGCCTAAACCACTAGGCAGTACCCCGACTGCGTTGCTCTTTGAATTGCCGCCTTACATCCTTGATAAATTCTAGAATCACCTCATCCGGTTGTTCCAAAACCAGTTTCCGAAAGCTCTCAATACCCGCAATCTTAGCTTCGATCTCACCCTTTTCCTCCTGCCACTTCTTCACTCCTTCACCAATTTTTGCGACTTGCTCACCAATAAGTCGGGTAACAGCGATTTCCTCATTTAGCTCAGCTACTCGTTCTTTGAATTCCCTTCTAATCTTCAGGTTCTCGCCTGTAACGGCCTGCGTGATAGTCTTTTGTTGCTCCAATTCTTCAGCAAGCTTTGTTACTAGTGAACCTAGTTTTTCGAGTTGTTGATCCTCTGATTTCATTGATTGCTTTATTGTCAGGAATTTCTTTAGTTGTGTGAATTTTTCTCTTAGTTTGACTGTGGTTAGGTATGTGTCGTCGCTTCGGGGTATGGCTTTTCCACACAGTTTCTTTCCTGCAGTTAATCCTATTCCCGAGTCTATTGAAGCGCTCAGAAACATTTTGCGGAAACAGTGAAAGGACAGGCTCTTTCCGTTCAGGTCAATTTGGGCTTTCTCTGCCAAACGATTTAGCATTTTGCTGATCGCTTCATCTGAAATGTGACTCTTTCCATTGCTTGAAAACAGGTAGACGTTATTCTTCTTCTGGAACGTGGAAAGGTATGTTTTTAGCAGACCTACGCTCTCTTGGCTCAGAAAACAGTTGGCTGTGATCTTCTCTTTCTGAGTTAGCAATGTGAAGGCTCTTGGTGGTTCTTCATTCAAAGATGGCAGATCGGTTTTCTTGATTGCTAGGAAATCGGAAATTCTTAGTCCTGTGTCAACTGCCACTGACAGGATAGTGCGTTCCTTCAAATTTGCCACTTCAAACATTTTCCTTACATGCTCTATGGTCAATGAAAAATTCTTGGTTGTCTGAACCGTCTGCGAAACTTTGCTTCCTGAACGCATCGTAACGGGCATCTGATAATACCTGAAGAGTTGACGCACTCCAAGAGTCATGTTTCTTGCAGAATTGATGCTGTAGCCTTTCTCAATCAGGAAGTTGTGGAACTTTTCTATTTCTTTTTGAAACCTCGCTGCCCTGTTCTTGAATTCAATGGGGTTCTCTCCTGCTTTTTGAGTCAGGTCTTCCTGCCTCATTGCCAACACTTCTTCAGCAGGTTTGCCAATCCACTCGACAAACTTGTTCAGACCAAAACGATAGCCCTTCTTTGTTCTCGGATTGCTTACTGAGTTCAAGAACTCTTGAACTGACATCTCCAATTACACCACACTCCTTTTGTTTTGTGTGGTATATCAACATTTACATAAAACCAACTTTAATTTGGGTCTGCTCCCGTTATTCCCGATATTCATAGATATCGCCAAAAAACAACGTGGTCACGGTTGCTTAAAAACCATGATAGATGTCCTCTATTGGAGATTAAGTTTCTTGCTTTTTGGCTTCAAGACGTTTCCTCCAGTAATCTGCGGACTTCTACGACTGCAAGTGTGCAAACACCAACCAAGTATTCAGTCTTTCTATCCATATCCTTTATTGCTTTTCCAGTTTTTCCTTTTCTGGTAATCTCGACCATGCTTCCGTCATCGTTGACGATGATTCTAAGATGAGCAATACTATTTCTGAGGTCTCTTTCGCATGCGTCTGAAACGAACTTGAATCCGTGCATTTCAACAAATTGCATCTTTTCCAATAGGCTCAGATTGTTAAGCCCTTCGTAGTTCCTTACAAATTCCCTTTTTTCTTTGTCATAGATATCATGATGATTTTTCACAAGGATAAATGCAATGACTTGAATTGTTTCAGAAAAGATACCTTCTGCCACCACTAAGTATGAGTATAATTCCAAAAGCGACTTTTGTCTTGGTGTTAGATTTACTTCTGATGAAGCGGAAACTCGAAAAACATCCCTCCAATAATAAAGTGTTCGAGATATACCAGCAAATTTCTCATTAACTATTTTCAAACTCTCTTTCGTGAGATTACTTAGTAGAGGTGTAATTGTCGAGTTGAGTTCTTTGACTTTTTTGAAATCTACTCCAGACATTTTGCATAACGTCTTCTGCTCCGCAACATAATCTGTATTTTTAGTGGTATCTGTCAATTTCCCTCACTTTCTTCATGATAATCCCTTCGGTTCGGCTATAACTTTTCCGCAACGCTGGGGTTTTGGGGTTTTGATTGAGTGTGTGTGTTTGGGGGGTAAAGTTTTACCCCCCAAAACCCCAGAGAAAAGAGAGACTCGTTCAGACGTTAAGCACACTCTTAGCGCGCGCGCCCCGACATGGAAGACTACGCAAGAGACAGAATGAGCAAAGCTACTGATTTGTGATTCATAAGTCTTTAGAACTCAGGGGCGAATTCCAACGATCAGGTTGACTGAAGTTGAAGCCCAAGAAAACCAGAGATTCAGGCTTGGTAATCAATGTTCCCCTTGAGTTGGCTCGTGACATATTCAGTGAAAGCGGAGATTTACCGTCTGCGAAGTTTCCGGCCATAATGATTTTGGCCGACACCATTGGAAAAGCATTAAGCAAAGACCACGAAGAAAGCACAAAAAGACCAAAACCAACAATCTTGTCGAAAAGCAAGAAGACGACTACGAGTACTCACCGCAAAAGACTCTATGAATACCCACTTCTCACTCGATAGGGTGCGCCAGCACATTGGTATATCACAATTTGCCTATTTTCAACTTTCAGGTATAGCATACCAATCCAAAACTGCAGCCCATGAAGCTTAATCCATCTTTGCGCCGCCAGCTCTCTGAGAGAGGTTTAAGTGTTGTGTAAACAATATTGTTCGATCGATGTTGAACAGGCCTTCGGCGATCTGTGGCCTTAAGCACGTAGTTAGGCTATTGATTTGTAATTCATAAGCCTTTAGAACTAACGGTTTAATCTTCAGTATCAGGTGCACACAGGTTGGAATCGAAAGAACCCGTCTTTAAGTTCTACAGATTCCCAGGTACGTTTATTAAGACTCAAGACGCACCTTACGAAAAGCAATCAATGGTGAAACCATGACAAAAAAAAGACTATACTCCAACAACAAAACAACAAAGCACAGCAACAATCAAAACCTAGAGGTAAACGCTGACGCTGTAAAAGTCCTGAGAACCGTCGGAGACCAAGAAGCCTTCTACTTCTACGAAGCCATCGGAAAACCAACAGGCGAAAGCGCCAAAAACCTGAATGACTTCCGCAACAAAGTCAAAACTGTCAAAACAGAAAGCCTAAAATTCCATCTTCAGAGAAAAGACTTCCAAAACTGGGTCGCAAAAATCCTCGGCGACGCCAAACTCGCCCGAGAACTCGGAAGAATCCCCGAATCAAACACCGACGACGCCAGAATGATCATCGCCGAAACCGTCGAAAACCGCATCAAAGAACTAAAAGACTCATCAATAGCCGCAGGACTCACAGTCGCCGACAACTCAGTCGTTGTATCCGCCTCTTAGGACCCCACGTTTTTCTATTTCCACAAACACCCTTCTCAGTTAGCCTAGTTCTAAGCGCACGCTATTGATCCATGCGACATACGATGGAAAATGCTTTCACAAGACATAAGAACTGTTCCAAATATGCGCGCGCTCTCTCTCTCTCGGCAACTATCAGACCATGGACATCACAGTTTCCGCAAGTTCGATCGATCGATCCGTTCCAAAAATTTTTTTTTGACGACGCTTTTGTTACAATCTGAAAGTCATAAGAGACTTTTTGTCACGTTGAAAGAATGTTGATTTGTTACAAATTGTTTTGCGCGCGCGTAGTCAATCATATTTGGGAAGACTTCGTCAAAGACATGGAGAGTCTTTAGAGCACAAAGAGAAAAAGAGGATTTGCGGGTGACATCTCGACATGTTTTGGAGTGCAAATCCCACCTAGCTGTCTTGTTTGCGCTCACACAGAATTGCGAGCCCCTGTTACAATATTATGGACAGACAAGTCAAGGCACCGTCTCCCTTTCGAAACTCTGATATCTCCAATTCCTCGACTCGAAAACCCTCTTTTTCCACTAGTTTCCTGGTCTCAGCATGGCCTTTTGCAATCAGAACCGTTTCGTTTACGGCAAGACAATCGGCAGCATATTCCTCTCCTCTGGGAACGATGATTTTTCCTAGGCCCTGCAAAACGTTTGTGTCAAAGCACCCTCTCGAAAGAATGACAATTTCATTTCCAAGATACGTGCACGCAGACTTCAAGTGGAGAACCTTATGAACCTTTACTGGAACTACGTTCATTCTGCTGTTTTCCAAGATTTTCTTGAGTTGAGTTACAGCGTGCAGATTGGTCCGAGCTGATATTCCAACGAAGACTCTGTCCTCAACTATTAACACATCTCCGCCGTCAATGGTAGCGGGTGGATTGATGCGATACGTCTCCTTAAGTTCTCCCATAACCTTTGCGACTTCAGCCACTTCGTTCGCTCGCGATTTTACCCGCATATTGCAAATGACCGCCTTTTCCCCGAATACTACGGCCGTGTCCTCTACAAAACAGCTATCGGGAAGAGCGTTGTCCCCTCTTATCCAGGTAAGGCTCAGTCCAAGCTTTTGCAACGCTCGGCAATACTCGTCATGCTGTCTCCTGGCAAGGGCAACATCTATCTTTTCACGATTCGTCCGTATGCAACGGTCGTATGAGTCTGGTACAGGGCGAACGAGAGCATGTCTTACTGAACCAGCGTCCATTGATTTCACGCCTAAAATCCTATTAGCGTATAACTAGTTCAACCTTTTCCAAGGGAAAAAAAGGGAATTGTGCGGGAATACATCCCCACTTATCTGGGTTCA
Organism: Bathyarchaeia archaeon; assembly: GCA_041479575.1. Taxonomy (GTDB): domain Archaea; phylum Thermoproteota; class Bathyarchaeia; order Bathyarchaeales; family Bathycorpusculaceae; genus DASPPK01. The sequence continues at coordinate 13,234 of JBGOYH010000029.1, forward strand.
AATCCTATTGGCGACGCCAGAAAACTATCTGCGACTTGAATTCGCGCGCGCCAAAAGCTTCTCCTATAGTCTTCCGTTTGGCTCGAAAGAAGCCTGCAGAAGAGAGATAACAAATGCAAGCTATGAAAAACTCGCTCACCTAATCAAGATCTGCGGATTCCTTGTGCAGACAGAATACGATTTGCAGTCAAGAAAGGGGTAGAGATCCTGAACAAGTGAAAGCCGACAGATTCTTCAACCACACCCTAGTTTTTCATGCTGTGTGCGCGCTAGAAATCTATGAGAACAGACTACTCGCGTCATTAGCTTTCAAGAAAAGCAGTCTGGTTTCGGATGTTCGCTTCAGAGAAAAAGAGTCGGGCGAGACCTGCTGCATTTGTCTTGGGTTCAGGTCTCGCATTCTCATAGGCGCTAGGTTGGCACGTTTGGCACGTAGATGCATTTTAGTTCTCTTGCTCTGCCTCCACCGTCAAATAGCATGTCTGCGACGTCCTGCGTGACCGTCAATGTGCGGTCAAATGACTGGAACAAAGTGTTCCCTTGTTCACCGTCTATCCTCCAACAGTTGAACCTGATTTGCCCGTTCATCGAGTATTCTGGTGCCTCAAGGTTCAAACCGGCCGAAGGCGGGAAGTTGAAGGTCGTGCCTCGGTTCCAAGCGATCGAATCGAAGTTCACGTTTATTTGTAGTCCGCCGAACATCTCTAGCCCCTGGTCCTTGGACTGGTACGAATTCACCCAAGGATTATTGACTTCCACGTTGATTCCGGCATCGCTTGAATATCTGAACTCTTGGCCGTTCTTTCTCTCAACTGCCTCGGCATGCACATTGAGCCCGTGCCATCCATTTCCAGAATTGTAGGAATGCCAGACGCATTCCCAGCGGCCGTTTGCCTGGTTGAATTGCATGGGCATTTGCTCTCCGTAGTCGGTCCCACACATCACGTTTTCAACACTGAGTTCTGGCACAGCCTGGATAGTTGCTTGAACCGTCACATCGTTGCTGACTCTCTGATTATTCGCAGGGTTTACTATGGCTAGGTTCATCGGTTTCATTACGCATATAGACGCGGAGAATTTGTCGCCACTGTACTCATACAACGCCAGATCCAGTCCTGGAAACGGCAGAACCGCGACTGACAGTCGGACATAGACGTTGCCCGTTAGTACTCCAGTGATGTTGACCGCAGGAAACGCGCCTAGGTACGTCCAGAACGTCACGTTAATGTCAACTTTGTCAGCTCTCACCGTCACATCAAGCAAGTCGCCCATAGAAACGTGCGCGTCCAGTCCAGTTGCATTGCCGCTGAAGCGATCCTCGTTTACTTTTCCGAAGTAGACGCTTCCAAGCTTGAATGCAACGTTTACAGGATTCCCTTGTGCATCTGTGCTTGTTCCTTTCCACTCAATGTTCTGGGCCTTGACCAATTGGAAAAGACCTATACCTTGCCGAAGTGATTGAGGATCACTGTATATCAACAATGACAGATTCGTACTGCTCCCGGCCGCCGGAGCGGCCGTTGCCGCGAGCTGAGATGCATAGTCATACGCACGTATCAGACGAGTTGAAGCAGACCATACGACAAGAATCCCAGAAATCAGCAGAATGCAGACCAAAGAGACACTTAACAGCCTTTTATGCTTCACTGTTTTTCACCTCCTTTTACTCCTATTCTTATATCGTTGCACCCCTTTGGCAACGGGGAAAGGTAACTCTCAAATAAGTCCGCGAGCTATGGTCAGTGTGAGCAGTGGTTAAATCCCCACTTTCCCCAAAAAACAAAGTAGACTCAAACTCCTATTAGCTTTGTGGGAAATATAATATAGAACTATCTTCTATGCCTCCGATCTCGGTCAATCCAACTGAAAAGACGAATCGTATTCTATGCAACTATTCCAAGGTGCTCAAGTCTCTTGCAGATTGGATTACACACCCTGCAGTACATGAAGTTGGCTGTGAAGCTTTTTGGGGTTTGGGTTTTGGGATAAAACTTCACCCCAAACAACCAAAACTACGGTTGACAAGCCAGTTTTTTGGTTTTGCGGAAAAGTTATAGCAGAACCGAAAGGATACCGTGTGGATTGGTGAATTCAGTTGAAGAATAATGAGTGCACAATCTACATCACAACTAAGCGCGGCAAGACACAGAGTTACCGCAAAGAGAAGAACGGCTGGACACAAACCAGTTCAAACGGCATAGTCCGCCCACTCACCGCAGAACAACTGTTGTCACACATCTTGCCACCACTTGCGGGAATCGGATATCTTAGCGTTAGGGTGGAATCCGACAATAGAGGATTGAAAAGTGGTAAACATGAGAAAACAGTTTCGTAGTATTCTCTCTTTTCTTTCTGGTCCAAAAATACTGACAAAAACCGTTCAACGTCAATAATCGTCATGCCACTATGGAATAATCTTCTATCAGTCCTTTTAAGCCAGTTTACAGTTTGCTTGGACTGCGGCTCTTCCTCAGACGCTATATCCAATACTCTCCACATTTCTCTTTATTCCTTCACCGAGTTTTTTCTCTGCTTTCAGTTGCTCTGCAAGCTCATTGTGAGCCTACTTTAGAAGATGGTGTTGTGGCGCCTCAGAATCAATTTAATGTCAAATCATCTTGGGAAAAAAGAACCAAACTTAAATCCCTTCATACTGACGTGATATCATCATAGGCGCCATGATTATTTCGACTTTCACCAGCTA
>JBGOYH010000030.1:0-15717 GCA_041479575.1 Bathyarchaeia archaeon
GGCGTCGCCGTCATCGTGCTTTACTGCGTCTTCACCTTCAGTTCATGGGCTCTGTTCCCAACAGCCTACAGTCCAGTGACAAGCTGGCTGAGCGACCTAGGCAACTCAACCTACAACCCCAGAGGCGCAATCATCTATGACCTAGGCTGCATCTTCACAGGAATAACGCTGTTCCCATTCTTCATCGGAATGTACAAATGGTACACAACAGAGAAATGGAGAAAAACAGCCTTACTTCTCACCCAAGCAATCGGCTGCGCAGCAGCTTTTGCCTTGATAATGATCGGCGTTTTCTCAGAAGACGCTGGGTCCCTACACAGCTTATGGTCAGACATCTTCTTCCTACTCAACCTAATAGTGCTCGTCCTAATGGGAGCATCCCTCTTCACGCATCCCCGCCACATCAAAGCCATCGCAGGCTACGGATTCATTGTAGCCGCGATAAACCTCACATTCCTCTTCGTATCCAATACACCTCTGCTTGAATGGTTCACCGTCTTCACAGCTCTCGGTTACGTTGGGCTACTGTCATACAACACAGCAAAAACATAATCTAAACACGCACTCCAATTCGCCGGAAACCAACACTTCGTATGTTGAAAAACAGCAAACGCTGCCTCAGGAACCAAGCGGAACACCAACCGAAGACTCACCCACAATACCAGCCGCAGCAAAAACCTAGGGGGGAGGGGGTAGGTCTTTTTTGGCTGTTTTTCAACCAAAAACCATGTTGAACAGTCCACACTGCAGTCCTACCACACGCCGTAAAACCCAAAATCTTTCACGAAGGATTCACAACGGGCAAAGGCTCAGGTTACGGCTTATACCTCATACGAATGATGATGGAAGTCTATGGTTGGAACATAAAAGAAACAGGCGAACCAGGAAAAGGAGTTCAATTCATAATAACCATGCCAAGAACGAACCAAGAAGGAAAGGAAAACTACAAACTTGCATAATGCAGGTTTTCCTACCTTAAAGTCGATATTGTTTCGTTGCCATTAGCGGGCCCGGAGGGATTTGAACCCCCGTTCTCCGGCTCCGAAGGCCGACGCCTTAATCCAGACTGGGCTACGGGCCCAAACAAGAATACAGGTGCAAACAATTAAAAGCGTTCCGTGCCCACGCCAACCAAATATCTATACGATAGAACGATCAAAGTAAGAACTGCAGGCCGATGCCTTGTGCGAAAAATAGAACTGTCAACCTGGGAAAGCGTTCCCCAAAAACTGGAAAGCCTAAAAAGAAGCTTTGAAATCATTTACGAGGTCCGCCTCGAAACCGATTCTCTCGATATTGAGCTCGACAGGCTCTATCCAACCGAGGACTTCCTTGAGAACGACAAACTGGCGCTTGTGTTTTTGAAAGTCGTCACAGAAGGCTATGACGCGCCAATCATAGCCGTGGAACGTGGAACCGACTATTTCGTGCTAGACGGCCATCACCGTTCTTATATCTACAGAAAGCTCATGAAGAAGACAATCAAGGCTGAAATCCTCAGATTCCCTCATGGCGCAAAATACCGTGATGTCCCAAGATCATCGCTCGAAGACCTTCCCATCAGAGAAGTAGCCCCGATAGACAACCTAATCCTACAGGCGTGGGGACGCATACTCAAAATATTGAAACAATACGAAGCCCTGTACCACATACCCTTCTACATGAAGAAAAAGCAGGTTGCCCTCAAAGACCTGTCACCAACACAACCAGAAGTATTGAAGACCCAGATTGAAGCAATAAGCAGACTTCTCGTTCCAATTGCTTGCATAGAGTATGATGAAAAATACTATGTTTTGGATGGACACGCAAGATGCCTGCGAGCAAAACAGTTAGCATTGAAGTCGATTCAGACAATCGTGCTTCTGCCGCTTATGCATGTGGATTTTGGAATAGTCAAGACTGCTAAGGAAATGAAGCTTGAAAGCCTACAAGACGTTGCCGTCATAGACTGAGGCCAGACCGATGCTCCGACGATCCGGCGATCCCTCACAAAAAGAAATCGTTCCTACGAAAAAGGTGTCCAAAAACCCTTAAAAACACTCATTAACCTATACTAGATGTCTCACTTGGGGGCCGGTAGCTCAGCTTGGCTGGAGCATTCGGCTGATAACCGAAAGGTCGCCGGTTCGAATCCGGCTCGGCCCACTGAGACCCAAACTCTTATTAACCTTCTGAAAAAGAAGTTGATGCCAAGGTGGATATTTTGGCAAAAGAAGACGACATGCTAGAAGAACTGAAGAAAATCCGAACGCTTTTGGAACCAAAACCTGCACCTGCACCGCTGGCGCCAAAGGGCATGTGGGCTGAATTCATGGACTTCATATCGAAATATAAGGTGATGGGTCTCGCTGTTGCTTTCATTATCGGCGTCTATCTAGGAGCCGTAGTGCTGGCACTGGTCAAAGACTTGATAATGCCAATAATAGGTCTTGCAATACCTGGACTTGGAAATCTAGCGACTTTCAAGATTCCGTTTCCGTCGACAACATTGGATCCCCAAGGAAACCCGCCGACTGGTTACGGAGGGCAAATATTCGGAATAGGAGACTTCCTTGTAGCGGTGATAACCTTCATCATCGTGGCGCTCGTGATCTTCCTGCTCGTGAAGATAACCAAGAAATGGGGCATGGAATAAAGAACACAAATCAACAATGACGGTTTCAGTGCAGACCTGCCACAAAACGACTCTCCATTTTTCTATTTTGAAGAAGAGTAGAAAAGCTGAAATTCCAAAACATCACATAGTTGAGAGCTGGTGCTTAGAATGTCCTACTACATTTTGCTTTCCAATCTGACAGATGAAGGTTGGAAAACCATCAAAGAAAAGCCAAGCAGAATCAAAGAAGTCAACAAAGAACTCGAAGCCTTCGGCGTCAAGGTCATCAGCCAATACGCACTTCTCGGGCCATACGACTTTGCAAGCATCGTAGAAGCACCTGACAACAAGACCATCGGCAAAGTCTCAATCGAACTCGGCTCAAGAGGCACAATCAAAATCATGAGCATCCCCGCTGTACCAATAGACGAGTTCATATCTTCAATAAAGAAACGATGAAAGCTTCACAACCCCCTCCTTTTTCTCCTTCACAAGGATGTTTAAGCTTCTTCCTCAGGTCCCCCTAGTTCCTCAATGCCAATCAACAGAACATCTGTTCGTGAAAAAGCTCTTTTAATGACATAGTAGACCGCCGGACAGCGCGCCCTATAGACACACATAAATCAAGTACTGGACGCAAAACATCTGGGGCTACCTACGTGAGCTGCAGACTGAAGGGAAAAAACCAGATAAAACAATTCAGACACGTTGCCGAAAGACTCCAATCCAGGATAACTGCGTGCGATAATATTGCTGGAATTGTTTTCCTTGGAGGCTTAGCGAGGGATTTTGTCGACAGATACTCAGATGTTGACCTAACCGTTTTCATTACCAAAAAAGATGAGCTTTTACGGAAAAAGATCCGTCTGATTGCCCTTGAGGAGCAGAAACAATCAGGATTAGATATCGATCTGGAAATACATTGTCTCAATGACTTCAAAGACAGAGTCTGGAATGAAACCGAGAAATGGGATTTCTCAAACGCGAAGGTGATCTTCGACCCAAAAAAGCAAATCAAGAGAATGCTCGAATACAAGCTGAAAGTTCCACAGGAGTTTTGGGTTCGAAGGGTAGTGGTATGCGCGGAATATATGAGATGGTACTGTTGTCCTGCTCAGAAGGATATCGGCAGTTTCACTGAGGCTTGGATTGATCGCGGTGATATGGTGTCTGCACACTACTGTCTGAACTACGCCATCGAATTGATTTTGGAGGCGATATTTGCTTTGAACAAGGAATTTCTGCCTCCACAAAAATGGAGAATGTTCTATTTCCAAAGTTTGAAATGGTTACCTAGAAATAGTAAGCTCCTTTATGATGCAATCAAAATCAGAGATATCACGGCAGAAGACTTCGATCGACGGATAAACATCGTTAGAAAGATATGGCAGGCAGTTCTCCGGAAGATAGAAGAAGAAATTGGACTTGCCTCAGACGAGATAACAAAGTATTACGTTGAAAAAGTGCTTTGTCAAGCATCAGTTCCCTAGAACAGCCTTGCACCGCTTGGCATATCGAATGGAGTTCTGCAAATATCATTATTATGTGATTCAAACTTAACTGACAGATCAAAGCTCTTGGGGGTTAAATTTAAGAGCACATCAACCTTTTATAATACACAAATTCACACATCAGTCAGGACTTATCCCCGAGGAATTTGACACATGGCGGCCAAAAACTTCCAAAAATTCTTTCTTGAAGCAGTAGATGATGCTTTCTCCTCGCTTGGTGACTCGGCTAAACAATCGATTTACTTTCATCTTGAAACCACATTCAAAGTCCCTAGAGACCAAATTCCCCGCCGTCTCGAAGATTTCGAAAGCGGACTTGAGAGTATCTTCGGGGTTGGCACCAGGTTCCTTGAAATCTTGATAATGAAGAAGCTCTATGAAACAATGAAGCCAAAGGGAAGAACCTTGAGATGGGATGAAGGCAAAGAATTCAAGTTTATCGATTATGTTAGGACAGCTGAACAAATCTTTTCCAAGCAGAAGAAAAGAAACTGAAATCGAAGCGAAGATTACGTTTATTGGTCTGCGAAAACTAACACACTAATTCATATTCTAAGTTCACAAACAATTTATCAGGCATCCAAGTGTTTCATTCTCAGCCTGCATTGACATAGCGAGGGTAAGGATTGCCTCAGGATCATTTCACGAAAGTTCTCTTAGCCGCCATTGAAGAAGGCCTTTCCTCGCTCGGAGATTCGCCAAGAGAAGCAATCTTCTACCACCTTGAGGCTTCTTTTCAACTGAAGAAGGAGGACATTCCATTGAATCTGACTGATTTCAAACAAGCTTTGATGAGAATCTTTGGACCTGGAGCACCCTACATCGAAAAAATCATCACAAAGTCCTTCTACGAAAAACTGGGACTAAACTTGGAAGACGTACAAGATGTAGACCTTGTTGTATACGTTGACGATGCGAAAAGACGAATCGTGCATGCAGGAGAGGTGAAGATGAAATGAGTAGAAACGCAAGAATCCTTGTTGTTGATGACGACGAAAACATAAGAAAAGTTGTCATAGCCATACTTGAAGATGAAGGATATACTGTTGAGTCTGTCGGAACGGCAAAAGAAGCCATAGAGAAAAGCAAGAGGAAATTCTACAATATCGCTTTGATCGACATCAGACTTCCAGACATGGAAGGAATAGAGCTTCTCACAAAGATCAGAGAAACGACACCAAGAATGCGAAAAGTGATAGTTACGGGCTATCCAACCCTGCAGAACGCTGTGGAAGCCGTGAACAAAGGAGCAGATGCTTACATAGTGAAGCCATTTGACGTCAAAAAGGTTCTGAAAACAATTGAAGATCAGCTAAACAAGCAGCAGGCCGAAAAGCAATACAGCCAAGACCGAGTTGCTGAATTCATACAAGCCAGAGTAAAAGAACTGGACATGGAGAAAGAGGTAACTCAGAAAGGCAAATGACTATTTCCACTCCAATTTTTTGACTATTTCTTCATCACTTTGGAACTAGTCGAGTTTTCCATCTTCGCTAGAAAGTCGGATTAGCCCTGCTGCCGCATATTTTTCCTCAGGAACTTCGAAAGGTGCCCTATTTCGAATCCAATATTCCTGAGCAGAGTCACAGATGGAGCATTACGCTCAGAGGTGTGCAGGATAACTGTATCCAAACCCTTTTCATATAGGAAATTCATCGCCCGTACGGTAAGGGCAGACGCGAGTTTCTTAGAGCGATACTCGGGGATTGTAGCAGCTGGGCCCAAGTAGCCCCGTTTCGCTTCGAAATACTGATTGTACTTCACCGCAGGCCATGCAACAACAACAGAGAGTATCCTGTCCCCGGCCTCCGCCAAATGAACCCATTCTTCGTTGAAAGGTGGTGAATCTACCTTGCCTTTCTCAACAAAATCGAGCTTAAGTCTCTCCCACCCAAAAACTGCGTTCGTTGTTTCAACTACCTTTTGTGCGCCGTAAGGTTTCATGCTGCGAAGAACAATTCCTTCAGGGACAGTAGGAACTGGACGTATCCCCTCGAGTTTTGCAATCATCTAGTACAGTCCGCCCTCAGGCCTGTAGCCTCTTTCCACCCACTCATTGATTCTCGGACTTTCAGAATCAACTGAAGTGAAAACTGATTGTCCATGGACTAGTTCCTCAGCTTCTGTTACCAACGTGTTTTCAACGAGTTCCCGATCAGCCCTGTCGCAGACAGTAAGCCATCTAATCTCTTCGCCCCAATACCCGTCGTTGTAGGTGACAGAACCTACGATCTCGCCGCTATCTTCGGCCATCAAGATCCGAGACTTTCCTTCTTGTATTCTGGCAAACACTTCCTCTTCAGTCAAGGGCATGAATTCATAGGATCCCTTGCGCGCATCATTAAGAAGATTGACCAGTGTCGACAAATCCTTCTCCACAAAACTTCGAATTTGCACTGTCAAGTTTCGTCCTGAGAAGTGGCGAGTGAAAACGTAATAAACGTTTAGATTCTGCTCATTCTTGTTAACTGATCTGATTGGCACGGTTTCGCAAAAACTTAAGAACTCGTGCTGATAAGGTAGTAGATAGGGAGAAGGATGAAAGACAACAGAAAAGTCCTTGCTGTGCTAGTTTTCTTGTGTGTCGGAATACTGCCTGCCGCTATTGCGTTACGCTCGGCATTCACATTGCAGACTCCAGATACGAAGCTATTCGTGGACCCGCCTCTCATTCTCCGTGAATTGTTGGTCGTAGGAGAGAGGTTCTCAATTAACATTTCAGTGGCTGATGTCAGCAATTTGACGCGTTATGAATTCAAGATGAGCTTCAACACTGTAATGCTTGACGTCGTGGGTGTGACACTTCTGCCAGAGGCCAACCTGCCTCTTGGAAACTGGGTCATAAGCGATCTGTTGGGCCTTGTTTGGGTCAACGTAACATATGAAGGACCCTCAATCACAACGACTCCACCTGTTGCTCTGGCAAGCATCGAATTCAAAGCCATGAATCGCGGTCAGAGTCCACTACATCTGTACGACACAGCGCTGTTTGATCGCTTAGGAAACTCTATTGCTCATACAACTGAAGACGGTTTGGTCACGATACTACGCCACGATGTGGCGATAGTTGACGTACTCCCGTCAACGCATGAAACCTACGTCGGGAGACTGGTAATGGTCAATGTGGTCGCCAGCAATGAAGGAGACGTGGCTGAAAACTTCACTGTTAGAGTCTACCACAACAGTACACTGTTCGGAACGTTTGACGTGGTCAACCTCAATCCAGGCGCTAACCTTACCATAGTGTTCACTTGGAACACAAGCGACGTCGCCGCAGGCAACATGTACGCGCTTAAGGCTGAAGCCTCCTCTGTGCCGTACGAATCAAACTTGATCAACAACGTGTTCATTGATGGCACTGTCAAAGTGAAAATCATCGGCGACGTAAATGGTGATAACAAGGTCAACATAAATGACTGGACAGCTTTCGACGCTGCATGGGGTACTCATGAAGGTGACCCAAGCTGGAATGCTCAGGCGGATATAAATGGCGACGGCATAGTAAGCAACGACGATGGTATTCTGATAGCACAGAACTACCGTAATACAGCATAGACCGGGCTTCACACTGGATAAAGAAAGCGATTTCAGCGTTGAAGCTGCCTCTTTTTTCACATGCCCCGCAACGGCTGATTTAAGAAGGAGAATGGAGCTGGCTGTTTGGGCTAGTATGCAGAGTGGATGTAGGAAGGAAGCTTCGGAAAGAGAACATCAATCAAATGCCTGTGGCTTGCGGCAATTCTAACGTCCTTTATCAAGGCTAATGCACACAACCTAAGCGAGTGAGTATCGTGAAATGGGTGACTCGTGAATGCGTGCATGTAGACAGAACCGCTTGCCCTTGGCTGATAAAGAGGTTCATTGACTCGAAAGCTGAGTTCATTTTTGTACCTGTTGAGAAAATAGAAGAGGTCGTCAAAAAAGAAAAGGCAATACCTTATGATGCGCCCGGCGTTGAATTGGGACATCATGGAGACAAATGCAGTTTCGATGCAATCGTTGAGAAGTACAAGATCAAAGACCCAGTAGTGCTAGAGGTTGCGAGAATTGTCCGGTCAGCAGACACAGACAAGCCTGACGCGCCTGAAGCAGCTGGACTTGACGCTGTGATGACAGGAATCTCGATGGCTGCAAAAGATGATCATGAAGCGATTGCAAAGGCTGCACCAGTGTACGACGCATTTTACACGTTCTGCAAACTGAAGCTAATTCGCGAAAAGTGCAAGAGTGAAATTGAAAAAATGGACCGAAAACAGCGAAGAGAATTCCTGAGGAAAAAACTGCTGAAGTGACAACGGCAGTTTCATCTTTTCTGCACATGAGGGAAGCCGCGAAGCCATGTTATGGGTAACAAAGCAAAAACCCCATGTTGATAGATGTACATCAGCATGGTTGATCAAACGATTCATAGACAAGGATGCAGTCTTCGAGTTTGTGGGACAAGATTCGGAGATTCCTGAAGGAGCAATCGGATTTACGTTGCCTAAATCTGAGATCAAACCCATCAAAGGAGCAAAGACGACATTTGACGTTCTGGCGGAAAAATACCAAGTGAAAGACTCCATTGTAAACAAGATCAGAAACATAATACGCGACTATGAACTCAATGAAGAGAATCCAGACGCAATGCAGCTAAAGGAGACAGTTGGAGTTTGCAGCATCTTGAGAGGACTGGAAAAGACGTCACTGACAGACTGCGAAACCATAGCGAAAGCATTCACAGTTATGGACGCGCTGTATGCTACCTTGAAAGAGAACAGTCAATATAAGCAATTCTAACCGAAAGCATACAGTAATCTTATTTCTACCTTGTTTTCTATTAGAGCGAAAAGCCAAAATGTCTAGGCTGGTTCGCAAATGGAAATATCCAAAAACACCGAGAACACTGTCTTCTTGACACTCTGCATTATGGGTTTCTTCGCGATTCTAAGCTCAACAATGTCGAAAAACCCAGTTCTGAAGCCCTTCGCATTAAGCCTCGGAACTCCGACGAACTGGACGGGTTTTGTAGCCTCTGCATCAACAATACCCGGAATCTTGGTGAGTTTGCCTGCTGCCTCGCTCTCAGATGTATACGGACGGAAGAAGTTCCTGTTGATTTCCGGAATCGTCTTCGCTTCCGCGCCGTTCCTGTATCTTCTAATCACCGTGTGGTGGCAACTGATACTCGTCAGATTCTACCACGGATTCGCGACCGCAATCTTTGTGCCGGTTGCTGAAGCCGCATTGGCAGAAGCTTTTCCAACAAAGAGAGGAGAACGTATCTCTCTTTTTTCTTCGGCAACATATGTCGGAAGGGTCATTGCTCCAACACTTGGCGGATACATACTGTTCTCCACTGCAAACAACTTTCACTCCTTATACTTGGCTGTCGGTATTGCTGGCCTCACAGCAGTGCTCATGGCTTTGCCCTTCCTGCGAGAAAAGAAAGCAGAGACGCTTGCAGATCACGAAAAGACCGGGGAAATTGCTGGAAAAATTTTCCATGGATGGAGAACAGTAGCTCAGTGTCCGGGAGTGTTACTTGTCAGCTTCGTTCAGGCTTGTACATACTATGCGTACGGCTCGCTTGAATACTACCTCGGCGGTTACCTGCCTGAAATTGTAAAACTGGACGAGCTCCGCACAGGCATAATCATAACAAGCATAATAGGCGTAGGAATCTTCGCACGCCCCTACATGGGCAGAGTATCAGACAGAGTTGGAAGACAAATCCCAATAGTAACAGGTTGCATACTTTCCAGTCTTCCTCTATTCGCGATGCCATTCATGACAGATTTTTGGGTCTTACTATTGCTTGCAATAGTTTACGGGCTGGGCCTTGCAACCGTCATGGGTTCTGTGCATGCGCTCGTCAGCGATCTTGTATCTAAAGAGGTAGTCGGGACGTCGATGGGATTTATCGACACAATAATGGATGTCGGCCAGACTCTCGGACCGATAATCAGCGGTTTCATATTGGGAATCAGCATACAGCGCGGGCTACAATACACCGTCGTCTTTCCTTCACTTGGCATTGTGTTACTTCTTGCTGCTGGAGTTTTCGCTTCGTCCAGAACTGCTAAGGCGCAGTAGACTTCTATGTACACAAGCAAAGCTTCGCGAAGCGGCGTTAACATCTGCAGTCTGGATCGAATTCTTCGAATAATCCCTGCAAAGAAATCCGAGCATTTGCTGTTCAACCTTTACAATTTCAATTTCTTCAGAAGAAGCGAACATGGAAAGGCCATAATGGTTTTTTGAAGGCTCTAGACTAGTAGGTCTGTTCATGGCTGTGCCTTACATACTCGGATGCGAACTTGCTTTGTTTGGTGATGAACGTTATTTCGTTAAGCTGAAAGAACAGATGACAGCCGTTTTGGTCCTTCGCGAGAAACCTGATGCGCTGTTTATAGGAAGTTTAGCTGTTGCGCCTGAGTACAGAAGATGTGGGTTGGCAACTTGCATGCTCAACTACTGTGCAAGAGTAGCACGCAGACTAGGCAGAAGTTGGCTTGAACTCACCGTGTTAAAGAAAAATACGCCCGCTCGCCAGCTCTATGAGAAAGCAGGTTTTGTCAAGAAAGAGGAAAGAAAATGGTCTTTCGTTCTCAGAAAGAGTGTAGACACCCTTGAGAACTCGTTCGCGGGTGGTTGACTGCACGAAAATCTTAAACATTTTTAGCATCGGCAAGAAATGAAGCTCTTTTACTGGAACAACTCGCTTTATCAATTCATTTTTGCGCTATTTTGTCTATGTTGAACATGGCGTTTCGTAGTGTTTTCTTGATATATTCAACTTTATTGTGTAAAGGGTTTAAATAGCCAGACACTAGATACAGCGTTCGCTTTAGTTATGAAAACACTAGCAACTGTGGAGCGCACGAGTGGTGATGATGTGAAATGTCCATATTGCGGGTCTGAAAACCTGAAAACCCTTGAAACAAGAGATTCTCCTGACAACACAGTCAGAAGACGCAAAGAGTGCGCAGACTGTGGAAAACGTTTCACCTCATACGAATATGTGGAAACTGTTGAGTTGATGGTGAAGAAGAAAGACGGCAGGTCTGAACGTTTTGACCTCAACAAAATTGTAAGAGGTCTACAGAAAGCTTGCGAGAAGCGACCCGTGACGATGGATCAGATCCACGAGTTAGGAGAACGCGTCAGACAAGATTTGGTGGCGCTTGGAAAAGAGGAAGTCAGCTCCCGAGAAATAGGGGACTCAGTTGTGAAGCATTTGAAGAAGCTTGACCGGGTGGCTTACATCAGGTTCGCCTCGGTCTACAAGGAGTTTGAGGAACCTGAAGATTTTCAGAAATTAATCAAAGAGGTAAAAACATGAAGTTTGTACGAAAACGTGATGGTAGATTAGAACAGTTTGATCAAGAACGTATAACAAAGGCCATTTGGAAAGCCGCAAAAGCCGTGGGCGGAAGTGATCGTGACCTCGCGAAACGCTTGAGCGATCAGGTTATGACTCAGCTCAAAATCCGTTTCGGCGAAGACGGCGTTCCAACGGTAGAGGAAATCCAGGATCTGGTCGAGAAAACGCTTATAGAGGATGGCCGTGCGAGAACCGCCAAGGCCTACATCCTATACCGCAAACAGCATCAGGACCAAAGGGAACTGGCTGCAATTCTGAGCGACGCCGATCTTGTTGATTCCTACTTGGAGATTGAAGACTGGCGTGTTCGAGAAAACAGCAACATGAGCTATTCTCTTCAAGGCTTGAACAATTACCTGTCATCAACTGTCATTGCAAAGTACTGGATCAGCAGGATCTACCCGCCGAACATCGCAGACGCTCACTTTTCAGGAGACATGCACATCCACGACCTCGGAGTGCTAGGTGCATACTGCGTTGGCTGGGATTTGAGAGAACTGCTGGCGTCAGGGTTCGGAGGTGTCTCAGGCAAAATTGAAAGCAAACCCGCCAAACATTTCAGAACAGCCCTTGGACAGATTGTCAACTTCTTCTACACCCTTCAGGGTGAAGCAGCGGGTGCTCAAGCCTTTAGCACCTTTGACACTTATCTGGCGCCGTTCATACACTACGACGGCCTGAGCCAGAAAGAAGTCGAACAGGGACTGCAAGAATTCTTCTTCAACATGAACGTGCCCACGCGTGTAGGTTTCCAGACACCGTTCACAAACGTGACGTTAGACATGAAAGTGCCAGAATACATAAAGAACGAGGGAGTCATCATCGGCGGCAAACAGATGGATCTCACTTATGGAGAAATGCAAACAGAAATGGACATGTTCAACGCCGCTTTCGCTGACGTAATGAGTCAGGGCGACTCAAAAGGAAGAGTGTTTACTTTTCCAATCCCCACATACTGCGTCACAAAGAACTTTGACTGGGACGCGCCTATTACCCAAAAAATCTTCGAAGTCACGGCCAAATACGGTGTGCCATACTTCTCGAACTTCATCAACACCGACATGA
The DNA here is from genome assembly GCA_041479575.1 of Bathyarchaeia archaeon. GTDB lineage: Archaea > Thermoproteota > Bathyarchaeia > Bathyarchaeales > Bathycorpusculaceae > DASPPK01. The sequence goes on from JBGOYH010000030.1 coordinate 12,539, forward strand.
AGCCTGAAGACGTCCGAAGCATGTGCTGCAGACTGAGAATCGACAACCGTGAACTGAGAAACCGAGGCGGAGGCTTCTTCGGCGCAAACCCATTGACCGGGTCGATAGGCGTCGTAACACTGAACCTGCCAAGGATCGGATACCTAGCGAAAGACGAAGACGAATTCTTCGAACGACTTGAAAAACTAATGGAAATTGCCAAAGAGAGCTTGGAAACAAAACGGAAAGTCCTGGAAACCTTCACTGAGAACGGTTTGTACCCGTATTCAAAGCGTTATCTACGCGATGTCAAGATGGAATATGGGCATTACTGGCAAAATCACTTCTCAACAATAGGCATCCTAGGAATGAACGAGGCTATTCTAAACCTGTTCGGCGTCAGCATCGTCTCAGGCGATGGGATAGAATTCGCGATGAGGGCGCTCAAATTTATGCGTAACAGGTTGCTGCAGTTCCAAGATGAAACGGGAAACATGTACAACCTTGAAGCCACGCCAGCCGAAGGAACGAGCTACAGGCTCGCAAGGATAGACAGGAAAAAGTACCCAGATATTGTTGCCGCTAACCAAAAGCACTTGGTAAACGGAGCTGAGCCTTTCTACACCAACTCCTCACAGTTGCCAGTGGATTTTGAAGGCGACCTGTTTGAAGCATTGGAGCATCAGGACAGGCTTCAGACGCTTTACACAGGCGGGACAGTCTTCCACATCTTCCTCGGCGAGAGACTTCCCTCGTGGAAGACCTCTTCAGAACTCATCAAAAAAGTCGCATGGAGCTCACATCTGCCCTACTTTACGCTAACGCCAACGTTCAGCATCTGTCCAACCCATGGCTACATCAATGGCGAGCACAAGCAATGTCCGACATGCGGAGCCAAATGTGAGGTCTACTCAAGAGTTGTGGGCTACTTGAGGCCGGTCGACCAGTGGAACGATGGCAAACAAGCGGAGTTCGCAATTAGAAAAACCTTTGACAGATCAGCAACTATGCCAGCCGTTCCTGCACAAGTGATCACTGCATGAAATTCAGCGGTCTTCAAAAAACGAGCTTGGTCGACTTCCCTAATCATATATGCTCGGTGCTGTTTACTCCCGGCTGCAATCTACGCTGCCCATTCTGCCATAATTGGCGAATCGTAGTCGACCCCAAGCCCCCGTTCCTTACTGAGGAGACGGCGCTGAAGATTCTTGAAGAACGCCGGAAGTACGTTGATGCAGTCGTGATCACCGGCGGAGAGCCTACAATACACAAAGAACTGCCGAAGCTCTTGAAGAAACTGAAGGAAAGGGGGTTCACGGTGAAACTCGACACGAACGGCCTTGATTCGCGCGTGCTGGAAGAATGTCTGCCATATGTGGACTACGTTGCGCTAGATGTGAAAACCAGCTTGGAGAAATATCCCTCACTTGGGGCTAAAGACACGACTGAACTTGTTCGTACGGTGGAGATGCTGAAAATGGGCAAGGTTGACTATGAGTTCAGAACGACGGTCGTGCCGGGTTTTGTCGAGATATCTGACATACATTTGATGTGCGAGCTGGTCAAGGGTGCAAGAACGTGGGCTTTGCAGCAGTTTGTGCCTGGAGACACGTTGGACAAGGATCTCAACGCAGTGAAACCCTTTTCCTCAGAAACAATCTGCAAATATGCCGAAAAGGTAAGAACTTTCGCAGAGAAGGTGGTGCTTCGAACTTGAGCATTGATTTGGTTGGACCATTTTCGCTGGATCAGGAAGCTCGTCCGAGTTTCCCTTTGATCTGTAATTTCATGTCGAATATTGCTTGTTTTATTGTTTTTCTGCTCTTTGTCGCGACTTGTGCGATTTCTGGGGTCTTGTCATAGCTTATTATCGGCATGAGGCGCTTTACAATCATCGGATTTCTTTCCAATTGAAGATTAGTGTGCTTAATGTTCGCCTCCAATCCATTCAACTTTTCGGAAAACAACTCTTTTGCTTCGTTGAAGCGTAAGGTTTAAGGGTTGATGCGTTGTTTAGGTTTCGAATGTTCTTGTGATTGAGGGTTCAGGGTTTGAGTAAGAAGCTTATGACTCTTGAAGAGCGCAAGGCCGAGGTTTTGATTAAGCTCAGAGGATACAAACTCGTTAAGAAGCAGAAGCATGATGATGCGATTGGCTACATTGTTGAAATTCCGAAAGAGAAGCAGAAAGCGTTGGTGTGGTGTGTTCCAGGGGAGACAACGGTTGGCATAAACAGCATAAACCGGCTTTCAAAGGCCATGAAAGACGCCGAGTTGGAGAGGGGTATTATAGTTACGGATGGGAGGTACACTCATGCTGTTAAACAGGGTGCTAAGAAGAAGAAGATTGAACTTTTGCCTAAGACGTTTCCTGCTTTTGATATTTTCCAGCATAAGCTTGTTCCGAAACAGGAAATCTTGACTGAAGAAGAGAGAACCGAGCTCCTCTCGAAATTCAGGGTCAAGCCGTACCAGCTGCCACAGATCAGCTCCGTTGACCCGACGGTTAAAGCCATAGGGGCCAAGCCTGGAGACGTGTTGCGGGTAATAAGAAAAAGCCCGACAGCAGGCGAGCACACAGCTTACAGGTACGTTGTTGAGTAGGTTATTTGGGCGTTTGTGACCTGTGTTGTCTTCGTGACTGCGCGGGTGATTTCGTTTACATAGAAGGTAGGACTACAGTATGGACTGTTCAACATGGTTTTTGGTTGTTTTCAAGCCAAAAATGACCTACCCCCTCCCCCCTAGGTTTTCAGCACGTGAAGTACTGTCGTGAGTCTTTGTCCAGGTCTTTTCGTGGGGTTTGGTGTGCCGTTTTGCTGCTTTGGATGTTGATTTTGGTGCGCGCTAAGTAACTTGTTACAATTGATGTGCTTTTCAACATTGCTCAAAGTAGTCTCGATTTTTGAATTGTTGCAAAAACAGTTGTCAGAAAAAATTTAGAGTCTATCCTTAGAGCCTTCAGTGAAACTCGGGTTTTTGTCTGTTTCTTCTTTTGAGATCCTTTTGTTACAGGTTGCGACAGTTCGCGCGCTTTTCACGTTTCGCTTAATTATCCTAATGTTGTTCTTTTCCTAAGAACTATCGGAAGTACCAAATCGTGAATTACCATTCTGCTCATTTGAAATCACTCCATCTTAACTTTAAGAATCCATTTTCCTTTAGGATTGCCGTCTAAATCGACTCCTCTGCCCTTTAACA
>JBGOYH010000031.1:0-15532 GCA_041479575.1 Bathyarchaeia archaeon
AGGCACCAACAGAACCAGCATACAAAGCAGCGATCCAAGCCTCCCAATCCTCCTTCAAAGGGGAACAACACAGACTTTCAACTGCTCCCTAGACTGGGGCGGACTGGCCGGAAGAATCATAACAGTACACGTGCTATCAATAAACAACACAGAAGCCGCACGCTCCATCCTGACCCCTTCCGTCAGACTTGACGCAAACACCAATTTTGACGCATCAGAAAGCATCAACTACTTCAACCTAACCGTCACAAACGCAAACTCGCCAATCAACCTAACCCTGAGCCGCGTGCTCCTCGACTACAACCCTGTCGACAACCTAAGCATAACACTACTCAAAACAATTCAACCCAACGAAACTATCCCAATCATCTGTTACGCCAACTGGCAAGGACACATAAAACCAATCGTCCAAGTCGAAACCCTCGAAGGCTTCACAGCCGAAATGAGGACAGATGTATCCTCAACCGTCAACCTGCAGGTTTCACAGGTCAATTTCAACGAAACAAACACAAACCAAGTCACCCTTACACTCACTAATTCCGCAGACTCAGCAACTTACGTAAACATCACAAGCATCGATTTCACCCACGGCAACACAACCGACACCATAAGCGGAAACCTCTCAAACCCAACTCTTCCACTGACGATCAACACGGGCCAAACCGTCACACTCATTTGTCTTTGGAACTGGACAGACGCAAGCTATCGAGACATCGACGTCACAATGACCGCCTACACCAAACAAGGCTTCGCGTCCCCGCATCTAACGGTACGGACGCCAGCAAGAAATGCGGGAAGAATAGACGAAGTACACTTTGACCTAGACGACACAGCACTTTTCTCGGTAAACATAACCAACCTTGCATACTCGCTCCAAACAGCCAACGTGACGAGAATCGACATCAACCAGAACCCAACCAGCATCAACACAGCACTGATAACCCCAGGCGCACACGCCACTTTTACATGCGCATATAACTGGTCAAGCCTTGTGGGAGCAAACGTCACGATAAGAGCACACGTGATGTATGACTCAAACGAAACCCAACTGACCTACACTTTGAAACTTCCATACCTGAAAATAACGAACGCATCATTCTCAAGCCTTTCACCAGAAACCCCATACGTAAACATCACAGTAAGAAACAGCGAGTTCTCAAAGGTCAAAGCAACCATAACCTCACTGCTCATCAAAAACGAAACCTCACCGTTGCTGGTCGTCGGCTCAACAGGATTTGAAGTCGCCGTCGGATCCGAAGTCTCAATAGTCTATCCATGGTACTGGAACCCATACGCCGGCAAAGACGTAACCATCATCGTGACAACCGTAGACGGGTCCCAAGCGTCAGCAACATTCAAAGTACAATAGCCCATCCACAATCTTTATCTCATTTTCACACAAACTCAGGGCCTAGACCGTGATAGTAATGTCAATCATAAAGCCCACCGAAAGAGTAAGAACAATAGAATACGCAATCCGCGACGTAATCCCCTATGCTAAACAAGTTGCCAAAACCGGCAAGAAAATCTACTACCTCAACATAGGAGACCCAAACGCGTTTGACTTCGACACCCCACCACACATAAAACAAGCCTTAACCAAGGCAGTGGAAGAAAGAGCCAACTACTATTCGCCCTCAGAAGGACTGCCCGAACTAAGAGAAGCAATCAGCCAGAAAGAGAAAAGAGTCAACAACGTCGAAATCTCACCTGAAGACGTAATCGTCACATCCGGAATTTCCGAAGGCATACAAATGGTAATGGCTGCACTCATCAACCCCGGAGACGAAATTCTTCTTCCAGGACCAACATACCCCCCTTACATTTCATACGCCAAATTCTTCGGAGGAAACCCAATAACATACGAAACTGTCGAAGAAAACGGTTGGCAACCCAACATCGACGACCTCAGAAGGAAAATTTCCAAGAAGACTCGTGCCATAACGATAATCAACCCAAACAACCCATGCGGCGCACTCTACGAAAGCAAAGTAGTAAAGGAAATGCTAGACTTGGCTGGCGAACATGACATTCCAGTCTTATCAGACGAGATCTACGATCAGATAGTGTTCGAGAAAGAATTCATCAGCACAGCATACATGGCAAAAGACGTTCCAGTTGTGGGCTTGAACGGTTTTTCAAAAGCATATTTGATGACAGGTTGGAGACTCGGATACCTCTATTTCCACAGTCCACAGGAAAGACTAAAGGAACTAAAAGAATGCATTGAAAAAGAAGCCAGAATAAGACTCTGCGCAAACACGCCTGTTCAAAAGGCCGGAGTAGCAGCCCTCAACGGCCCCCAAGACCACATAGAAACTACTGTTGAAAAGCTTCGACAAAGAAGCAACTTCGCTTGGAAACGGCTCAACGAAATTGAAGGAATCAGCTGCACGAAGCCTGAAGGCGCGTTCTACGTTTTCCCCAAAATCCATGTAGTAGGATCGAAATGGAAGACCGATATGGAGTTTGTATTGGACCTTTTAAGAGAAACTGGAGTGCTTTTCGTTCATGGCTCTGGATTCGACCCAATCTACGGAGCCGGACATGTCAGAGGCGTGGTGCTTCCGCCACTTGAGACGCTTGAAAAAGCAGTTAACGAAATTGAGGAATTCATGAAGAGACACAAATAGAAAAAAAAGTTCAGTTGCCCTCTATGTTATTGACTGCTAACTAATAGATGGGCACTCCTTCTTTTGGATCTCTAACCAATTTTCCAAACTCTTCCATCAGTCTTCTCGTAATCGGACCCGGCTTGCCATCATTTATCTGCCTCTTATTTATCTCTCTCACAGGTATTATTTCCGCAGCTGTCCCAGTGAAGAAAACTTCGTCTGCGTTGAAAAGCTCAAAAGGCGTGATGCTCTTTTCCTTCACCTCATATCCCAGCTTCTTCGCCAAGTCTTGCACAGATTCAGCTGTTATCCCATGCAAAGCACCTGTGTAAGTGGGCGGCGTGTACAACTTCGCGTTCCTTACCATGAATATGTTCTCTGCTACACCTTCACACACAAAACCATTCTTGTCAAGACAAATTGCCTCATCAACGCCGGCTATGTTTGCCTCAATCTTCGCAAGAATACTGTTCAGATAGTTAAGAGACTTGATTTCATGCGACGTTGCATCCACAGGGTCTCGCTTCACCCATGAAATCATGGCGGCAATACCAGTCTCTTTGGCACCAGCCATATGCAATGCAATCGTGTCTGTGATTATTATTATCGTTGGTTTTGGACATTTCCTGGGGTTCAACCCAAGATCCCCGATGCCTCTTGTAACGACAAGACGAATGTATGCATCTCTCATTTTGTTCTTCCGCAGTGTTTCCAACGTTTTCTGTATCATTTCTTCTTTTGTAGTCGGAATCACGAGCATTATCATGTGGGCTGATTTGTAAAGCCTCTCGATATGTTCTCTTAGTTTGAAGACCACACCGTTATATGCGCGGATGCCTTCGAATATACCGTCGCCGTAAAGCAGACCGTGGTCAAAAACTGAAACCTTTGCTTCTGACTTCGGGTAGAATTTCCCGTCAACGTAGACCTCTAACTCCTCCAACATTCTGCCCCCGAAACAGGAGAAGCTAGTCTATCAGGTTAAGGTTTCATATATCTTTTGGATAGAACCCGTCTTTCTAACCATCACTAACCGTAGAACTGCGGCCTTTTTGATAGGTATTTTGGCAAGGGCAACGGTCTAAAAGGCTTGTCACCGAGTATCTTCTGAACCTCTGCAGTCAGGTTTTTCAGCTTCAACTTGCGCATTCCCCCAGTAGATCTGTCCCTAACAGGAAGCACCTCAGATTCAAGTTCTTTCTGGCCAACAACAATTATATACGGAACCCATTCCATTTCAGCGTCACGCACTCTTTTCTGCAACGTCATTGCACGGTCATCAATATCAACTCGAATGCGGCAGGCTTCCATTTCCTCAGCAATCTTCTCAACATCTTTTAAGTAACTGTTGGATATCGGTATCAAACGAACCTGCGTTGGCGAAAGCCAAACAGGAAGCATCGGCACTTTGCCGCTTTTTTGTACTTTATAAGCTCTTTCCAACAACGCGTACACAACTCTTTCGATTGCCCCGCTTGGAGAACAGTGCAGAATCAGAGGGAGCTTCTTCTCACCCTTGTCATCAACGTAGTTTATACCGTATCTCTTTGCGTTCTCGACATCAAGCTGGTCTGTTGAGAGAGCTGCGGCTTTATCTTGATTATCCACGTAGTTCATGTCCCATTTAAGTATAAAATAGAAGAACCGCTCACGCCACATCTCGGCAAGCATCGGTCTCCCGAAAGTCTTCGCTAGAGATGCAATGAACTTCTTGTTTTCTTCGTAGAAATCCTTCGTAAAGCGTATTCCCACCTCATATTCATCTTTGTCCAAGCCTATTTCGTCCAGAACCTGCACGCACATTTTGAACCTTATGACGAACTCTTTCTTGGCCTGCTCCAAGTCCGTGCAAAAAGCGTGACAGTCGGGCATGCTGAAAGCTCTAAGCCTTCTAAGCCCCACGACCTCACCGCTTTTCTCCTTCCTGAAGCTGTAACGAGTCAGTTCGTAAACCTTCATAGGCATGGCTTTGTAAGAGAACTGAGCGTCATGAACCATCAGGAACTGTCCGAAACACGCAGCAAAACGCAGAAACAGTTCTTTGTCCTCTGACTTCAGCAAGTATTGTCTCGCTGGAAAACGATTCAAGTAATCAGCAAGGCTTGGGTGTTGAAAGTCATACATTACTGGCGTCTCGACTTCCATTGCGCCGTACTCGTTCATCTTGGCACTTACAAACTGCTCGAGCAAAGCCTTGATTAGGCGACCCTTAGGATACCAACGAATGTTCCCAGGGTCGCTTCCAGCCTCATAGTCACAGATCTCTAGTTTCTTCATCAGCTGAACGTGGGGCGGCATCTGTTGGCTGGCTCTTACCTTCGATATCTCATACCTTGCGAATTTCTCAAGGTCTTTATGTCCCTTGAAGTTGAATTCCTCAACAGGCACCATCTTTCCTTCGGGCTGAAGGATGTACCAAAATGACCTCAGTTGTTCTTCAGCTTTCACGGCCTCAGAGACCTGTTCTTCTTCGCCCTTTTCCTTGGCTTCCGCAGGCAAAACCACTCGAGATTGCTCTGCGAGAGGGTGACCTTTGATTGAGATTGTAAACTGTTTGTTCCACCCAAAAGGCGCTCGGAACGTTTCGATACCTTTCTCAGATGCGTACGATTCCATGGCTTTAACTGTTTTCAATGCTTCTAACGGTTTAGCTAGCTTGCTGCTCAAGTGAGCGTACGGGTATATGAGAATACGGTTCACACCAAGCTTTTCAAGGAAGCCGTGGACCTCATCGATGGCCATCTCGGCGACTTTTACGTTGTCGCCTTCTTCAACGGCCGTAAACAACACAACTAGCTCTTCCAGCCGGACTTCTTTCTTTTCGGCTTCTTCAGCCAACGCAATCTCTTTTTGAACAGGCTTGTAAGCAATAAAGTTTGAATGCAACTGCAATATTCGCATTCGAGTTTCATCCTCTCTGGTTTAGGCGCCGTAACGCCACTTTTCAAGCTGCTTGTCTTTCTTCGTTTTCTTCTTGTACTCCTTGTAATGTTCTTTGCATAGGTAGGCACGTTTTTCGCCTGTCACTTTCAAACCTGCTTTCTTAACCTTTTCAGCTGAAAGTGAACGCACAGCCTCTTGACTGCAACCTGATACGTTACATTTTACGCCCTTATCAATGCGTCCCAAACCTAATGCCTCTCACTTTACATGATCTAATGCAATAGAATACACTTCATTCCTTAATTTCTTTTTCATAGAGAAACAGCGCTCTTCGGCGAATTTCCTCTTTATCACCGAAAAATGTCGGACCGACACCTTCAACAACAAGCGAGGCAGCCGCAGCTCCGACACATGAACACCAAGAACAGTCTTCGCCACGCACATATTCTGCTAAGAAACCGCCAATGAACGCATCGCCAGCCCCAGTGGGATCAACAAGTTTCTCAGGTTTGAAAGCAGGAACATTATGTATCGCGTCTTCAACCGAAACTGCAGCGCCATTAACCCCCAAAGTGACTATGACAATTCTTACACCATAATCATGAACGGCCTCCATAGCCTGATCAAGCTCAGAAAGCCCAGTTACCGCTTGAATTTCAACCAGGGAAGACTTGAAAATGTCAACATGATCGAGCAGCCGCTTGTCCATCAACGGAGCAAGTGAAACATTTCCCGCCTCATCAAAGCGTCGCACCAGTCCTTGTGGATCAAGAGACATGAACTCACAACAACTTCGCAACTTCTCTACAACATCATAACTGACCTCACCAGCGACAGGTCCGACATGAACGGCAATGGCCTTCGGAGGATGCAGCATCTCTTCAACAGCGATAGGAGCCATTCTGGTTTCAGACCGCAAAACACGATCTGAAAAGTCGCTGTTGTACTTCAATTCAAACCGAGTAGTCCGAGTATTCTCAGCCTCTACTACATTCGACAGGTCGATACCTTCCTGCCCAAGCCACCACCTATAAGCCTCGGGAAAATCGTTGCCAACTTTGGAGACAACAGAAACTCGAGCATCCAGACGCCTAGCAGCAAGAGAAACATAGGCCACAGACCCGCCTAAGACGACGAAGGGAGTCTTTCGGTCTGGAAGAAAAATCGAATCTATAGCAAAGTGCCCCACTGAAACAACGTCGAACACGCGCCTGTCTAACCTCGTCTAGCATACTAGACTGATGTTAACTTACTTAAAACCGACGGAACAGTGTTACTTCTTTCTGAAATTGAACACTCAGCTTTGAGCTGCTTCTTATGGCTCAGCACAGACAACCTTCATGACGTGAATTTTCGGCAAGTCGAACCTTCGATTACATAACCGTACTCTTGCCCATAATACTAGGGCTTAGAATGGAGAATACAAAGAATTGATGTGATTCAAAACATACCTCACCGAAAATGGGATCATTGCAGCAAGTCAACGCATCAAGTTTTCAGGTCTTTTCTTAAACACTGCAATCCAGGGACTTCCAAAAACGCTCCTCTCTTCTACGGTCGTTTTGCGATAATCCTTGAACTTACCTTCTTCGTACCTGGTAAGGGGAACCAGAAGTGAGCACGTTTTCCGTGAGTACACGTCAAGCCTGTTTGACAGATGTGTTGAGACCGTATATCTTCTCTTGCTGCCAAAAAGCCCAAACTTGTCGACAAGCAGTTTTCAGTCTTCTGGATAGATTTCCCTGAAAACCTGCATGAAATCAAGAGCAGTGAACGAGTTTCCAAGCGTCTTCCTTGTGGTTTCCTCAATCTTCTTTTCTTCGACAACCGTTTTGGATCTCGTCTTTGCTCGACCTCGCTGGTTGCGAACGGTAAATCAGTTCATATTCCAAAAAACTAAGATGTTAGTATTTTGATTGAAGTAAAAGAATTGCTTTTGCCAGGTCTCCTCTACTTTCTTCCAACGCTTTTCGGGCTTCTTCCATGTTCTTGCCAGTCTGGTCGGCTACGAGTTTGACGTCTTCTTCAGCTACTCCTGATGATTTACGCTCCGCTGCTTTCTCGGTGATTTTTCCGCCAGTAACCTGATAGATTTTCTGACTCTGCACTTCAAGTATCGCCACTTCAGGCGCTTCAATGGTAATTTCTTTGCTGCTTGTTTTGATGACAACTTGCTCAACATCTGCCACGGAGTCCATGCTCATGCCCATGCGTTGCATCATGCGTTTTGCTTCACGAGGGTTTACACGTCTCTGCATGAAGTCACCTTCACTTTAACCTCTATTAGACAACCCTCATATACTTAACCTTCATCCACGCAACCGCGTCTGACCTTGACCGCAACACCACGTTTGAAAGCCGTCATTTCCTCACCTGAAAGCACCGCACGTCCAACTGCCAGAACATTGCGGGTACTGCCGATGACGATTACCTCGTCCTTGGCTCGAATCTCACCGTCAGCTTTCACAACATGCGCAGCGAACACGTCTCCTCCTTCGGCGATAAACTTGGAAACGTCGTTTTGAACCGTGACGAAACATGCTGCATGAGACGCGTTTTCAAAAATGCGCTTTGCGCCGCGTATGCTCAGGGAAAATAGACCGTCTGTTGGACGCATCGTGGCAAGACGTTTTCCATCCAAGTAGACATAGCGGATTCTGCCTGTTCTTTTTGAAAACAAGATTTTGATCTTTGCCAGAAACAGTTCTGCTCCTACTCCTTTGCCAAATTGGTAGTCTGCAACTGCTCGTATCCGCTTCAAGTCTTCATCCAAGCTTACGCACCGTTGACCTTAGATTTTTTGTTCGACAACTATAAAGACGACCTTAATATTAAAAGCAGTCTAGGTGTAGCCCTTTGCGATGCGAAGTCTGCGGATGCAAAATCGGCGGCAAACCGTTCAACGTCATAATCGAAGGAGCAAGACTGACGGTATGCGGTGAATGTGCAAAGCACGGCAAGATCTGCTATGATGAGCCCAAACCAAAACCCGGTCTTTCGAAGCCGAGAGCGGCACCTGTCTCGTTAAGAATCCAAGCGAAACCGCAACTGCCACCAGTTGATACAAGCAAAGAACTAGCGGAAGATTTTGGCGCAAGGATAAGAAAGGCAAGGGAGAAGCTTGGACTTTCCCATGAGGAATTGGGCAAGAGAATAAACGAAAAGGTGTCTCTTCTCAGAAAGATCGAAACGGGCAAGATGACACCTGATGACAAGCTTACGGCAGCATTAGAACATGTGTTGAAGGTCAAACTGATCGTGCCAGCAAAAGAAGAAAAGGTCCCTCAAGCAAAAATACCCAAGAAACCAAGCCGTGAACTAACCCTCGGAGACCTAATTCAACAGAAAAAGAAAGGCGAAGACGAGGAGGAAGCAACCGGACGAAAGCAGTCATAGTCCAACGTCGAGAACGGTCTGAACCATTGACCCTTGACGAACTTGAAAGCCTCGCAGAATCCGCAGGCTACGCAGTTGTCGGTAAGATGGAGCAGGTTAGAGAGCCTGATGCACGTTACCAAATTGGCGCAGGAAAGGTGGAGGAACTTGCCGAGCTTGTGAAGAAAACTGGCGCTGAAAAAGTGATTTTCGACAACCTTCTGAAGCCTGTTCAATCCTACAACCTTGCAAAAGCTACGAACGTCGAGGCCATCGACCGTTTTCAACTTATTCTAGAAATCTTCACGAGAAGAGCCACCACAACAGAGGCACACATGCAGATTCACCTGGCAAAGCTGCGATATGATCTTGCACAAGCCAAAGAGAGAGTGAGACTGGCTAGAAGGGGAGAGCAACCCGGGTTCATGGGGCTCGGGGCCTACGAAGTTGATGTTTACTATGAAAGTGTGAAGAGAGAAGTACATGCCATACTGAGGAAGTTGAAGAAGATCAGGGGAAAACGTCTTTTGCATCGCGAAAGAAGAGCTGAACTCGGATTTACATTAATTTCTCTGGCAGGATACACCAAGGCTGGAAAAAGCTCTCTGTTCAACGCCCTAGCAGAAGAAGCAGTTCCAGTGGATACATCGTTGTTCACGACGCTATCAACGACAACCAGGCTTGTAACATTCTCCAAAAAGAAGTTCCTGTTAACAGACACTGTTGGCTTCATAGATCGACTGCCGCTGACGCTTATGGAAGCTTTCCGTTCCACTCTCGAGGAAACAATTTACTCTGACCTTATTCTCTTGATGGTTGACGCAAGCGAGACGATGTATGTTATTGACAAGAAACTCTCAACGTGTATAGAGACGATAGAACGGATAGGAGCCGCAGGCATACCAACAATAACGGTGCTTAACAAGATCGACCTAATTTCCAAAGAAGAGATTCGTCAGAAAATGGAAGACCTGAAAGACAAAGCCACAACCCTAGTGCCTATATCAGCCTTACAGGGTACAAACATCGAGGAGTTGAAAAAAGAAATACTGAAAGAGCTAAGTAACTACGTTCGGGCATCATTCACTATACCGGTGACGAAGGAAACAATGCCTTTCATGGCATGGCTCTTCAAGAACGCTGACGTGCAAAAGACAGATTACGCCGCAGACTCGGTGCACGTGGTTTTTGAGGCAGACCCATCGTTTGCGGAAAAAGTCAGAAATCGTGTCGAGAGGGAGTTTGACGGAAAGCTAGAGAAAGCTTAGAAAATGGCGGAAAGAATGGTTCAAGTTGTTGTGTTGAGGTGGGGTCATAGACCGCAAAGAGACGCAAGACTCACAACACATGTGGCACTTGCTGCCAGGGCTTTAGGAGCAATGGGAATCATCTTGTCAGACGTAGAAGATGCCCAGATCAGAGATTCAGTCGAGAAGGTCAAAAAAGATTGGGGTGGCACATTCTTTTTTGAAATGGGAAAACCTTGGAAAAGAGTTGTGCAAGAATGGAGAGCAAAGGGCGGCTTGGTTGTTCACTTGACGGCTTATGGAGAAAACGTCGGAAATAGCGGCGTGATAGAAAAAATCAAAGCCGCAAGAAAAGATGTACTGATAATAGTTGGAAGCCAGAAGGTGCCGGGCGAATTCTTCTCCCTTGATATTTCAGACTTCAATGTGGCAATTGGTAATCAGCCTCATTCGGAATGTGCAAGCCTTGCAGTTTTCCTTGACCGTTTCTTTGACGGTAAAGAGTTGGCAAGACCATTTGAGAATTCACAAGTCAAAATCGTGCCGCAACCAAGGGGAAAGAAGATTATCAGAGAAAAAGGACGTTAGATTTAGCTTCTTCTTTCGTAAAGAGATTTAAATTCGAACCATGCACTATATGTAATATAGAGGCCAGCGTTGAAAAGGAGAAGCAAGGATACTACAATGTTGTCGAACATTGATGATGCAACCTTGACCAGGGTTGCACAGGCATTAGGCGAGGAGGAAGCCATTAAGCTCATTGAAATCCTCAAAAACGCAGAGGAAACTACGGATGATGAAATCGCCACCAAGACAGGTATAAGGCTGAATTCTGTTCGAAAGATACTTTACAAGCTTTATGACCATTCACTCGTAGGCTTGAGACGAACACGCGACCCGAAAACCGGCTGGTTCATTTTTCACTGGAGGCTACAATCAGATCAGTTGGAAGGTTTTATACAGAGTCAGAAACGTCGAGTGCTTGAAAAACTGAATATTCGCCTGGAGTTCGAGAAAAACCATGACTTCTACTACTGTTACACGCCGGGATGCAAACGACTACCTTTTGAAGAAGCAGTGGAACTGGTTTTCAAGTGTCCTACATGTGGAAAGCCGCTTATGCATTATGATAATAATAAGATCCTTGAAGCGCTGGGGAAGAAAGTCGAAATCTTGAGGAAGGAGCTTGGTGAGTGAGCAGCTCCCGACGAAAGAACAAGCGATGCAATTTCTCAGACAGAGCGGCTGTCGGCAGAATGTTATGAGACACGTTGAAGCTGTTTCTGAACTTGCCTGCGAGATCGCAGAAGCAGTCAGCAAAAAAGGATACGCCGTTAACGTGGAGCTTGTTGAAGTTGGAGGACTTCTGCACGACATTGGGCGAGGCAAAACGCATACCGTCCACCACGCTGTGGTGGGGGCAGAAATAGCAGAATCCTTGGGTTTGCCGAAACCAGTCATTTCGATAATTAAGAAGCACGTTGGCGGCGGGATAACTGCAAGAGACGCTAGGAAGCTAGGATGGCCGAAAGACGTGTACGTTCCGCAGACGCTTGAAGAAAAGATTGTTTGCTACGCAGACAAGCTGATTGAGGGTTCACGTCGTGTTCCAATTGAGAAGACAATAGACAAGCTTTCGCAAGAGTTGCCGCCTGCAACTATTGAAAGAATTTGGAAGTTACATGAGGAAATGTTGTCTCTGGTCGGCGACTGTGATTGCCTCCCATGACTTTGCAGACAAAAATCTACAATTATTCTCAACTGGACCAGGTTGAAAGGAATTTGAAGTCCATGTTGGAAGGCTTAAATGTTAATATCACGACCCCCAAGGCCAACCCGCGAGGATGGGTTGAAATTTCGGTTTCTGGCGAAGACGAAAAAGCCGCCATGCAGTACTTGGCAGATAATATTGGATTCTCGCCAGCGAATCTAGAAGATGTAGGCAGGTTCTCAACCTTCAAAGGATTCATAATGGATCCGACTAGAAGCAGGAACGAACTCAAAGTTGATATCGGAGTCTCTTTTCCGACTCGTGTAGACGCCGTCATTCCATTGCATAAGTTACAGGCGCAACTTTGTGACGGCAGAAAAATGGCACTCAGCAAGCTCGTTGGGCTTTTCGGTTTCTGTGAGAACCTGCCTTTGCACATCAGAGTCTCGCAGGTTGATTTGCAGACGAAGCATGTCGAAGCTGAACTGTCGGAAAGTCAGCAAAAACAGTATGCGGATTGGACGAGTTCTTTGCTTGACAGGCTGTTGATTCTGGGAGCTTCCTACAGTGAAGTCGAAACTGCGGTGAAGATTGCGGAAGTTAATCGTGATATAGTCTACATCGAGCAGCTTGGGATGCTTGAACATGCTTTGGTATGCAAGTTGGGGACGGATGCTGCGGGGCTTATTCCGAAGGTAGGCAAGATCCTTGGCAGAGCAAGTTTGACTGTTTTCAACCCGAGAAGGATTCTTGGACTGCTTGGCGATGGTTCAGTGTTGCCTATTTCTTAGAGACTAGGTAGACGCCGATGAAGATGAGGATGCCGCCTGCTGCTGTGAATGATGTTATTGTTTCTCCTGCAAACGTTGTTGCAAGCAAGGTCGTTACGAGGGGTTCTGCGAACATGAATGAGCTCAGGACGGTTGCTTTGACTTGGCTTGCGACGTGGAACCAGATGAAGTAGCCCAGTAGTGAGGCTGTGAAGGCTAGGAAAAGGATGGCTGACCAGCTTTGAAGGTTCATTGTCAGAATTTTGACTAGAGAGTTTTCGGCAAGAGAGAATGGAATTAAACATAGTGCTCCGATTATGTTTGCGTAGGCTGTGACGAGGAATGGGCTGTACTTTTTCATGATTGTTTTTCCCGTAATGGTGTATGTTGACCAGAGAAGGGGCGTGAGAAGCAGTATCAACGTTCCTAGGAAGAAGTGGATGTTGCTTTGAAGACCGAGTGATCCGCCTGCTATGACGGTGAAGGTGCCTGCTGCGGCGGTTCCGATTCCAATTGCCTGTTTTCTTGTCAGGTTTTCTTTTAGTATTCGTGCAGAAAGCGCGGTGATCAAGATTGGAGAGAGTAGGCAGACCAAGATCGAGGCGATGGAGGCACTTGCCATTTGGATTCCTGTGACTTGTGCGATGAAGAAGATGGTGATTCCTGTTAGAGCAAGGATAACGAGTTTTGGCATGTCTTTTTTGTGGATGACTAGTGTGTAGTTTCTGTTGAAGGCTTTTTTGAAGAGGAGTGTTATGAGGAAGAGTGTGCTGGCTGCGAGAAGTCTGAAGGTTGCTATTGCGATGGGAGTTAGCCCTTGAAGGAGCGCTATTTTGACGACTACGAAGGAGCTGCCCCAAACGGTTATCAGAAACAACATTAGAAGTGCGTTGACAGGACTTATTGTTCTGGCTGCCATGCGGACAGTCTGCTTTTCACTGCCTAAAAGGTTTTAGATTGTGACGTGAGCGGTTGTTTTCTTTTGTGAGTGGAGTGTGGTCGTCATGTGTATCTGGTTTGCATGGATCGTCTTGGTGAATGTTACTTTCTTTCAATCAGTTCTATTAGTGTTCCGTCTGGGTCTTCTATGAACGCTATCAACGGTCCGTTTGGGCCGAGTTTGAAGGGTTCGTCTGTGATTGTGACTTTGTTTTTGCGCATTGTCGTTATGGTTTTTTCCATGTTTTCAACGTCGAATGCAAGGTGGTCGAACAGTCGATTTTCATAGTCGACAGTCGATTTTCATAGTCGGCTTGTATGAACTTCTTTTGTTTGCGGTAATGTGTCAGTTCAAGTTGGGATCCTTTCTTTTCTGGGTCTTGTAGGAATGCGATTTCGGCGTTGTTCTGTTGGATTTCATGTCTGCCGAGTAGTTTGAGTCCTATTAGTTTCGTGTAGAAGTCGATTGACTTGTCCATGTTGCTTGTTCGGATGCTGGTGTGGACGAATATCATGTTTTTCACCGTATGACTGCTTTAGCAGATTGGGTATATAGGGGCGATGGCGACTTGACGGCTTGAAAACGAGCATTGTAGACCTGCTCTAGGTTTTGTTTTTGGTTTGGTCTTCTAGAATATTCGCTAAATATTTGAAGGTGAGGTTTCTGAGGATGTTACCGACATAGAAGGTAGGACTGCACTATGGACTGTTCAACATGGTTTTTGGTTGAAAATCAGTCAAAAATGACCTACCCCCTCCCCCCTAGGTTTTCAGCACGTGAAGTACTGGGGTGAGTCTTTGGCTGGGTCTTTTAGCAGGGTTTGGCGCGCCGTTTTGCTGTTTTGCATGTTGTTTTTGCCTCGGAATTTATGTTGGCGCGCGATGAAACTTGGTCTCTGGGATTATTGTGAAGTGTGAGGTTCTGCCGGGGTTTTTCTTTTCTGGATTTCATTGTAGAGGCTTTGAGATTTCTTCCGCGATGCCGTTCTTCTCCCTGGAAACTATGGAGAATAATATCTTTAACAACTTGCGCCGTTCACAAAGCCAATCTTCGTGCATTTGTGGGCTGCACTAACGAAGCTGAATGGCAGAGCATTCAAGACTTATAAACTTTGAAGACACAAGGCAATTTGTGAAATTGCTGAAGACTGTGATAGGTAGCTTTCCGCCAAGAAAACTTCCACTGCAGAAAGCCATCGAGTGGATAGTAGATCTTCAACTTGCTCATGATATTGATGTTATTTCGGACGGTGAGCAGAGAGCAGACATGATTGGTTACTTCAAATCTCTGCCCGGGCTCGGGACAAAGCCGACTGGTCCTTATGTCAAATCGCGGGTTATGCCATGGGGAGACCTTGAGACTTTCACCAAGTTTCAAGATCTTCAATTTGTCAAAGATTACCTGAGAAGCAAAAACAGAGAGGATGTGAAGGTTAAGGTTTCAATTACTGGTCCGATAACTCTGGGTTTTGCATGTGCCTGCAACGGCGTGGAGCACTACAGTGGTATAGGAGACATGAGGCTATATTCTGACTTTGCCTATGCACTTAAACCGTTAGTGGAGGAAATTGCGAAGACGGATTGCTATGTGCAGATTGATGAGCCGAGCTTATCGATCAGGGTCATGGAGGCGTCACAGGCTGTCAAAATTGTGAACAAGACGCTTTCAGGTCTTCCTAGTTCGATTTACGAGAAAAGAAAACTGGTTGTTCATGTGTGCGGTTCTCTTACTGAGCCTTTGTTCAGCGACCTTATGGGCCTGGATACACCAGTTCTAAGTTTAGCTTTTAGCGCTCCGAATGTAAGAAAGAATGTGGAAGCAATTTCGAAGTCGACTCTCAAGTCTCATGGCAAGAGGCTGGGAGTAGGTTGCGTTTCAGTCCAAGCAAAGAAGAAGGAAGAAGTAGAGACGTTTGATTCGGTAGTTCAAAGACTGAAGACAATTGGAGACAAAATAGGAGAGGAGCAAATTGCATTTTTACACCCAGATTG
>JBGOYH010000032.1:0-15311 GCA_041479575.1 Bathyarchaeia archaeon
AACCTTACTGCAAACGAATACGGTTTCCTTGTCACAGCAAACACAAGCACGTACATAACCCGCAACTACATTTCAAACAACACAATCGGCATTTACTACGCAAGCGGAACCTATCACCATGCTGAATTCAACGACATATACGGAAACGGAATTGGCATGGATCTAGACCCGATGGCAACAATGCTTGTCAACGCGACGCACAACTATTGGGGCCATAACACTGGACCCAAACATGACTCCTTAAACCCGTATGGAAAAGGCAACTCCGCTGAAGGCGACGGAGCAAACCTTGATTTCATACCATTCCTGACACACCCATTCACCTACAACAACATGCCTCCAACAGCAGTTCTCTGGACAGACAAGATCCTTGTGGCACCACATCAGACCGTCACATACATAGGAACAGACTCCCAAGATGATGGAAGCGTCTATCAATACCTTTTCGACTTCAACGACACAGCAAACAGCGGCTGGACACCGTTAACACTTTTCAATCACAGCTACTCCTCAACCGGCACTTATACAGCAAGCCTGACAGTGGAGGATGATTTCGGCGCTTCGAGCGCACCAGCATTCACGACTATCAATGTCGCAGATCTTACACCACTGCAACCATCTGTCACCTTGAGCAATTCCACCATTCCGTACAACGGTGAAATGTGGGTCACAGTGTACGTATCAACCGGGACGGCCGCAGCTGCCAATGCAAATGTTGCAATGTTTTCTGTCAGAGGTGGTACCTTCGAGCCTCAGTCGGGATTGACAGATAACAACGGCTATTTTACGGCCAAGTTCACATCGCCAAATGTCACGCAGACGACAGACGTAAGAATTATTGCCAGAGCGTCGATGAACGGGTATACCGACGGCTCAGATTACAAGTACGTCAGAGTCCTATCACCACTAAAAATCCAGATAATCCCTGCAGACTACACAATCAAATCTGAAGGAACGACGGCTTTCGATGTTTTTGTCACAAACTACTTTGGAGATCCAGTAGCCGGAGCCTATCTCACGCTGTCCTGCAGCAATGGCACACTTTCAGCTACCACAGGAATTACGGACACTAACGGAAAAGCAACTTTCACGTTCACAGCCCCTCTGAGACTCAACCCGGTAAACGTCACATTGACAATAGGAGCCAGCAAGAGCGAATATGCCGATGGACAGCAAGACGCACTCATAGCTGTCGAACCGAAGAGACTCGTTGTGGAAGTCACAGCGAATCCTGAGACAGTAGTTTCTGAAGAAGCATCAACAATAACAGCTAATGTAACCTTGGACTCGAGTCCGGTAGTGAACGCCACAGTTACGGTGTCCTCTGATGTTGGCGGAAACTTCTCGACAACAACGCAGGTAACAGACCTTGAAGGCATCTCCAGGTTCGCTTTCACAGCACCTCAGACTTCAACGGCCGACGGAATCAACACAAACATCACCGTGAGGGCAATCAAAGAAGGATACTTGGACGCTGAAAACCAAATCATAGTACTCGTGAAGCCAAAAGTGATGTCTATCGAAATAATCCCAGCTTCAAATGTGACCTTGTCCGATGCCAAATTGAATGTCACTGTTCAGGCAACGTATAACGGCACTTCAATTGAAGGTGTAAATGTTACAATAGCGGCAACAAACGGCACCTTCGTTCAAGCCTCAGGAATAACCGACAGTTCTGGAAAGGTGACCTTTACCTTTAATGCTCCTCAAACAAGCGAACCCTACAATATCACTTTCTCAGTAAACGCTACAAAAGACGGATACCTCGAAAGCACAGATCAGCTTGGCATTCCAGTAAACCCCAGAACTTTCGCCTTTCAAATATCACCGTCAACAGTCAGGCCAGGACAGGATGAAACACTCACATTCCACGTGACATGCAAAGAAGATGCCACATTCGCAGACTCAGCGATCATCACAATTTCCTATGAAAACGGACAGCCACTCACAAATATCACTGACGACAATGGAACCTGCACATTCTTGATAAACGCGCAGCAGACGCCGAACAACCAGCTAAACATCACAGTGACTGCCAGCAGAATCGGATATCAAGAAAAACAAGTAACCATGATGCTGAACGTTCTCCCTGGCGAAGGAGGTCTGTCGTGGCTGACCATACTTATGATCGCAATTCCGGTAGCAGTCGTGGTTCTGGTTGTCGTTCTAATCAAGATGAAGCTGATCGTTGTGTCCACCAAAGAGGGGGAAACGGGGTCAGAGTAATGTCTCGTGAGACGTAATATTTAATAGACTGTGGGCACATCAACATTAGTGGAACAGGAGAACTACAATGACACAGTTGCGACTCAAGGGAAAACTTGCAAAACTGAAGACCGTACAGATAAAACTCAACTTCGGAAAAAAGGAACAAGCAGAAATTCAGCCTCCCCCACCGAAACCCTTGCCCAGAGGATTCAAAGTTGTCGAGAAATATCCATTGTACGAACCCTTCGCCCACGTGGCGATCGCCCAAAACCCCAAAACAGGAGAACACAAGTACATACTAGACGAACTGCAGCTCGATCCACTCGAGAGAAGCGTATACCACAGAATTCTGGAGATACTGCTGGCCGAAATAGAATCGCCGAAAGAGGAAATCCTCGATCCAAGAAGATTCTTTGCTGACGAAGCAAAGAAAATTGTTGACAAATACCGCATAAGCCTCGGCTGGCTGCCGGACGTTTCATGGTACAAAATTCTTTACCACGCAGAAAGAGACCTGGTAGGGTTCGGCCAGATCGATCCCTTCATGCGAGACCCAAACATCGAAGATATCTCTTGTGACGGTGTAACCAAGCCCGTCTACATCTGGCACAGAAATTATGAAAGCATTGAAACAAACATCGAATTCGGGACAGACGAGGAGCTTGACAACATGGTTGTCAAGCTTGTCCATATGGCGGGAAAGCACGTGAGCTCAGCCTTCCCAATCGTCGACGCCTCGTTGCCCGGAAAACACAGGCTTGCAGTCTGTTATAGACGCGAGGTTACTCCCTTCGGAACTGCCTTCACAATCAGAAAATTCAGGGAAGACCCCTACTCAATAGTTGACTTAATAAACATAGGAACTTTCTCAGAAGAAATGGCAGCCTATTTCTGGCAATGTCTAGAACACAGAGCGTCCATAATGGTTTTAGGTGGAACAGCTGCAGGAAAAACAACAGCACTGAACGCCCTTGCATGCTTGATCAAACCTGGCAGCAAAATCATCACTATCGAAGAAACAGCAGAACTCAACCTACCACATGACAACTGGGTATCGCTAATCGCCAGACAAAGTTACGGTTTGGGCGGAGACAGCACTGGTGAAGTAGCACTTTTCGATCTAGTCAAAACCTCAATGAGACACCGTCCCGATATACTCATAGTGGGTGAGGTAAGGGGTCAAGAAGCATACGTGCTCTTCCAAGCTCTGGCCACAGGCCACGGTGGAATGTGCACGATGCACGCCGAAAACTTGGATTCAGCAATAAAACGCCTTACCCAGAAACCGATGGATATCTCACCAGCTTACGTACCATTGATGAACATCGTTCTGTCGATTCAAAGAGTACACCTCATGAAGAATAACGAGAGAAAAGCTTACAGGCGAGTTATGAACGTTAGCGAAATAGTGGACTATGAAGATTATCGAAGCATTTTCAAATGGAACCCAAGCAAAGACGAACAGCTTCAGACCTTCGACAAAAGTGTCATGCTTTCAGAGATCTCCGAACGAATGGGGACTAGCAAGAAAGATTTGATTGCGGAAATCGAGAGGCGTAAGACCGTACTCCACTGGATGCGAGAACACAACATAAGAAGTTACAAGGACGTAGCCGCGATAATCGCAGAATACTCTTCCAGACCCAAACAGATCTACGACAAGATTCTCGCAGGAGAGGAGGTCAAAGCAATTGCAGTTTCTAGAGACTCTTGAAGCGTGGTCCTTCCGCCTCTTCGGAAAGACAGCGCCCTCGTTTCTAAAGAACGTTATTGAGTTCAAAGACTATCTTGAACGCGCTAAAATCAAGATCTACCCCGAAACCTACGTATCGCTAATGCTATTCACAGCTGTTTTGACAATTCCGTTTTCAGTAGCTGCTGTAGTTGTCATATTGCTCACTGGCTTCATTCCACTGATCTTCCTGACACCCATGCCGCTCTACGTGATGATCGGGTTTCTCCTGGTTCCAATGTCTAGGGCTGGTGAAAGGGCAGCCAATTTGGAAAGAGAAATGCCGTTTGCTGCAGCCTACATTAGCGTCATGGCTTCTGGAGGCATAGCACCGTACACAAGTTTCAAACGACTCTCAGAAGTCGAATTGTTGCCGGTGATGAGAAGCGAAGCAAGAGAAATCATAAAAGACGTGGAGATATTCGGAATAGACCCGTTAACCGCGATTCAGAATGCGGCAAAGAAAAACCCATTAGACATCTTCAAAGATTTCCTGGCTGGATATGCATCCACAGTAATCATCGGCGGAGACATCGGACACTTTCTGGAAAGAAAAGCTGAAGACATTTTCAAAGCTAGAGCCATGCGTGTCAAAGCCGCTGCTGAAAGACTTGGAATGCTTTTGGAGACCTTCATAATAGTCAACGTCATGATGTCACTTGTCTTCTACATCATGTTTAGCGTTGAAAACATAGGTGTCACTGGAAGCGGTGGATCTACTTCGGGCATAATTCTCTACACGTATCTTCTCAGCCCGCTGCTTTCAATGGTATTCATTTACCTAGCACACAGCATGCAGCCTAAGACGCCTCTAACGGACATGCGCCCCTACAAAGTATTTGCAGTCTCTGGAGTGATAGGCCTAGTATTTTTTGTGCTGTTCTATTTCGTGGGAATCTTTGGTTCACTAGTCGATCTCCCTATTGCTTTAACCATATCTCTGTTCGTTGCGTCTGCCCCTGCCGCAATAGTTCACCAAAGACTGTCAAATCACAGAGTGCAGACTGAGGCAGGAATAAACAGTTTTCTGAGAGATCTGACTGAAGTCAGAAAGACAGGCCTTTCCCCTGAAAAGTGCATTGAAAGCCTTTCACACCGCGAATACGGAGTTTTCACCAAAGAACTGCGCAAGATAAGCTCAGAGATTTCTTGGGGAATTCCGGTGAGAAAGGTGATAATGGATTTTCTCAAGAGAACAAAAAGCTGGATGACCCAGATAGTCATGTTTCTGTTAGTTGAGACAGTGGACGTAGGCGGCGGCACGATTGCAATGATCGAATCACTGGCAGGATTCAACAATCTAACCCAGGAAGTTGAAAAAGAAAAGAAGGCGTCTGTGCGCCCCTACATAATCATGCCGTACTTCGCATCTTTGCTTCTAGTGGCGACAACAACGATGATGCTTGGGTTCACCACAAGCACTTTTGGAGCTGCCGAAACAACCCCCAAGAACATGGACGCCGTAAGGTCAATATTCACTACGTCAACGATTTTCCACAGTTACCTAATCGGGATAGTTGCAGGCAAAATCAGCGAAGAATCCATTGCCTCAGGTTTCAAACACGCTTCAATTCTGGTATTGATATCACTTCTGGCTGCCAAGCTAGTGCCTATATTCTTAAAATTCTGATAGGGAACAAGAATGAAACCGAAACCAAACAAGAACTTACTGCAGCATTTAAGAAGAGACAAGAGAGCGATCAGTCCAGCCATCTCCACGACAATACTCACAAGCGCAGTCATAGTCATGCTTCTAGTTACGACCACTTTTGCAAACAACTACCTTTCGCAACGCATAGCAGAAAACGAGTTCAGCGCAATGAAACAATTCATGCAGACAATTGGGCTTCAACTCGACGACGTTTCATGGACGATTGGACGTACCCAGACAGTCAGGTACGCAAGCACGTATGGACAAGTAAATTTTGAATCAGCAGCCCTAAACTACACTGTCTACGTCAACGACGTTCCCGTCGCCAGTTTTTCAGCCGGTATGCTTCTATTCAACATGCCTACGAGCAAATTCAACCTAGGCAACGGTTACAGTGCTCTGATATTCCCTCCAAGTCGTTCCTTCCTCCAACAGGGAACATCAGCACCAGTAAGCCACGTGTTCGTCATCGAAATCGTGCCAATGAATGATGGCAACTACATAAGAATAGTAGTGGCACCTTCAATGAGAATGTTGAACTCGACAATAACAACTGGCGGAACTACAAAGAACTACTACAACTTCTACTTCCCTATTCTTGCCTCAGGAAATAATCCGCGTCTCTCACCAACAGTAACGCTCCAAGGAACATCAGTCAATGTTTTGACGCGAGGAAATGTCAACAAGATAAAAATACACGTTGGCTTCCCAAAGGCCAGCCTGGGTTTTGACAGTTCATTCTTCAATTTTGAGAATCTTGACGAAGAAGTTGATGTTCCAAGCCAGTCCATCTTACAGTTTTACACAAGTGAGGTGATCGTCTCCCTGGGAGCGCAGGGTTAGCCGATTCGCGGAGGAAAATGAATGCCCCACATAACCATTGAATATATGATAATGATTCCAATGCTGATATTACAGATTTTTCTCTTTCCACTAACCGCAAGTTGGGTCATGAATGTTTGGGTAGATTCACGTCGGACACTTGCGCTTCAAGATGTTGCAGGACAGCTCGCAAGCACAATGCAACAGTTGTATTTCTCATTGAATCACTTAACTATTCCAGCAGGAGAAGTGTCCTATTCTCCTGGACTTCCACCTTTCATTGAGGATCTTAGTTACTTTGCCAAGGGAACGTTGCGGCCAGTTTCGGGCTCTGGATCAAACTACACTAAAATCATAGATCTGGGGGTCTATCTGACAGGAACTAAGAACTCGGTCACAACCGCTGTGATCCTTGGACCCAATGTAGCCTGGCAACCTTCTGTTTTCCTAAGCAATTCCACTCGTGCAAGTGTAACTGCTCAAAAGGAAGCGAATGGAACTATATTATTGTGGTTTGATGGATAACGAGAGGATGAAAGTTGGCAGGGTCAACAATAGACCATATAGTCGCCCTTACAGTTTTCCTAGCAGCGCTGCTGCTTTTCATTGCACTGTTCAACCAAATGATACAAACTGCAGTCCTTTACCAGGAACACAGAGCCATAGCATCAAAATGCACTGACCTACTCGATAACATCCTTCTCAACCCCGGATATCCGACTTACTGGGGACCCAGCAACGCAACACCCACCTGTTTCGGTTTGCAAGACCCAGAGTTCACACAGTACAGACTCAGCCCGTTCTCTCTCATGCGCTTAAGTTCCCTATCAGGCACCCCAATTTACTATCCTAAAACAGGACTGACCTACAGCAATATAACCATGGGCTTTGGAGATTTCCTGCTAGTGCCTTATAGCGAGGCGATTAACTACTCAACAGTTTCACAACTGCTTGGAACTAACAATACCTACGGCTTTCAAATGAACATAGCCCCAATTGTTACTGTGTCCATTTCCGAATTTCAATCCTCAAGCCCCTTGATACTGTCCGTAAACGTCACTGGGAAAGGCTTTCCATTGGCAAGTGCCAATCTGAGCTACTGTTTCCTCACTGTTTCACTTCAAGGAGACGGCAGTTACCCTTCATACACAACATCCTACGGAAGTACTTACGCAGATGAAAAGGGAATGGCTTTCCTACAGTTCCCCAGCATAACAGACGACAGCACGTCGTACGCCCTAATCGTCTATGCTCACATAAGTGGCTTAACTGGCATGGGCTATCACCAGCGCGTCACATCAGACCAACAATACGTAATGCCGTTGATCGACGACTTCAGCACTGGAAGAGTTCTCATAGCGCACAGCTACGACGTACATTATTTCGGACCACCCGTGGCAGAAATATCGTACAACGCAACCTTCGTGCTGCTAACACAAGACTTCACTCTGCGTGAAGTGCCACTGGACAACTCAACGGGCAAAATTGGCAAGGTCAATTATGGCAATGGACAGCCCTACGGTGTTGTCACAATACCGACTGGCAACCCTGGAATTCTGGTGATCACGTACAGAAAAAGCGCAAACGAAGGTGGAATCATACTGATGCCTTGGGGAGTAAGCGCAATGGCTTTTGAAGTGACTTTTGGAGCTGACATGTCAGGTAAAGAATGGGTGGCCACTGACATACGCGAAGTCACGGTCGACAACGTTGCCTATCAAGCAAACCTTGCATTGTGGAGTTTACAAGGTTATCAGGTGAAAGGCTAAGATGATGCGGACTGTCGAGGTACTGCTCGTAATCATAATCATCACAGGAGCCTTCATAATCGCTTCTATTTACGCGGTCTTGCCTACGCCTCGGCAGGTTTCGCCAATAGACCTTCGAAGACTGGCGCTGACAACACTGCAAACATTGGATGCCAGCCATGACCTTAGCAGCACAGTTTTCCAATCCGTAAATGATACATCTTGGAACGACCTAAACATCGCCCTTTCCGCATGTCTTCCACCTAACATAGTCTACAACATGACCGTCTACGAAGTGCACACTGGAACAGCACAACTCTATAACATGACCAACTCACTTTCAAACGCTGCAACTCTAGGCGTGAGCACAGGCGCCGCATCCTACCTAATTGCCTCTTCCAACGTGACTTTCAGCTTCACCCCGGAAAAAATCGGCGAACGCGGAGGCGGCGGAACCCTCTACATACTGAACTGCAGCGACACGTATGGATGGTGGATCACCGGCTACACAGCACAGAAACTAGCCCAAGACTTGTACAATCTCCTCTCACCATACTTCCAAGCAACAATAATGGTGCAAAACACAACTCAACTCGGAACAATTCTGAACGACACGACCATATCGTCTAATCCGTACGAAAACATAGCAAACGCTACTATTATAAACACGTGCGGTGAGGCAGTGCCAATACCGTCAGGATATTATGCAACACAGGGCTCTCAAGACTCCTATGCAAAATATTGCTACATATTAGGACAAAAAACGAGGCTATACAACTGGACTTGGTCGAGTATAGTAGGCTACCCTTTGTACTACGTGACCAACACAGGTCTGTTGACAAACCAAGACAACGATTGGGGAATATACGGAATGCAGATGGTAGCACCTGCAGGACTAAACTCATTTCTAGAAGGACTCGACAATCAACCATACGTCTACAACAGCAACGGGATCACAGGACAACCCGGCGACGTCCATCTTTCCTCAGAAGCTCAGTACTACTGCAACTACTATGGCATTTACCCTTCATACTATCAATCCTCGAGCCGCGCATTGCCCACGTCTATTCTTGCCCTGTACCATTTGAATGTGCCAACCTACATTCTTGATCAGTCAGGAAACTACATTCCTGGAGCAGTCTACAGAAACGCTGTTTCAGGCGCCCTTCTAACACTGGGAGTGACAAGAAGCCCTGACATCAGATTGACAGCTCTTGGCCTCCTCCAACACTATAAGCCTAGGCTCTATCGTTCCGACTACAACGCAGTGGGCACTTCAAGACTAGTCATTTTGCAGCTTGGGCAAATGGGAGGTATATAGTTTGAACAACAGGGGACAATTCTCAATCATCGCTGCACTGCTTGTCGCGGTAGTACTGATAACAACCGTGGTAGTCACCTACTCCACGATCCGCAACAGCCCAATTCGTGAACAGCCTCAGATCCAAAGCGCAATAGACGAGACCAACTTGGCTGTTAAAGAAATCATTGGCTTCACTGTAGGCTATTACGGTTCAATTCTGCAAAGCACTGGAAATCAGACTTACGCACAAGGACTTGCCATGGAGTATCTTCAGGGCGGACTGGAATACACCGCAAGCATGCATCCCGAATGGGGAACATCATTCGACGTAACAAACTCTTCACTTGTCACATACTGGTATACAAACTCAAGCTACAGCAGCGGCAATCTGGGTCTGAGCTACAACTTGACAGGCCTCGGAATCTACGGAATAACGTATCAGACTTCCTGCAGCCTGGGAGTCCAAATCATGCCCACCATAAACAACCAAGCATATCTAAGCATTACACAAGATGGAACCCAACCACTCATAGACTTGGGAAAAACCAATTTCAACTTCTATCATTATGTAACTACGGACTCCAAGTGGGACCGAATTGACCCTGCCAATGACCCACTGGCCTATTCAAACGGAACATATCAGATGGACATACCATCTGGAATAGACGTTAACTCTTACTTAATTCAAGTAGAAGACCAAAGAGGCATAATAGTTGTAGCATCATCATTCAGCACCTACACATGCAACCTAGCGTGGACTGCGTGGAACACTACTGTTTCCGTAACGCAGCATTATGTGGACAACAACAGTTCTGACGTTGATTCTTCTCCAAACATAGGAAACCACAGCAACTTCACGGCAATGCAGCAAGGTCCAGACGACATATTCGACATGCTTACCGAAGCCATCACAACGCCTGCAGCCCCTGAAAAGTGGGTGTCGCCCATCCAATATGAACCAAGCGGATGGACCAACCAAACTTATGCCTACGATAACAACACGTCTACGAAAGCCACTTCAGACCTAATTAAGAAAAATGGAAAGTGGAGCGATTACCTAGTACTTGACAGTTACGCAATCAGCTGCCACAAAATTCGCTATTACATCAGCCGCGATAGCCCCAATATCGACCAAGTTCAGATTTACATTAACAATGGTTCATGGGTAAAGGTATATGATGGCGGTGGCACATGGAACAACTGGACGGAAGTCAGTTTCACGGAAACATCTGTTACGAAGATGCGATTCCGATTCTGTAATGACGACCAAAGCTCATCTTTTAGCGCCTATGTTCACGAAGCCCAATTCCTTCAAAGCGCAACATCGCAAAACTGCCAGCTGGACATGGAAGCCCAATGGACAAACGTCAACTACACTAGTCCAAACCAATGGCTATGCATCTACGGAGGAACCATGGCCTCAGAAGACATTAGGGTAGACGTCAGAAATGGCTCAAATTGGATAAACCTGTTCACCGATTTGACAATTGGATGGAACAACATTTCAGTCTCCCAGTACGTGAGTTCTCCAACATTCACGATAAGATTCAAAGACGGCACCGCAACCTCCGACCCTGTTCAAGACAGCTGGCAAATAGACACTGCCTTCCTACAATCTGGAAACACCGCAATCCCAACCTACAGCACAGGCGACACCATCGTCGCCGAACTGCAACAAAACGGCATAATACGCTGGCTCGGACAAAACCTGCAACTGACGATGCAAGCAAAACCGTTCCCACCGATACCAGTAAAATCAATACACGTAAACCAAACCGTTGCCAACGTAAACTCCGAAGTTCCCTTCCAAATCGAAGACTGGGCCTCAGGATACACAATTCCAATGGGACTGACGAACAACGCAAGCGTGTTCAGCGGCACGAATATGCTCGTTTTCCTAGCAAACTCTAACGTTTCCAAGGTCACAATCTGGTGGAACGGAAGCGACACAACAACCCAGACAACCAATGCATACGTAAACAGATATTTCACCGATGACACCAGCAACGCCGATAACGCAGTCCTGTCGAACGGTATTCTTAGCCTCAGATTGGAAAGATTTTATGACGCCACTTACGATGCAACAGTCGTGAAAGTAACATCGACACAGAACACCTCGACAGCAACCGCAAGGTTCATGCGAATCAACAACAAAAACGCCACCTACGGAGACATCGTTTCCTACACAATCTACAGCGGTATCATAAGAGACATAGTCACCGCAGAAGCTGAATTTGACAACCACGGCGTACCCAGCTGCCCCAACTTCTACTCGCCCATTGTTCTGACCCTACCGGCAAACGCGACTTACTACACATACCAGCTGAGATTGATGTTTCTAGATTCACAGCAAAGCAGAACCATAACCAACCTCTGCCCGCTAAGGCTGTCAATCCCCAATGGCGGACCAGAAACCGAAGACGGAGTCTCAGGAGGAAACCCGAACACATCAAACTCAACAGGCCTATTCTATGATCAATCGGCCGCAGACTGGGCACACCACTGGAGCCAATTCATTTCAGGAACCAAAGGCGCAGGAATCATGTTCACAGACTCTGCGAATCAAGAACTCTATGTTTTTGACAGCATAGCCGGCAACGCGACAGGAGCCATCAGCGTTTCAAACTCAAGTGGAAACGTGATTGAACTGCGACCGGTGACAATAGTTCCAGCGAGTTTTAAGTATGCATTGGACGTGATTTGGTATGGTGCAGTGGCCACTTTTGATGGGAGAACACCGATCTACGAAGAAGTGAGCGGTCTCAGAACAGGGTTATGGACGCTCGTCGAGTTTCCGCCAACAGTCACTGTGACCACGGGAAACTAGTTCGGCAGTGGTTAGCGTGGTCAAGCTGATCGTCTGTTGTTATCTGCAATCTGGATTCCATGTTCATACAGGTTAAATAAGTAATCGCAAGATTTCCTAAACAACAGAAAGGTGAGAACACTTGATACCAAAAATGGTGAAATCAAAAAAAGCCATATCCCCGATACTTGCAACACTGCTTCTAGTCGTAATAGCAGTAGCCGCCATCGTCGTAACCTACGCTTGGGTAATGACCTACATGAACAACGCTGGACAACGTGCAGGCGTCATGCTCTACAAAATGAACGTGAACTTCTACAACGTTAGCGCCGTCAAGAGAATCGACGTTGACATAGGCAACTCAGGAAGCTCAGATACCACGATAACGACACTCTACGTTGGACTTTCAGTCTCGAATCTTGTGAACCAGACAATTACCCCGCAATCACTCAAGTCCGGCGGAATGGCAAGGCTAACGATTGACTATAATTGGACAGCAGGAACGATATACTACTTCAAAGTGTTTGAAAAAGGGCAGCAGACAATCGATTGGCCAGAACAAGCACCAACCACCCCATAAAAACCACAGCCCCTCAGTTCGGGAGAATTCAAACAATAGCCAATCCCGTCTTTTTGAAAGACGTCAACAATTAAATACAGAAACAGCAATTCACAGATAACATCACCAAAGGTGCCCAATGTGCTAGCATTTGACGCTGCAAGGACTGGCCTAGTCGTACTTTTTTTCCTTTATGCGTCATGGAGTGACTATAAGTCTCGCGAAGTAAGCGACACCGTTTGGATAATTCTCGGACCCCTGTCCCTGGCGCTCACACTTGCAGAATTACTTCTGTATGACCCGTCACTGCTCGTTTCGTATGGCATTTGTTTCGGGTTGACCTCGGCCTTCGCAGTCATACTTTTTTATGCGGGCGGATTCGGGGGCGCAGATGCAAAAGCTCTCATGTGCCTTGCACTAGCGCTACCATTCTACCCTGAAGAGCTTGTTACACCCTTAGCGGGACAGCCGTCCCCGATCTCGAAAACTTTTTTCCCAATGACAGTTTTCAGCAACTCGGTGCTTTTTGCCGCCTTCACGGCAGTCGCACTTCTTGTCTACAACGTATTTTGGCGCTTGAGAGCACACGAACCCCTTTTTGAGGGAGACCTGAAAAAAGAGTCATTGGGAAAGAAGATTACTGTTATGGTAACAGGCTATAAAGTTTCCATCAGCAAGTTAAAAGAAAAATGGCATGTCTACCCAATGGAAGACGCTGAAGAAAACCCGGAGAAAGGGTTCAAAAGAAAACTGCTCATCTTACCGAAAGACGAAGGAAGAGAACAGATAGTGAAAAGACTCGACACAGCAATAAACGCTGGCACGATCAAAGACAAAATCTGGGCAACCCCGGGCTTACCAATGCTCATATTCGTCACAGCAGGCCTAATCGTAGCGTTGCTTGTCGGCGACATCGTCTGGATCTGCATACGCCTCGTTCTCAGATGAAGTCGCCTAGTTTTTAAAGGTGCAAATGCCTTGATGATTAGACGGTTTAACGCTGAAGTGATGTGGAAGACATGGCCAAATTGTTTGGTAGCTCAGGAGTCCGCGACGTCGTAAACATGGATCTCACACCGATTCTGGCAACACAGATAGGCATGGCCATTGGGACACATTCCAAGGCTAAGAGAGCGGTTGTCGCCCGAGACACGAGGACTTCAGGCTTGATGCTTGAAAACGCCCTGGCTTCTGGACTTATGTCATGCGGAGTAAACGTAAGTTGTATGGGAATTCTTCCGACCCCAGTCCTAGCTTTTCTCACGAAAAAAACAAACGCAGACGTGGGCGTGATGATTACAGCCTCTCACAACCCACCTCAGTACAACGGTATCAAAGTCTTTAACCCTGATAGCATGGCCTACAGCGAAGAAAGTCAAGACCAGGTTGAAGAAACCCTCAAACATGAACGCTACACCCTTGCAGATTGGCGCAACATTGGTGAAATCCAACACCTAGACGCAACGCACTTGTACACTCAAAAGATTAGACAGTCTGTGAAACTCTGCGGAAAATGGCATGTGGTCGTCGACGCAGGATGCGGAGCCACATACAGTTTGGCACCCAGAGTTCTCGGCGCTCTGGGCTGCAAAGTCACTGCTTTAAACGCTCAGCCCGACGGATTCTTTCCAGCTAGAAGCCCCGAACCAAATGAAGAGTCTCTGAAATCTCTTGCAAAAACTGTCAAAAACCTCGAGGCAGATGTGGGCTTTGCCTATGACGGCGACGGGGACAGAGTAACATTCATAGACGAAAAAGGAAAGCTTGCGAATTTCGACCGAGTCTTGGCCGCGTATGCCTCTTACGTAACCAAGAAAAACGGCGGCGGAATAGTCGTCACAAATGTTGAAGCCTCCATGTGTATCGAAAAAATGGTGGAACGCCATGGAGCAAAAGTTCTGAGAACAAAAGTCGGAGACGTTTATCTGTCAGAAGTGATGAAGAAAGAGAACGCCATTTTCGGAGGAGAACCATGCGGAGCATGGATACATCCACAATTTCACTACTGCCCAGACGGGATACTCTCATCAGTTCTGCTTTTGAAGGCTCTTGAAGATGAAAACAGGAATTTGACAGAGATGATCGCTGAAACACCAGAGTATCAAACGTTGAGAGAAAACATCGCCTTCAGCAACGATGAAAAGTACAAAGTCGTGAAGAAAATCGGTGAAAACTCTCCGAGAATATTCCCAAAACGCAAAGGACTTTCAAAAGTCGATGGCATTCGCATTTCACTGGAAGACGGATGGATTCTCATCAGGGCATCTGGAACCGAACCCTTAGTAAGACTGACAGTCGAGGGTGAATCGTTAAAAACAGCAAAGAACATAATGGAAAAGGGTATTATGCTAGTCGAACAGTTCGCTGGGAAAGTGAAATAAATGAAAGCTGCAGTCTTAGCTGCCGGAGAAGGAGTCAGGCTCCAGCCGATCACAACAACAAGACCAAAACATTTGATAAAGGTCGGCGGAAAACCGATACT
>JBGOYH010000033.1:0-15252 GCA_041479575.1 Bathyarchaeia archaeon
CATGCAATACATAATGAATGAAACCGATGAGTTCGCCTTTTCTATCAGCTACGAGTAATTCCTTGTTTCTGATGGCTCGTTTAATGGATTTTTCTCTTTGGACTTCCCAATTCTGCCACTGTGCGATAGCCTTCTCAACGAGGGAGATGTCCCGCCAAGTTCCCGGACGGATAGTGATTGGAACTCGCAAATCCCACTAGAGCCTCCTCCAACAGTCAGTCCATTTTTCTATGAGCCTGTAGATTTAAGAACAATTATACGGATATAATGGTTCGTGAGAAGATGGCAACGCTTAGGCCTGAAATAGATGCCTTCGGTCAGATAATTCATGCTGTTCACAACGGCTCGGAAGCTTTTGAAATTGTAGAAAGAGACGATGGTTATATTGAAGCTATGCTTGCGAAAGGTTACTTTTCTGAATACAAAGATTGGCCTCAGATTGAGCAGAAGGCTATGGAATTCGCCAAAGGCAAAATTCTAGATGTGGGTTGCGGAGCTGGCAGAACCTCCTTGTATCTGCAAGAGAAAGGATTTGATGTAACGGGGATTGACATTTCGCCTCTTGCTGTCAAGGTGTGTAAGTTAAGAGGCCTGAAGAAAGTGAAGCTGATGCCGATAGAAAAAATAGACTTCAAGCCTAACACTTTCGGCACAATCATCATGATGGGAAATAACTTCGGCCTTTTCGCCAATTTCAACAAAGCAAGAAAATTGCTGAAGAAATTTCACGAAATAGCTTCCAAGAACGCTGTGATAGTTGCCGACACAAACGATCCATACAAAACAGAGAATCCCTCACACTTAGCGTACCACAAACGCAACAGAGAAAGAGGAAGAATGGGCGGCCAACTGAAAATTAGAATAAGACATAAACAGTACAAAGACAGATGGTTCGAGTATTTGCTCGTTTCAAAACAGGAAATGAAAGGAATCCTGAAAGGAACCGGATGGGAGATCAAGGAATTCATAGATTCTGATGGCGAGAGGCAATCACGTTATTTGGCCATCATTAAGAAAACCAATTGAATTGCGTAGGAGAGGAACTATGTCAGACTGGATCCGACAATTCAAATTTGATCCTGTCCCAGCCTTAGTCAATTCTGAGAACAAGTCAATATCATACTTTGCACGGCGAGACCTCCTAGGTAAAGGTGTAGAACCGGTGAGAAGTCTGTGGGAACTCCCTGAGGCACTGAAGATCGTTGACAGACAACAGGATGAAGGCTCATGGAAATATCACAGTGCAAAATTGGACATCCGTTCACAACAGAATTACAATCAGCTTGAAACATACAGGATTCTTGGAGTTCTCGTAGAAGAATATGGCTTCACACTTGAACACGCGGCGATACAGAAAGCCGCGGACTTCTTGTTCAGTTTTCAAACAGCAGAAGGAGACTTCAGGGGAATATTCGGAAACCAGTACACGCCCTACTACTCAGCCGCAATAATGGAACTTCTAATCAAAGCAGGCTATGAGAATGACCCACATATAGAAAGAGGATTCCATTGGCTGTTGAACATGAGGCAAGATGACGGAGGATGGACAATACCAATAAGAACCTACAGCGGCAAAGACTCGCTTACACTTATGGAAGCAATGAAGAAAGAGGAGCCAATCAAGCCTAACAGATCAAAACCTTTTTCACATCTGGTAACAGGCGTCGTGCTTCGCGCCTTTGCAGCACATCCTGAGTATAGAAAAACATCTGAGGCGACGCTTGCAGGTGAACTGCTCAAATCGCGGTTCTTCAAATCAGACAAGTACCCAGACCGCAAAACTGCAGACTTCTGGACCAAGTTCTCATACCCCTTTTGGTTCACAGATTTGCTTTCTTCTCTCGATTCACTATCGCAACTAGGATTCACCTCTCAAGACCCAGATGTAAAAAAAGCGTTACAGTGGTTCGTGAATAGACAACAGGAAAACGGACTCTGGAAACTCGCTTTGCTTAAAACCGGCAAGAAAGACCTATCTCACTGGATTGGCCTGACTGTCTGCAGAATCTTCAAGAGATACTATGAAAACTGATCTTGAAGTGCAAAAATGAAATCTACACAGATAGCCATGAAACCAACTCCGCCATTCAATTTTGACTGCACAGTCTACGTTCCCCACTACTTTCCAACACCCGACTTTGCATGGCAACCCGGCACCATGTGGCAAACACTGAACTTCGACGGAACTTTGATGGGACTGAGGATGGAGAACAAAGGAAGAATCGACAACCCGAAGATCAAATTGACAGTCTATTCCGAAACCAAGCTTTCTGAGGAGAATACTGGAAAAGTGGTGGAAGAACTAAACTGGAAATACGGTTTGAATGAAGACATTTCCGAATTTTTCAGAAAGTTTGAGCATGACAAATTCCTTAAACCCACGTTCAAACGATTGAGAGGAATGAGAAACAACTGCGCAAATTCCCTCTATGAACTTTTAATAATCTCCATAGTTTTGCAGAACGCCATGGTCAGAAGAACAGTCCAGATGATGGACAACCTGTTCATTGCATACGGGACGAAACTGAAATTTGACCAAAAAAAGCTGTTTGCCTACTGGAGCCCAGAAGACCTCAACGAAGCAAGTGAGGACCAGCTGAGAGCTTTGAAAGTCGGCTACAGGGCGAAAATGATCAAACGCATTTCAGAAGCCTTTGCGAACGGCGAGATAGACGAGTTCAAACTGAGAGAAATGAACACCAAAGATGCAGAAAAGGAGCTGATGAAACTCTACGGAGTCGGCCCTGCAACGGCGCAAATCATCCTGAGTGGATACCTGCGAAGATATGACACCTTCAATTTGAAAGCCAGGTTTTGGGAGCAAAAAATACTGTCAAGAGTGATGTTTGGCAAGAAACTGGTTCCTCCTGAAGAGATAGTCAAGGAGTTTGACAAAAGATACGGAAAATGGAAAGGGTTGGCGTTTCATTACATATTCACTGATCTTTTTTGGAGACACAGGGAAAAGCCTATTCCATGGCTGCAAAAGGAAATCAGATTATGATATCCATGCTACGCAAAAAATATGAAATGACTCGTGGCGTCTAGGTTTTCAGGAGTCTGTACTGACGGTTTTCGCAGTCGATCATTTCGTTTTGGAAAAGCTTGCGCAGAGACTTGAAGACCTTTTTAGGAGGTTCTCCTGAAGCTTTAGCTATCTCTGCAAGCGTCAGACCCTTACCAGCATTCTTCAAGGCTGAAACAACATTTTCGTCGGTTTTGTTCAGTTTCACCATGTCCGTTATCCCCGAACTCTTGCACGGTCTTACAGTGTATCATCACGGATTTCTTATAAATTTTGTCAACACCGTTAGAATTACTTTTATTTACTTAGAGACTGAAACTGAAAACCAACTCCACCAAGAAGCGAAGACGACACATGACACCATACTACGTTTACATCATTCTATGTGAAGGAAACAACTTCTACACTGGATACACCAAAAACGTCAAATCACGTTTCAGACGACACATGAACGGAAAAGGCGCCAGATACACGAAAATGCACAAACCCAAAAGCCTGGTGTACGTCGAAGAGTTCGGTTCCAGATCTGAAGCCATGAAAAGGGAGAAAAGAATCAAGAGGCTGAATCATGATCAGAAGGTCAAACTCACAAATTCTTACTCCAAGACCAAGCAACGTGTGAGAAAGAAACGTGCAAGCTAGGATTCAGCGCAGATGTAGTCTTTCTTTTCCAGCTCTAACGGACATCCGCCACCGCAGATTTGCAGTTGAGGGCAGTCTTTACATTTAGGTTCCACGTATTCTCTGTTTCTTATTTTCACTGAAAGCGGATTGTTCCAGATTTTTGCCCAGTCATCTCTGAGAATGTTGCCAAGACTTTCGAAGTAGCTTTGACACGGGTACACGTCACCATTCGGCGCAACGCACATGTTGATGTTTGCAGCAGTGCATGATTTGACGCCTAACCCAAGCTTAACAGGGTCAAAACGGCAATATTGAGTAGGTGTGTACCAAAGGAATTTCAATCCAAGCTGATTGGCCTTGTCGCGGATCTTGGGCAGAAGCTCATTCAACGTTTCAAGCGGTAAAGCAAATTCTTCGCTTATTTCACTGGCTTTTCCTGAGTATATCAGACTGTTGCAGCCAAAGCCGTCGACTCCAAGTTCTTTTATGAAATCTATGGTTTCCAAGAATTCTGAAGCGTTGTACTTGCTGAGCGTAGTATTTGTGGTAACGTAGATTTTTGACAGGACAGCATTCGTGATTCCTGCAACAGTTTCCTTGAAGCTTCCCTTTGCCGCGGTCATCAAATCGTGGACTTGAGCCTTATGAGATTCGAGAGTGACTTGAACGAAGTCGAGCCCTGATTTTTCAAGCTTTTCAACGTAACGTTTGTCCTTCAATTCTCTTCCATTAGTGACCAGTCCTGTGACTATGCCTTTGTTCTGTGCGTATAGTAGCAATTCGGGCATATCTTCCCGCAGCGTCGGCTCACCACCTGTGAAGGTGACGATGAAAACGCCGATTTCGTGCATGCGGTTGATGACTCGTTTCCATTCCTCTGTAGTCAGCTCATCCGTCTCGTGCGGTCCGCCTGCATAACAGTGAATACAGTTGTTTTGGCATTTGAAAGTGAGGGCCAAATCCATGCGAAGAGGTGCAGACAATTTTTGGGTGAACGGCTCAACGGTCTTGACATCAAGATACGATATGGGACAGACTTTTTCTGTCTTGGCCAAAGTGCTGATTGTGAAGATAAGTTTCTCGTAGTCCTTTCTTGCCGTTTTCGAGTCAACCCTGTATGTACGGTGGATCTTTTTCAATATGTCTTCTGAAGATAAGCCATGCATAAAATGGTAAGCATAAGCTGTTGCTGTTTCGTTGAGAAAGAGAACTCGGTCTGCGTTTATGACCATGACACTTTCGCCATTTGGCTCCACACGAAGCTGCAGTGCCAAACCGGCTAAGTTGCCTTTTCCACGGTAGGTGTAGCGGCCTTGAGGAATTTTTGGAGGTCGGAAGATTCTGTGCAGCAGACTCATGGTTTCAAGCCATCTCCTTTGATTCCCACTCCGCCGCCGGCACAGGCACACGCGCATGATACACATGCGCAAGCACAGGCGCAGTCGGCACAGGCGCATACGCAGTCTGCGTGTTCATGAGCTGGTTCGTGTGAAGCTTTTCCAGGTGAAAACGGCAGAATCGAGTTGGCGAACTTTTCAAGGTTGACAACGACGGAGTTTGATGTGTTTTCAACGGCGCTAGCGATGTTGTTTGCAAAGTCGGCGCCTGGAATCGTTGGCGGCTTTCCTGATTGAGCCGGCGTTTCAATGTTTGGTTTGTAAGTTGGATGTGGATAGTAGTTTTGATAGCCGTACCAGTACCAGAACCACATCGGGTTAGGTTGAAAGATTC
Organism: Bathyarchaeia archaeon; assembly: GCA_041479575.1. Classification (GTDB taxonomy): domain Archaea; phylum Thermoproteota; class Bathyarchaeia; order Bathyarchaeales; family Bathycorpusculaceae; genus DASPPK01. The sequence goes on from JBGOYH010000033.1 coordinate 5,381, forward strand.
TATCGCGAAAAGCTGTGTCTGTTCGGGCTTTGTAGTTGGGATCAAGAAACAGCCAGAGCAGTTGTTCGTCATAAGCATTGGAAGCTAGTTCGGGTGTGCCTGCACCTTCGACTTGTCCCCACGCTTTCGTAACGATTTGCTTGTAATAGTCAACCGTGTCCTTTCTGTTGTAACCACGCATTTTCTCCTCAGCAGAGTCTCTGAGGTACATTATGGTGTGAGCAAGTTTCTGTTCGTCGAGGGTTCCATCTTCTTTGAGGGCATCAAGAAAATCAATTTCATAGTATCTGAGAGGTGTTTCATTTGTTCCCTTCTTGTTTTTGAATTGCCCCATTATTTTCAGCTTGATCGACGGCTTCGTAGATTCTACCCAAACGGCCCTTTTCTGGAGCAGGCTGTACAAGATTTCTGTGACTATCATCGTAGGCTTCATATCGAGAAGATACGAAGCCTCCACGGCCGTCAAGCCTCGTCTTATTCCAAGAGTTTCCATACTTATCTTTGGCATCAAGTATGCTTTCTTGCGGACAAGAACGGCTATTATGATCATGATTGCGAGCAAAACGAAGAAAATCGCCAACCAAGACCCGTAATTATTGAAGAAGGCAACGAGGCCCGTGGCCTTCTGCTCGAAGGATGTGTATCCCTTCGGAAATGAAACGCCGAATTCGTAACTCTGATCGGGCACGAGGTCTTTTTTCTCCCAGAAAACTGCCCATTGACCCTCAGCCTCTGGAAGAATCCCGTCCCAAAGAATCTTCGAGGTCGCGACTTGATTAGGTTGCACATCCTTGGGCAAAACGATCAACACGCGCAAATCGGTTACCGTTGCTTCAGACCACCACATTGGCTTGAAAAGCATGCCAACATTGGTTTCGTTGTCTTCGTAAATCATGTGTCCAACATTCGTGGTAACTGTAAACCGCAATGTCTGTCCAGCACTCAGTGGCGAGTAGAAGTCGACGCGAACCTCGTAGTCGCTCCCAGAACTTGCATCCGAAGTCGACAACACTGTGCCATACTGGTCCGTGGCATTGCCTATTGTGAAGTCACCCTTGGGCTGCCCTACAAGAACGTAGTGTATGTCTGGGCCCGAATCCAGTGTTATGCTTATGTTGTAGAATAGGTCGATGCTTCCATCCGAGTCAATCCATATTTTGACCCATTCTTGACCAAGATGGTACTCTCTTGTCTGTGCCAAAGCAGAACTGAGAACAATAACTGAAGAAAGGGCAACCGCCAAGAGAACGATCAGAAGACGGTGTCTCACCATTTTGGTTCCTCAGTCACCTCAAACTTGTGTCCGCAGTATGGACACGTCGCGTAGGGCACGCCGTCCACGATCTTAATGCTGTTTGGATCAATTGAACCTGAACAGTTGGGACATTTTATCGTAACCGCTTTCATTTCACCTGAAACTTCCAACTTCTGTATTATTGTCTTGGGCTTCCTCGTTACGTAGAATGCAATGACAAAAGCGACAACAAATAGAAACGCCGCAACGTATAGTCTCGTCGGGGCGTAGACGGATGCGAGAGCAAATATGATACCAAAGAAGAGAAGAATGGCAATCACGACTGCCCCTAGAGCTGTTTTCAATTCCATAAGCGATATGTGTTTCAAGTTCTCAGAATTTAACTTTACCCCCAACTTGAATGCTATGGGCTTGCAGTCTGGGCATTCTCTTTAATCCATTCAACATAATCAAATTCCCATGGAAGAAGAGGTGAGGTCACGCTTTCTGGTATTGGATAATAGACTTCAAATCCGCCCGAAAGGTCGCTATACGTTTTGTCTACTTCCAGTTTCTTACCAGTCCAAACATCAGAATTTCCTTGCAACCATTGATAATAACATGTTCCATTGTTCTTCTCTCTGAAGACTCTAATCCACGAAAGCCTAACCTCGATGGCATACGCTTGCGTCATAAGCTCTGTTACGTTAACCTCAGGCGAAAAACTCCCTCTGTATTGAATAAGACAAGACTTAGAATTTGTGAACTTCGAAGCAACTGGAACGATTCCCGTAGCGTCGCCATGAGTGAAATCACCCCAAGGTTCTAGCTTGTAAGCAGACCCAACCTGCAATAGAATGATTGAAGTTGCATATTCCAGGTCTACTTCTGAGACGGACACATTATCTTGCGAATGGTAGATTTTTCCTAACGTCGGATTCTCAGTAAAGTAGTCACATCTTAAATCTAGACTGAAATCCCCATGCCTACTTAGGCAAAACATTTGAGCCACCCATTTTGCACTCAGATTTTCCCCATATGCAACATGGTATCCATCAATGAGATGACCAGTTCCCAATACAACCGAAGGGGCAGGAGCAATTCTAGACGTGTAGATCACTGCAACAGCCGTAATAGAGACTCCAAGCATGACAATTATTAATGGTAACAAGGGAACTCTCCAAATCCTTTTCATCATTATGACGTTACGGATTCTAGCAGCCACCCTTTTTCTCGCCACGTCTACAATAGAGCACATCGGTATTTAATGCTACATTTCAGAACAACTAATGTTGAGAAAAGAGCGACAGGGTTTGTCTTGCAAGTTCCTTTCCATTTGGCGTTCTTAGGATGTCAACAACCCTTCCTAGCAGCGCGTGCCATTTGACTCTACCTCCTGAAAAGAAAATACTAGCCTGACAGCACTTTTTGAATACGTTTATATCTACAAAAAATCAGGTGGACATATTTGACAAAACCGTGGAGGTGACCATATATGGCTAAGAAACAGAAAGGTTCCAAGTACAAGTGCGAGGAATGTGGTCTCGTCGTGGTTGTTGATGAACCATGCGGATGTGAACCTACGTGCGAGTTGGTTTGCTGTGAAGTTCCGATGAAAGAGGTAAAACCGAAAGCCAAGAAGTAGAGTTCTGAATAAGAAGCTCCTGAATCCGCATCCTACTCTTTCTTGATAAGTATGCTTTTATGCGTGCTTTTTCCATTCGGTTTTCAGTTCAGCTACAAAACCTTTCTCATCGTTCGCGACTCGTTTTTTCACTTCTTTCCAAGTTGCGGGACAATCCTTGTAACGGATGGTGACGATTCTGTGGATGATCTGATCTATTTCTTGCTTGTTCGCATTTGTAACTTCTACTCCAGCTTTCTTGAAAATGTCTTGAAGATGCCTGAAATAACAGGTCATTTCAAACCTCCGAATTCTAATCAGCATCTAGGAGCTTAAGACTTTCCAGTTACAGACCGAAGAGCCTAAACCACTAGACTATTCAAAGCAATAAGATCCTTGGATATGACGGCTCTCACACCTTTCTTCGGATCAACAACCTGATTTATCTCCAGGTTCACCGTTAAGCTGGCAAACATATACGCAGTCTCAAATGACCAATGATACTCATTCATAAGAGCTTCCACCGCAGCTTCCGTTGCACACTTGGCTGCTTCGTCCAATGTTTCTCCACACGCAAGAATAGCGTATGAACCCTCTGTTTCAAGCACTGGCCATCGAGGCTCCTTGCCCCTCACAAGACCGAATCTAACGACGATTTCCCCCGGCACCTCAATGGCAGAGACGCATAACTCTCCGTCTGCTTGAACTGCATGTACGTCGCCTGCTCCAAACAAAGCCCCTTCCACAAAAACGGGCAGATACAGCTTGGTTCCAACCGTCAACTCTTTGACATCCATATTTCCACCGTGCGCCCCAAGGGAACCGCAGGGCATTTCACTTTCAGGAGTCACGCCTATGGTTCCAATCATCGGTCTGGTTTTGAGTCTGATATTCTCGAATTCTATGTGGCCCTCGTCGATCTTGATGATTTTGGTCAGAGGTTTGATCTCTTTTTCTGCAAGAATGCCATACTTGGGAACAGTCGCTATGACGCCTTTAGCCGGGATTTTGATGTCAACTATTTCCACGACCAAAGTGTCGCCTGGTCTTGCTTTTTCGATGTATATCGGGCCTGTGGCTCCATCGACCTTGGACCAGTCGAGAGTATCAACCGAGTCCTTTTCGCTCCTAACTTGTCCGCCAAATGCATCTTCAGTTTCGATCGTAACAAGCTCCCCAGTCTCCACATGAGCAACAGGTTTATGTTTGGAACTGAATCTGTAGATCACCTTGTTTCTTGTTATTCTTTTCATTTGTTCACACACTTCTTGGCATAACGAATAGTGTTCCAGAGTTTTAAAATAAGTGCAAACCATTTATACCATTCGCGGTCAATATTCAGTTCAGAGTGGAAAATTTGCTTGTCACAAACAAAGATCTGCTCGTTCCAGCTCGCAAAAGAGGCTATGCCGTTGGAGCCTTCAATGTTAACAACTTGGAAGCCGTGCTGGCGGTTTCAGAAGCAGCAGCCAAAGAAAAATCGCCCGCGATAATTGCCGTCACGCCGAGCGCTATCAAGTACGCCGGCTTGTCCTACATATCCAAAATCGCTAAAACAGCTGCTGAATCTTCCCCCGTGCCAATGTCACTCCACCTTGACCACGGTGAAGACTTTGATACAGTCTCCAAATGCGTAGCAGCGGGATTCACGTCAGTCATGATTGACGGATCGCACTTGAAGTTTGAAGAAAACATTGCGTTGACTAAACGTGTTGTCGATCTTGCGTATTCTAAAGGGGTTTCGGTTGAAGCTGAACTTGGCAGATTGGCTGGAGTTGAAGAGAAGACTGTTGAGGAAAAAGAAGCCATATTGACGGATCCTGATGCAGCCAAGGAATTCGTGCAACGCACTGGCGTCGATGCTCTTGCAGTGGCTGTGGGCACGTCTCATGGAGCCTACAAGTTCAAAGCTGAACCCAAACTTGACTTTGAAAGGCTCAAGACCATAAGCACTAAGATTGACTTGCCACTTGTCCTGCATGGAGCTTCAAGCGTTCCAGCATGGATCATTGAAAAAGCAAGCAAATACGGAGCTGACCTCGGCGGAGCAAAAGGCATCCCAGAAGACCACATAAAGAAAGCGATCAGCCTGGGAATAGCGAAAATAAACATCGACACTGACCTGCGTCTTGCATTCACGGCAACTGTACGCGAAGTATTGATGAACTCGCCAAAGGAGTTTGATCCGAGGAAGATTCTGGGGCCGGCAAAAGATGCCATGAAAGAAGTTGTCAAAGACAAGATGCGTCTGTTTGGAAGCTCTGGAAAAACGTGAATGGTGAAAGATCAGAATGAAAGTTGGAGTCTTAACCGGAGGCGGCGACGCTCCAGGAATTAACGCTGTTATCCGAGCGGTTATCAAGAAGGGAATACAGAATTACGGTTATGAAATCATCGGTATAAAAGATGGTTGGAGCGGACTTCTCACTGCCGAACATGAACATTTGGAATTGAAGGCAGCCCAAGGTCTTCTTCAGAGAGGAGGCTCAGTGCTGGGCACTTCCAGAACAAACCCCTTCAAGAGGGAGAAGGGTCCAGAGACAATTATTAGAAACGCGAAAAAAGCCGGAATAGAAGCACTTGTTGCCATCGGCGGAGATGACACTCTGAGCGTGGCTCACAAAATGGCGGAATATGGACTGAAATGCGTCGGCGTCCCTAAAACCATTGACAACGATCTGGTAGGCACTGACTACACGTTTGGGTTCATGACGGCAGTCGGCATAGCCACGGAAGCCCTAGATCGGCTCCACACCACTGCAGAAACGCATCACAGGGTCATAATCCTCGAAGTCATGGGTAGATACACAGGCTGGATCGCATTGGAAGCAGGCTTGGCTGGCGGCGCAGATGTGATATTGATTCCTGAAAAACCTTTTGACATAGAAGAAGTATGTGAATGCATTCGACAGAGACAGAAAAGAGGAAGAAACTTCAGCTTAATAGTCGTCGCTGAAGGAGCCAAACCTAAAGGCGGAGTTGAAATAGTCTACAGCGAAAGCCTCGACGAGTTTGGACACATCCGCCTGGGAGGAGTTGGCTACTATCTGGGAAAAGAAATTGAAAAATGTATGAGAATCGAAACACGGGTGGTGGTACTGGGACATCTTCAACGCGGGGGCTCGCCAACAGCGTTCGACCGAATACTCGCGACGAGGTTCGGAATAGCGGCAATAGACCTAGTACATGATAAAAAGTTTGACCGAATGGTAGCCATCAAAGGAAACAAGATAGTATCCGTTCCACTGGAGGAAGTTGTTGGCAAAAGAAAAACTGTGGACCTAGAGCTATACGACATAGCAAGTGTTTTCTTCGGCTAGCCTCGATTCAAACCTAAGTTGACAGAACAGAAGCCAGTTCCAGCAACTCACGATCCAACGGTTTTTCCGTCTTGCACGACTCTTCAAGATCGATACTGGTTATCTTGCCATTGCGCAACCCAACTATCCTATTTCCTTGGCCCTTCAACAATAGTTCGACTGCTTTGTCCGCGAAAAGATTGGCGAGAAGTCGGCTTCTTCCTGAAGGGCTTCCGCCTCTTTGCGCGTAACCAAGGACGCTGAGTCTTACTTCTGTTCGCGCTTCCTTTTCAATCTGCTCTCCAAGCTTGCGTGTGTCCCCGATTCCTTCTGCAGCCACGATTATTCCTGACCTCTTTCCTTTGGCACTGTTCTCTTCAAGCCGCGCCACGACTTTTTGGACGTCAACTTTGACTTCAGGAACCAGAATTATCTCGGCTCCAACCGTAAGCCCTGTCGTCGCAGCCAAGAAACCACGTGCACGTCCCATGACCTCCACTATAAAGACCCTTTCATGAGAAATGGCTGTATCACGAATCTTGTCAATCTCGTCTACCGCCGTGTTTAATGCTGTATCAAAGCCTATTGTTTCATCAGTCCCGTAAACGTCGTTGTCGATGGACGCTGGAACTCCAACTATTAACGCGTCTGTTTCTCTGCTCAAATCCAAGGCTCCTTGGAAGGAACCGTTTCCTCCGATAACAATTAGTCCATCAACCTTGTTTGAAGCAAGAGTTTCAGCAGCCTTCTTGATGCCTTTGGGTGTCTTAAATTCCAAACACCTCGACGTGCGCAGGATCGTGCCGCCGAGTTGAATTATTCCGCCCACGGAACGCGGGGTCAACGCTCGAAACGAGTTTTCCAGTAGTCCTTCCCAGCCTCTTTCAAAACCTAAAACGTGAACGTTTTTTGAATAAGCTATACGGGTAACAGCCCTAATTGCGGCATTCATGCCTGGGGCGTCCCCACCGCTTGTCACTATGGCTATGGTTTTCAGCAGATTTCCTCCCACAACGAACGATTTCGCTTTGCATTCACCTATGCGAGCATTACCAATAAAAGCCTGACCGTCCTGCAAGCTTGACCAACACAAGTTTTTGATATCTAGTAACCTGTAAGGTAGAACTCGCCCGCGGGAATGACCTAGTGATATTCCAATGCGGCTTTGATGTCTTCTGCTATCATTTTTCTTTTGGATTTTTCAATGAGATAGCCTTTGCCCGTCTGTAGATATGAAGGGAAGACTCGGAGTTGTTTGTAAAAATACTCGCCTTTTCCTATCTTGTAAGTAGAGCCGCTGGGAATTATTGCCTTGCCAATGTTTCTTTTAGCGATGTAGTTCATTGCCTTTATTGCAGTGTCTCCCATAAGCAAGATGGCTTTTGTTTTTGGGAAGAGGCTTATCTCGTTTTCTAATATTCGGATGGAGCAGTTATCTATGGTTTTTGGAGATATCGAATATGCAGTTTTCCCACATTTTACAGCTGTGGTGACATACACTCCTAGGTTTAACACGTCTTTCATTGATGCAACTTTGAAATCTGCATCGTTGAATGCTTGTACAGTTGTCTGCAAGTAGAAAGGATTCTTTAAGGCGTAAAAGTAGTCACCTAAATCTTCGGGGGGCGCTTCTGAAATCATCAACGTCTTAATCTTGCTAGGGTCAACCTCTACATTCGGAACTATGTAGCATTTCTTAACTACATCATGACACGGAAAATCTTCGCATTTAACGAAATCGATGGAGCGCATCTCCATTTCCTGCTTTCAATATTGAGTTGAACAGTACATAAGCATGCCTTTTGGTCTACTTAGCTTCCACACATACCATCGGAGCTGTCTCAGGTTTCGTTGAGGCAAAGTTTTATCCAACCAAACCGCATCTCCTTACATTTAACAAGTCGCCTATGGTGGAGACGTCAACCTCGGTTACGAATATGGCCTTGACTGGTACGACTTGAGTGAAACAACAATCACCGTTAATCGACGCAAAGACGACCCGAACTGGTGCCAGGTCCGCATCATAATAAGGAAATTGCCAGAAAGATTGATGCCTAGAGAAGAACAAGGAAAAAACGGGCGTAATTGATGTCTGATTTGGATATTCATTTGTTCAGAAGCCTGACGGCGAGCAACCACTCACAACGCGCGCTATTCTCCTTGAAAGGAATTTGAAACCTTCTGCCGCAATGCCTCTATGAAGTTTTCATGGTCGTAAACCCAAGAACCTCCCTTGAAGAGTGGAGGTGAAATTGTTTGTCGGCATCTCATCCTCATGTCTTGTATTGCATAACTGTAACTTTTCACAAGCTTCATTTTTGTCATCGCTGAGAGGACTTCAACGAATCTTCTGAATTCTTCAGATGGAAGAAAAACCTCTACTATGAGACAGTTTTCTCCAAGGTTCTTTCCCATGGTCAGCACAAAGAACTTGTCAAGAAGCGACCTAGCAAATTTGGCAAATGTTTCGTAACCGTGGAAAGTTATCGTGAAGTAAACCATGAGCGAAGGAGAGTTGCCATAGCGCATGACGAATACTTCGTAACCCTCGACAAGGTTTTTTCCTAACAAATGCTCTTTATAGTGAAAGCGTGCCAGTTGACGACTAATTCCGAGGCTCCTTGCTACTTCAGTCAAGCTTCTGGTTGCGTCTCCTTCCAGCTTTTCGAGCATTTTAATATCGATTTCGTCCGCATAGTTAAGATAGGACTTGGACTCTATCAATGTATAGGGCAGATCAGTTTTCTGTGTTTGCACTTCTTTTACCCACTCATCCCAAGAAAACACCCATTTTCTCAGGTTATTGTCAAACCAGTTTAGTGTTATCCGTCCGCCCTGAAAGCATGTGGACCAATGAATATGAACGTTTTTAGCCACTTCTAAACATTTTAGCTCGTTTATGAATTCTTCAAATTCATGACAGTGCTCTATTGGCACTGCATAGACTGCTGTGCAACCTTCGCCCATTCCGTAAGATCGGCAAACATAAAGCCAAAACCGATTGATCGGTAGGCAATCGAAAAGAAGTTGCTCCATACCTGGATTGGCCTCGAGGAAAACAACAGCCTTTCTCAAACCAATGTTCGTATGATAGACCGATGTATGCATTCTCAAAAAAAATCTGGGATCAGACTTCATGTGTTCTATTCGTGACTCCAATGTTCTGCGGTGAATCCCCACATTTTGAGCGACTTTTGAAAGGTTTCTTGGACCTATCTCCCACAATGCACGCAACATTTTGATGTCAAGTTTCGTTAGCTCTTTGTGCATAGCATTCTTCCTTCGTTCTGTACTGGTTCTACCCTAGATTGTATCTGCTTCTGTTTTTATTACTTATGTAGGTCCGCCAGGCGTATCAATAGGTTCATTGGGCGTAACTATCGTTCGATTGTCTACAAGAACCAATGAAGAAGAACCGATGACATCAATTTTCTGTTCAGTTGCTTGAGAACGTGTCACCACAACTGCGAAGCAGGTTGCGAACATGGCAGAAAAAACCAATAGGACCAATGCCAGAGCTTTCATTCTCACAAGACCACCTCCTTTTACATTTAGTCAAAACTCCTGCTGTACGTTTTCCAATAAGAAAATTCATGCATAGTAAAGAGAGACACACAATTTTACAATTAGTCACAAAACCTAAAATAAGTTGCCGAAAGTAAAAAATTATAAGCAAGTGGCACTTGTAGGAAATCTCACTATCAGAAAGAGGCAC
>JBGOYH010000034.1:0-15074 GCA_041479575.1 Bathyarchaeia archaeon
AGCAGATAAAAATGTTACATCAAAGCATCGCGACTACTACTCGCAATAAAGAGAATAGTGGAGGATAGAGATGGAAGATGGAGGCTGGTTACTTCAGTTTTGCTCCACAGTTGGGACAGAACTTTGTACCAGCAGGGGCTTCAGTTCCGCACTTTGCGCATTTGACAGTGGCTTGCATTGGGTTTCCGCAGTTGACACAGAACTTCGCAGTAGTGGGGTTTGCAGTTCCACACTTGGAGCAATTGACAGTTGCTGCTGCCTGCGCTTGTCCTGACTGTTGCATCGGTGCACCGCAATTGTTGCAGAACTTTGATGTCTGCGGGTTTTGGAAACCGCATTTTGGACACACTACCATGACCTGTTGGGCTCCTGCAGGTTGCCCTTGGAACAATGGTGGAAGAATAACCGCTCCAGCTCCGATTGCTGCGCCTCCGCCTTGACTCTTCGACAGGCTTTCGGCTGACTTTTGAACGGTTTCCATTCTGAGGACTTCTCCTGCGCCCACTCCAGTCTTGATGTAGAACAGTCTGTCTCGCCATTCAGGTGTTGTGTCGATTCCCTCAAATTTTACCTCGATCAGTTCAAGCCCTATCCTTGAGAACGCGTCGAAAAGCACGTTCTTTGACAGAAGACTTGTCTCGTCAAGCTTGCCGTACACGTCCGAAAGTGAATATTGGCTTAGAGTGTCAATCAGTCTCTCGTTGAAGTAGCCTCTGAGGAAGTCTTGCAGTCCGTCTGTCGTGTAAGTGCCTTGTCCTCCCACTACTTCGTTCACGAACAGGTTTACTTCTTCAACTCTGAACCAGAAGCCTCCGAAGAACTTCAATGGTGCAAGTTCTTTGGTCTGTCCTTGGGCTCCGAATTTGCCTTGGAACTGTTTCAGCGAAACGAAAAAGATTGTAGCTGTAAATGGAACTCTGTCGAATCCAGCGATCTTTGAGAATATCTTTGTCAGCAATGGAATATTGGCTGTCGACAGTACGTGGCGTCCTGCTCTAAAGACATCGTAGGCTTTCCCGTCTCTGAAGAACACTGCTGCTTCGTATTCATGGATTATGAGGTTGCCTCCCCAAGCAATCTCTTCTGTTGGGTACTTCCAAACTATGTCTCCTTCTCTCGCTCCAACCCATTCAATAACTTTTGGCATCAATTCACCTCCTCGCGGTAACGGGTCGAGATCATGCTCCTAACCCTCGGAGAATCTCCGACCTCTCATCAATCAAACTATCGTATTCTTCAACTTTCGAAATCAAAGCGTCCACTGCTGTTCCCCAATCGTCATTTCCCGGCTGCACTTTAGCGAGGTTTTCACAGTCAGTTTTGATGGCCTCAGCCTTCTCTATCAAACCGACGTCATGTTGAATCACAGTGTCAAGCTTGTCCTCTTTGACCTTTACAGCGTCAAACATGCCTGCATAACCTGCGACAGCCCTGTCTACTCTTTGAGTAACCCTGTCAAGACGAGAATTAAGCGCATCATACCTGTAGGCGTCCTCCTGAGAAAGCTTCTGAACCATAACAGGGTTCGCAAAAGCTCTCCTGATCGAAGTCTTGGCAACTTTAAGCCTGTTGACCGCTTCCATCCGGACGAGGCGATCGCTTTCGCGTCTCAGCTCCTTTTCCTTGTATCCATGGTATCCTGAGACGTAACCCATTATTCTTTCAAGAAGACTTCTTTCACCCTTCACTTTTCCTAAATAATCTTTTCCACTCATTTTCTACTCCTCATGTACGTAATTACGCCTATGACTGCGAGAACGATGACGAGCACTCCTAAAATTGGCAACACGTATGTTATGTTGTAGAACGCCGAGATAAACGCAACAGCAATCAGTACTGTGCCCCAGACCAAGTAGTAAGTTGATTCTCTACCCGCCGCAAGCGAATAGATTGCCGTGTACACGCCGAGTGGGCCCAGAATCCAAGCGGGAAGAACGTACAAATCGAAAGGAAGCAGACCTAGGCCGTAGATGATCGCAGCTAGACCGACGGAGATTGCGACAACAGCAGTGGCTCCTACACCGTAACTAAACATTTTAGTTTCAGTCTTCATTTTAATCCTCGCAGTTTTTTCATTCTGCTATTAAATAAATCGTTGCTTTTAAAGTTTGATTACAGTATCCCAAAACCCTTAGAAGGTATGTCGCCTCTTATCACGCTGCCCGTTGAACCATCCAAAATCAGCTGATAGGTCTTGCCCTTGTAATCGTATTTTATGAACCATATCGGAGCATGCAAGTAAACTGTCTCTTCTACCTTTATCTCGGTCCTCATTTCAATTATCTTGTCCACATCTTGCTGCGCCAGAAAACGATGATTGTTTTCAATCTCAGCCTTTGCCTGCTCTTCTGCCTCGGTTTTGTCTATTTCGCTGTTGAAGACCTTGGCGAAGCCTTCGATCCTTCGGAAGTCATAAGCTATTTTTCCTTCAAGCGGCACTTCGTAGTCTCTCGTCGGGAACTCAGCTGCTTTCCGCGCCAGGACAAGCCAATCGTAATCTTTTTCAATCGTTCCCTCTTTCGCGACCGCAGGGGTTATTCGCTCAAATATTCCCTTGTAACTGCTTCTGGCTTCTACCGAAACAACCCAGAACGGCAGGTAAATCAGTTCCTTCTCGGCTATCTTCGCCTTTCTCGCCAAGTCGGAAGGCTTCATGAAACCTTCGCGCATCCATTCTCTAATCTGTTCCTCAACCTGTGTCGGGTCATATTTGTTCAGCAAAAGTGAATGTTCATACGTGAATGTTTGCCCAGTTTCGATGACCAGGGTGAAGCCGCAGTATTTGCATGTTGCCAAGATTTCGCCTGGTTCAAACGCTATCGGCGCACCGCAGTGGGAACATTTGATCTCTTCCACGATGCCCATGCACTCTACTCCTTCTGTTGCTCTCTTTTAAGTATCTCCCTTGACGCGATCACGCCTGAAGCCGAAGCCTGAATCAAGCCTCTTGTGACTCCTGCTCCGTCTCCGATCGTGAATAGATTGTGAACCTTGGTTTCCAAGCATGGAGTCAGCTGCAGCCTTGAAGAATAGAATTTGACCTCGATACCGTAAAGCAGAGTATCTCTCGAGTGCAATCCAGGCGTAAGCTTGTCTAAGGCTTGCAACATCTCCCGTATGTCAGCAAGGTAGCGGTAAGGCAACACGAAACTCAAATCTCCTGGCGTAGCATTCTTTAGCGTCGGAGTCACAACACTGCGAGCAATCCTCTCGGGTGTGGACCTTCTTCCCGACTCCAAATCGCCCAAACGCTGCACAATCACACTTCCACTGAGGAGGTTGCCTAACCTGGCAACGTACTTTCCGTAAGCTATTGGCTCCTTGAAAGGCTCAGTGAACGACGTGCTTACCAGAATTGCGAAGTTCGTGTTTTCCGTTTTCCTTTCAGCATAGCTTTGACCGTTAACAGTCAAAACACCATCGTAGGATTCCGTTATCACCTCGCCGTGCGGAGCAACACAGAAAGTTCGCACTTGGTCATCAAAAGACTTTGAATAGTAAATGAGCTTAGGCTCATAAAGGACACTTGTCAGTTCTTCCATCACAGAAGCTAACACTTCAACCCTTACACCAATGTCAACAGGGTTGTTAAGCGTCTTCAAACCCATAGCCTGAGCCTCTGTCTGCAGCCATTCAGCCCCGCTTCTTCCAGGCGCTGCAATCACGTATTTAGCGAAATACTTCGCTCCATCTGCCGTTTCAACGCCGTCGACAACGCCATCCTTCACTATGAGCCCTTTCACATCAGTTCTCGGCTTGAACTCAACCTTACCGTTCAATTCTTGCCGCATCTTTCGAAGCGTCTGAGCACACCTTTCCGTGCCCATGTGCCGAATTTTCTGACGAATAAGCTTCAAACCCGCAAGCGACGCTTTTCTCTCAATCTCTTCAATCTTTTCAACACCTTCGCCGTAGGTGTGCTCGGTTGCCCCGTACTTCAAATAAATGCTGTCAGCATAATTTACAAGTTCTTGGAGCTCTCTGACTGAAACGTACTGGCTCAGCCATCCACCAACTTCGGTAGACAATGTGAGTTTACCATCACTGAAAGCGCCTGCACCGCCCCAACCTGACAACACCGTGCATGGATCACAATTAACACATTCATACCCTCGGCTTGCTGGGCATTTACGTTGGTTTATGTCTTGGCCTCTGTCTAGCATGAGAATGCTAAGCTTGGTCTTTTCCGTAAGTTCCAAAGCAGAAAATATCCCTGCCGGCCCAGCGCCAACAATTATTACATCGTATTTCAACCGGCTTATCACCTGAAACCCAGAAGTAGATGACGCAACTAGCATATAATCCTAACGAGCCGAAGGCCGCCTGAGCGAATTCAATTCTCCGTTTTGAACAAAGACGCCATAACTATTTTAGTGAAAAGCAAAAATAGCATCTGGGGAAGCTCTCACTTGCGAATTGGTTGGTTTACCAAGTACCTTTCGTTGTCAAGCTTAACCTTGGTTGCTTCCTCTATCATTAGCTATGTCGCTACTATCTTTTTCATTTCGCATTATACATATTGGGGAGGACAAATCGGCGAGTTAGGCGGAGTGTTGGATTACAATCCGTTCGGAATAAGCAACATTTACCATCTTACAAAGGACAACTTGAGAGGTCAACTACTCTTCTCGTTCTTAGATATTACAGCATATTTGCTTACCGCAATAATCCTCATCAACTTCGTGGCGCTTTACGCCGAGAGTCGAAAAAAGACGGAACCAAAAGGTTACCAGGTTCGGAGCTATGCAATCTTGAATGTGACCATCGCAATTCTCTGCATATTGTCATACGTGCTACACACCATGATGCCCATTGACGGCGAACTACATCATGCGCCAGTTATAGGCGGAGTAGTAGACTACCTCTTCCCATTCTACATCTGGGTCACACATGTCTCGCAGGGCCACATAGAAACCTCGCTCAACTGGCCCTCTTTTGATTTCACTCTGTGGCTGCTCTTCACGCTCTTCATATCGACGGTGATTATGACGGCAAAGCAATTGGGTAGCCAAAAGGAAGCGTAGAGCAACTACTTGATGAGATTTGACTCATGAATCTTCTGATCGTTAACCCAGTATTGAGTCAATCCCTCATTTTTCATGGTAGGGTACTAGGCAGAGGAACTTCACAAGTTTCTTGCCCGTGTTCTTGAATTGATGCTTCTCATTAGGCGGGATGAAAACAACATCTCCAGGTTTGAACTTCTTCTCGCCCTCTTTGCCCACAACGGTGCCTTCGCCTTCCAGAATGAATACCTCGTGTTCCCAATCGTGAGTGTGAAGTGGACTGTTTCCTCCAGGTTGCATTTCAAAAAGTCTCATGGCAAAGTTCGGGGCACCAATGTCTTTGGTGATAAGCCATCTGACCTTCAGCTTCACTGCGCCTTCATCTGCAGCCTTTGCCTCAACATCTGTGTAAGAAAAAACTTTCAGTATTCCACCAACCAATGCGGTTTCGGGGCTAGTCTTTTATTGCTTCCAGCAGGCTCATAACGTTCCAAAGCTTCACTCGCGTGTAAGGTGGCATGTTCGGATCCTGCAAAATCTCATCCATAAGCGAAATAGCGTTTGAAGCCCTCACAGCAGGCGTGTACTCTGATGTTTGCATGGTATTCATCGCGTCTTTCGCCGCTCTCCTAATGTTTCTAGGCGTCGTATTATCTTCGGAAACAGCGCCAAGAACAACAAGCGCCTGCCTAATACGTTCCTCATACTCTTCCATCTTCTTTTTCCTCACCATAGTTGCCACCTCTTTGCAACATCGTGATAACCTAGTTATATAGGCTCTGATACCTATTTACTTTGAGGTTTTAAAGCTTGTCCCGAAAGGCGACCGACGATTCGCACGTCAAACGAATGGCAGACCTGCTCAGACAAGGTTCAACACTTACAGAACTGGCCTGCCCCGCATGCGCTTCACCTTTGTTCAGACTGAAAAACGGGGAACTCTGGTGCGAAAAATGCCAGAAAAAAGTCATAGTCGTGAAGGAAGGAGAAGAATCCAAGATCACAAGGTCTGCAGCACTCGACAGCCTAGAAGCAACCCTCATGACAAAAGTGCAAGAAATTCAAAACAAGATGCAAAATGAGCAGAACCCTGAAGAACTGGAGAAACTCGGGAAAACACTTTCTGGACTGCTGGAAAACCTTGAAAGAACAAGAAAAATCAAGAAAACCTAAACCGGAACCAACGATAATGCTCGGAGTCTACAACAACTTTCCAAAAGCTGTCCACAATATTGTAGACTTCGCATCGTCAGTCTCAAATAAAAGATTGCAAAGCGCGCTGGTTCAAGCATTTTACAAACTAAACAGTGAAACATTGACCCTAGAAGAGGTAGCCGCTCCATCAATACCTCAATGCACAGCCATGTTCGAATTCGGCGTAGCAGAAGACACTGACTTCAACTATCTTGACAGCGAAGAAAAGGACAAGCTGCTCAAAGCCGTGGAAAAGAAGCCGTTTGCACTGATAGATTTTCTCTGCATCATGCGCTACCGTAAAATGCAAGCCGAGAAGAAAACGCCCTTGAAATCTGACTATTACATGCTCCGTTTCCAGTTTGACAAGGAATTGACTCAAATGCAGATTTTCCATGAAAAAGGCCTCATGTACGTATCACCAAAGGACTTGCCCGAGTTCACAATCAAAAGAATAAACAGTGAATTTTCGAAGAAAGTACTGAAACTCGCAGAATAATCCTAGCGGGCTTTCTTCAGATAATCCTTCACCAAACTGGCTATGCCTCTTGCAACTTCCCTTTTCGACTTGTTTCCGTCTACTCTGAGAAGTTCGCCATGTTCAACATATTTCAGATAGACCTCACGCACCTTCAACTGCGTTTCCAGGTTCTCCATAACTGACTTTTTCCGCTTCAACCTTCGAATCACAGTCTCAGGTTCCACGTCAATGAAGACAGCCAAATCAGGGCGAACAGCGTGCTTGTTGACTTCTTCAATCCAAGCCAGATCAAGCCCAGCCGCCCCTTGATAGGCGAACGAGGAGAAAATGTAACGGTCAGAAACCACAATCTTCCCTTCATTCAAAGCCGGCAGAACCTCATTCTTCAAATGCTCAACCCGGTCTGCAGCAAAAAGCAAAGCCTCAACCGCAACCTGACCACGCTTATCAGCATGCAGATAATTCTTCTTGACAAATTTTCCGACCTTACCCCTGCTTGGCTCGGCTGTGTAAATCGCGTGGTAATCCTTCTTCAACCGTTTGACAAGCAGTTTTGCCTGCGTCGTCTTACCACAACCGTCCAGCCCTTCAACACAAATGAAAACTCCGCGGCGAACCATGTTCTCTCCATCCTCAGTATCCGTAAGCCAAATACAAACGTGCACACGTGGCCACCGCTGCGCCATCACCCACACATGCAGGTACTATGTCTCTGACCGTTGAAGCACATCCTCCGGCTGCAAAGACTCCCTCAATATTCGTTCTTTCAAACTTGTCCACAACAATGCAACCTTGTCTGTGAGTTCTTATACCAGCATTCTGCAAGACTGAAACAAACGGTTTAACTCCTGCAACCACAAAAACCATGTCAGTTTTCAACGTTTCAGTTCCAGAACCCCTGACATGATGCAGAATAAGCTGTTTAGATGCTGGTTTACCCTTGATCTCTTTTCCAGCAAGATCCTCTATAAGGCCAACTTTCCTCTTTTCTAACTGCTTCCTCATTCGCACACTGATGTCAATCATGTTAGCATGATTAACTAGCCTAACATTCTTGGCTATTCTAGTTAGACGCAAAGCTTCGCCAGCAGCATCTTGGACACTACCGACCACGATTATGTCTTTTCCCTTGAAAAAGGGCGCCCCACACTCTGCGCAGTAGGCAACACCAGCACCCAGCCAGGTCTCCCACTTCATGCCTATACCGTTCATTCCGTCTCCAGTCGCCAGAATCAAGGCTTTGCATTGATACTTGCCCCGTCGAGTCTCGACAACTTTGTCTTTTCCGTCTAAGGAAAGGTTGATCACTTCTTCTGAAGTTTGAAGTTCAACACCGCTTTTCTTTGCTTGATTCACCATTTTCTCCATAAGTCTCAGCCCAGAGATCTTCCTTTGGAAGCCAGGATAGTTCTCTATTCCACGAGCTCTCGTTGCCAGTCCACCTGCTTTCTCGTCTGCCTCCAAAACCAGAGTACGCAAGCCGAAAACTGCAGAATGAATAGCGGCAGCTAAACCCGCCGGCCCGCCACCGACAATAATGACATCATACATACTGTTCGATTTCCTCTATCAGCAGTATTGCATGCAATTCCTTAAAGGATTAGCTGCACCAAAACGTGTTAGCCGGTTCAACCAAACATTAGGCATTATAAGAGCGAAACTGCATAGATGACTATTCTAGATTGATTGGAGAAGCTAACGATGCCCAAAGAATACTGGGGCGAAATAAAAGATCCTGTACACGGCTACGTGTACATAACACAAGAAGAAAAAACAATCATCGACTCTTACCCAGTTCAAAGATTACACAGACTGCGCCAACTCGCAGGCGCAGAATACGTTTATCCTGGAGCAAACCACACGAGGTTTGAACATTCTGTAGGCGTGATGTATCTTGCTGGCATGGTTATCAGCAACCCCAACATTTCGCAACACGTTAACGAAGATGAAACCGAAATAATCAGAATTGCGGCCCTACTTCATGATGTCGGGCATGGCCCTTTCTCACACGTATTCGAGTACTTGCTAACTAAGAATCTTGACAAGACACACGAAGACCTCACAACATGGATAATTCAAAAAAGCGAACTAAGCGACATAATAAAAAAAGCAGGATATAGCCCGCAGGAAATTGGAGAACTTGCTGTAGGCAAGCTGCATAAGCCCAAGAAGGCCTTTCTAGACCAAATAATAAGCAGCACCGTTGACGTGGACAAACAAGACTTCATAGTCCGCGACACCTACCACACAGGTGCAGAATACGGGTACATCGACATTTTCCGACTCATCTACACATTAGACGTGCTAGGCGAAAACTTGGCAGTGGAAATAGGAGCCCTTTCAGCCCTTGAATCTCTCTTGATAGCCCGCATAGAATCATTCAAAAGCATATACTTTCACCGAGTCGGCAGAGCCGCTCAGATCATGCTTGCGATGGCAATGGACAAAGCAAACGAAGAGCTTGGACTGACACGATTCAAAACTCCAGAACAGTACCTGGCAATGGACGACTACACTGTATATACGATGCTGAAAAACTGCAAAAAATCAAAAAACATCATAAATGACCTTGAAAACAGAAGAATGCTCAAGTGCGCTTACGAGAAAACCTTCTACGAAAAAGATACCATGGTTTCGAACATTTTCAGCCGCGAAAACTACAGAAGACAATTGCAGTTGGAAATTGCAGAAGAAGCGAACGTTGAAACCAACGTGGTCATAATTGATGTGCCAACGGTGCCTTCTGTTCCCTACGAACACTCAGTATTAACTGAAAGTATGGAAATTCCAGTGTTCTACAAAACGCCTGAGGGAAAGAAAATACCTCAGCGCCTGAGCGAAATCTCAAAAATCTTCGAGACACTCAGAGGCTTCATGAATATACTTCGCGTCTACACAACGGCAGAGGAACGCGAAAAAGTAAGTGAAGCAGCCGCAAAAATCCTGGGCAGAATTCCCTCGTCAGCAAGAATATCCTACTGAAGGCGCAGACAATGCAGCCGATAACCCTGAAAGGCCGAATCATCGTCGAAGGTCACTGCAAGGCACAAGCGCTCGTTAGCACAAAACCCATCAGTTTTCTCGGAGGAGTCGATCCGGCCGACGGCAAGATAATCGAGAAGCACCATGACCTGTTTGGAATGTGCGTGAAAGACAAAATTCTGTGTTTTCCTCACGGACACGGCTCGACAGTAGGAAGCTACGTACTCTATTCTCTGGCGAAGAAAGGACTAGCTCCCAAAGCGATAATCAACCAGACAGCTGACCCAGTCGTCGTGGTTGGTGCAATAATAGCAAATGTTCCAATGATTGACCAGGTGGACATTAAACAGATCAGAACAGGCGACACGGTTGAAGTTGACGCGTGCAAAGGCTTGGCGAAGATTCTGAAACGAAAGGAGAGCTAAACGGCACATGTACCTGACGAAGGAAGAGGAGCGAATCCTCAACGGCGAAAACGGATGGTCAAACCAAACATGCATGAGAATACTCGTTCGTCTTGGCGAACTCTTCGACGCTGAAAAACTCATTCCAATAAACTCTGCGCACGTTTCCGGAATCTCCTACAAAACATTAGGCGATGCACCGATAGAATTCCTAAAAGCCCTAGCAGACGCCGACGCAAAGGTGAAAGTCAAGACCACATTGAATCCACAGAGCCTCGACCCAGAATACCTAATCAAGAAGTTGCCCAACGACCTGCAGCAGAAACAGTTGGACATTCTGAAGCAGTTTGAAAGAATGGGTTTAACCGAATCTTTGACTTGCACGCCGTACTACTTGGGTAAGCTCAAGCGTGGCTCTCACATGGCATGGGCTGAATCTTCAGCCGTAGTCTACGCAAACTCTGTTCTCGGCTCGTGGACAAACCGCGAAGGCGGACCAAGCGCCCTAGCAGCAGCAATAATCGGCAAAACACCAGACTACGGAATACACAAACCTGAAAACAGACACCCAAATATTCTGGTGAATCTAGAAGCGAAGTTGCAGAACGAGACGGAGTTCGGCGGGTTAGGCATTCACTTGGGCAAACTGCTGGGAGACAAGATTCCAGTTATACAGGGACTTCAAAGACCCTTGAAAGACAACCTGAAACAACTATGTGCCGCAATTGCCACAACAGGCATGACCAACATGTTTTACGGTGACCGAGGTTCAGAGAGAAAAGGAATAGAAAAGATAGGTGTAGAAGCTAAAGACCTGAAGTGCACGATGGAAGAATTGTCCACTGCTTCAGGCGAGAGACCTAACTTGGTCTTTTTAGGATGCCCCCACTGCTCATTGAACGAGATGAAACAAATCGCCCAGCTTGTTCACGGAAAGAAGGTTAAGCCTGGAATTGAGTTTTGGGTTTGCACCTCATGCCACGTTAAAGAAAACGCCAAGCACTATGCAAAGGAAATAGAGAGAAGCGGAGGCCACGTGCTCGCAGGCGTATGCACAGTTGTGTCATGGACTGAAAAACTTGGAATAAAAACAATCATGACCAACTCCGCCAAAACAGCCTACTACGCACCCACGCTCAGCAAAGCAGAAACAACACTCGCACCGATGAAAGAATGCTTGAAAACAGCATTGCAAGGATAACCTTTATTCGAACGAAGAAATACTCTGCATGATACGTCGGGCTAAACAGGGCTCCGGTAGTATAGCCCGGTTAAGTATTCCGGCCTTTCGAGTCGGAGACCCGGGTCCAAATCCCGGCCGGAGCACCACTGTCTTAAGCCTCGGTTCGCACCTGTTTTGCTTAAAAAAGCGTAGTCTGGGTAGTTTCGGAAGCATGACTGAAATTGGAGCACAAGTTTACTGGTGAAAACACACCCTCTCTTCTTGTTGACCGACGAGTCTGATAGACTCAGAGAAGGAAGTGAGATGATAAATGGACGTTCCGAATTTATGGTAGAGAGCGCAAGCACGCGCATTGCAGGACGGGCTGATCTAAATGTGCTGATACATGCTAAGAGTCAAAAAGAAAAAAGGGAATGAGGTTAGAAGTGGTTCTAACCGTATTGGAGGTTTTGTATGCGGCTGTCGTATGCAGGTGATCCCCAGTAGTATCTGCCGTATGTTTTGTCAGTAATTCTGTTGTATGTAGCCCATGAATAGTAGTAAACCGTCCATGTAGTGCCTGTGAGTGTGGTGGCTCCAAGCTGTTCTGTAGTGAAGGTTGCAGCTTGCGTCCAGCCTCCGCCTCCTATGTCCATGTAAACACGCACGACCAGGGAGTCTGTTGCCTGCAAACTTCTTTGAGTTACCGAGACGGTGTTGCTTTGCATGCCATAGCCGCTTGATCTTGACACTTGCGCTTTAGGCGTTCCAGTTTGGCCGTTCAGGGTTATTTCTTGTTCGGTGCCGTTTGAGTGTCTGACCCATGCTCTTATTCCCCACGTGACTGGCCACGGCCCGTTTGCATTTGCGCTTTGATAAAGACTGCTGGTTGTTCTCGTAGCATTGAGCAAGTATGCATTCAAGCCGTTGACGGTCTTGGTGTCGCTGCGCATGTACCTGCCATAATAGACGCTTATCGCGCCTATGTGAAGTCTGATATTTTACCCTTTCTTCCCTTCTTCATTCTCCCTCTATCCTTTTCATTCATTCTTCCTCGCGACGGTGAAGAGGCACGTGCCTATTCGCCCTCGAAGGGCACTATGGCTTCGCATCCAAGCTCTCCTCAATCGCGCTAACGTCCTACAATGGACAGCGCTACCGCGAGGTATATGCTAGGCCTGATCGTGATAGCGCGCGCTGTTGAGTATCACGGGAGAATTACAAAGCAGGGTTCAAGGCTGTTGCGGTGGGTTATGGTGGAAGCTGCTAGGGTTGCCGTTAACAACGACGCTAGGCTTAGTGAATTCTATGAACGAGTGGGCGCGCGCATGTGTGTTCCTAAATTCTCCTTTTCAACTGCTGTAGGTTCGGGTAGCGTCTTCTAACAGTGCTTCTGTTTTCACAAGTGCGCAACCACGACAAAAAAGATCTTTTTTTATCGTGCACCCTGGCATGCTTCTCGTGTCCCCGGAGCATAATCATCCATGAGCGAAGCAAAACCGGAAGTATAAGATACTTCGTAAACTAATTTAGGAATAGGCATGCGCGCTAGACATCGCTACGCATCCCGAGCAAAAACCTTAAGTCTTGTCGCCAACCTTCCTCGTGAGCATCTCCCTGACCGTCAAGAGGTTTCCTGAAGAAGATTGGCCAAATCTTCAGCACTTGCTATGCAAGGAAACAGAGAATCGAGTTCTACCGTTGTGAAGCTCTACATCCTTAGTGAGTTGGCAGTATCACTCAGAAGAAAGCTTATAGATCGCGCTAGCCAAGAGAAATGTAGTACGCCCATAATGTGAGAAACATGAGAAAGAAAATTGTTGCTTTGTTGATCATTTGTATTATGAGCGTAGTTGTTGCCTCTTTTGAACTCTTTGCCTTTAGAACTACTGGGCAGGCGACTTCAGTGGATGAAATTGCGCTTAACCCTTCCGCGTGCGTGAACAAGGAAGTCGTGGTCGAAGGCAACCTCACTGGTCCCCTTGTCTTCATCCCGGAAAATGCGCCGCCATGGAACTATGAGCTCAGTTCTAACGGAACTAGAATTGGAGTGCTTTGGAACCGTGACGATGTATATAATTCTGCCAACGTAAGGGTTTCAGGGGTTGTCAGAGAAGGAAGACGGGCGGGGGGTCTATTGGAACCGCCTCCAATCTGCCACTATATCGAAGCTGAAAGAATCGACATGCTGTAGTGCAGCGCGCATGCCTATTCCTAAATTAGTTTACGAAGTATCTTATACTTCCGGTTTTGCCTGGTTTGTGCGTGTTGATGGCTGCTTGGGCTGTGAATAGCATGATGAGCAGGCAGAGCTGAGCGTGGAACGTTATTCTGGCTAGTCCTCTCAGGTTGTGTTGGGTTAGGCCTGCGAGGTTCTTGAGTCTGCTGAAGACTCGCTCTACTGCCACACGTTTCTTGTAGGCTCTTCTGAGCTATCGTGGTCCGTGACTCTTGAATTTCCTGTCGATTCTGAGGATGCCTTTGAGGCTTTTCTGCTGGTTTCTCGGGTACGGAATGATCGGCAACGTTCCCTGCTTGAGAGCCACGTCTCGCAGCCTCCGGGAACTGTACTGTGGATCTGCCAGCAACCTCTTAGGTTTCACGCAACCTGGCCTTCTCAAACAGCGCTAAGGAGTGTTTCTTCTCGTTCTCGTTTGCCGAAGCCACAGTCATAGCAACAGGCAATCCGCTCTTGGCATCCACCGCTAGATGAAGCCTGTAGCCCAGGTCTCTGGTCTTGACTGCTCTTCCAACCCTCGATTCAGGGTCGCTGTAGCCCGTGCGATTGTCAAGGTTTCTGCGGCTGTGTGCCTTGATGAACGTTGAATCCAACGCTAACGTCTCGCCCTTGATCCTTCCCTTCTCGACGAGACCTTCACGGCGTGGTCGACGATTCGCATCAACCTTTCAGGTCCAACCCTACTTCTGAACCTAGACAACACTGCTATCCCATAGGGCGGCTCATTCTTCTCTATGTCGCAGATTCGCCTCAAACGCGGATCCTTCCACAGCTGCCTAACAAGCATCCTGTCGCTCGGAACGTGCCTCAACCAGCATTATTTTTGCATACGGAGCCATAGCATGAGCCCACTGCGAGCAAAAACAGCATCACACTTGAAACATGTTTCTGCATCAATCCGGATCTAGTCTCTCCAAACTACAAATCAAAGTGCGTCGATAAGAGTTTTCGGATTAATCGTCCATCATCGTCATCTTCAGTTTCTGTTCGCATTTTCCATCGTGCGAACTGAGCTTCACCGACTCGTCCAAGAATTCAACGAAACCCAAGCTATTAGCTGCAAACCTCATAGTCGGCAAATGTTTCTACAAGCATTTCGAAACCAAAATCCCGTGCGCTTGAGCACTTTCCGCAGGGCTCTGCGACTTCGTGCCTTCTTTTTCAATCGAAATTCAGGCATTGACTGTTAAGATGTATACGAGTTCATTCTCGCCATGCGCGAACAGGTCTACCGGTAGAATTGTGCTATGATCCGGCGGCAGCGCCAAAATCCTTTGATATTTTGATGTTGGATTCTGTCTTCCTGCGTCTTATCCTCGTTCTCAATGCCACGACCGCCACTATCAACGTCATTGCCGCAACTAATAGAATGATATTGGGATATTCTGGTGCCCAAGGTTCTGCTTGCGCATATATGTCCCCGAACCATTTGGGCAGATACTCAGTTCGATTATCCCACTTTAATATTTGCTTCCATTCCTCGTCGTTCAAACGTGTAGTTCCTACAAGTCCGAATTCGTAATAGGTGAAGACTGGCCCTACTGCTGCTATTAATGTTCCATCGGTTTTGGGGAACAGGACGACTAGAGCGTTTACTTTTCCGACG
>JBGOYH010000035.1:0-14951 GCA_041479575.1 Bathyarchaeia archaeon
AGACTATCCGTCCCTTGGGGCTGGCGGTCATTAGGCAGCTTTCGTAGGGAAGCTGTCTTTAATGTTGACCAGGCGAACTTGGCCAGGCCCGGGAGGGAGCAACCTAAGTCTGGGCGTTCAGCGCTCAAGGGGGTGCGGGTACGAGTGTAGGGTTTGAGGGTTCAGTGGATTCTGGGCGTCGATCTCCTGTGATCCACCGCTTTCCTACGGTGCAAAAGCCCATTTGAATGCGCATGTGTAAGCAGGAGAAAGGTTCAACTTCTTATGTATTCTGGAAGTCTGACAGAGTACAATGAATCTTATCATGATCGTAGTCGGCATTGTTCTCGTATTTCTTGTAGTGTTGCGTGTTGGACACTCAGAAATCAAGAACAAGATGAATTGATTGACATGGATATGGGCGCTATCGTGAAGTCTGGTCTCTTCAAGGCCTGGCAGCGATTATCTTGGTCATCGGAGCGGCCATCTTGCTAGTAGGAATATTGCTGCAAGTATAGTTCGTGTCCGGCCACCATGTTCTACGTATACTGCAGTCGCAAAGAAGCTAATTAAATCTACAATGTGCACATCAAGAATGGGGAATTGTCTTCGGGTGCATACTATCTGCCTTTTCACCTTGTGGAAATCGCGTTTCAACTATGTAAAGCATGGAAGCTCCAGACGCAATGCAAAAACACGACGCAATGAAGGCGTTCTGCGTACGTCCACGATCAAAACTTTCAATATGCCGGTCAGCCATTGACAAATTGATGTCCCATACTTCCCCAAAAATCATCAGTGTGACAAAACTCCCTATGAAGACTATCAGAAGGATGATCATTAAGACATCGATGCCTACTTTCATTGCCGTCCATTCATATTATGTCCTCAATCAACTATTATATTTTCCTGCAGGGATATGACGCGAGAACAGCCCGAAATTCAAAGGCAGCAGAATTTTCGGAAAGTTCTAAATGCTCATAACATGTATCCTAATGTTTGTTTGAGGCACAATTATGACTCTCAACGAGCTTCGCAAAGATTACCTGCTAGACCGGTGGGTTGTCATCGCTACAGCGCGCAGCCGTAGACCGACCGACTTCGCCAAGCAACAGACACAACAAGCCAAGACAAGCGCATGTCCAATGTGCCCGAGTAACGAGCACATGACCCCACCAGCCATCCTAGTTTATCTCAAGTCGGCAAAAGGAATTCAAAAGACAAAAGACCCAGATTCTGGGAGACATAAAAACTGGCTTATTCGCGTTGTCCCGAACCTTTACCCTGCATTTTCTCCGCCGCAAGACCAAACCGACTCGACCAAAACAAACAGCCCCAACCTTGCCCCAGCGGTGGGACACCATGAAGTCCTCATAGAATCCCCAATCCACGATGAGCACCCTGCAAACGCACGAATCCCACAGCTCACGCACGTCATCAATGGCTACATCGACAGACTTCGTGAACTCTCAGCCAAACCCTATGTGCGCTACGTTTCAATCTTTCGCAATCACGGTTTAGAAGCAGGAGCCTCGCTCTCACATGCTCACAGCCAGATAATTGCAACTCCATCAGTGCCAAGAATCGTTCAGGAAGAAATGACAGCAGCCAAAAAATTCTGGAAGCAAAAAAGAAAATGCGTCTTCTGCGACATCATCGAAAAAGAACGAAAAGGCCCACGACGCATCTTGGAAAACGCAAAATTTGTGGTCTTCGTCCCCTATGCAAGCGTAAACCCTATGGAATTCTGGATATTCCCAAGAAACCATCAAACCTCACTGCTTGAGATGCAGCGAAACGAAGCAAAGATCTTCGCAGAAACACTCAAAGAATGCCTCAGCCGACTGAAGAGTCTGGTAAACGATCCACCCTACAACTGCGGTTTCCATCTGGCTATAAGCAAAGAAGCATCAGACTATTACCATTGGCACCTAGAAGTGTATCCGAGACTGGCAATATGGGCAGGATTCGAAAAGAGCACGGGAATCTACATAAACACAATGACGCCCGAGACAGCTGCAGAAAGCATGCGAAAATCTTCCTCAGCTTGAGGACGACAGAACCTCTTTCTCATATTGCGGTCTAACCTGCAAAACATCTTCCATGTAAGCCCTAAAAGACTCTGCGACACTCCATGCCTGGGCAATACACCCTCTTGGCGTGTGCGGCGGGTCGCCGTCAAAAATCTCGCTTAGAGTGCCAAGACCAGCCTGATAAATCCGTTGAGTAAGCAATGGTTTGAGGAGGTTCTGAAACGCAAATTCACGTTGGGATTCTGAGTATCGCTTAACTTTGAGAAACGCTGTCGTAAAAGGACCTAGAAGCCAAGGCCAAACCGTTCCACTGTGGTAGGCTTTGTCTCGGCTTGTCCTATCGCCAGAATAGACCCCCGTGTAGCGCGGATCGTCTCTAGCAAGAGTTCTTAAACCGCAAGGCGTCAGAAGCTCTCTCTGAATGACGTCAACAATTCTTTCACTCATTGCATTGTTAAGCATGGCAAAATCCAGCGAGACGGCAAAAATCTGATTCGGCCTAAGAGAACTATCACGCCCGTGTGGGCTTACAACATCATACAAAAAGCTCTTTTCCGTATTCCAAAATTCCCTAACAAAACTTCCCCGAGCTTTCTCGGCCATCTGTGCATAGTTCTCCGCTTGCGCCCCTTCTGCAAATTCGTCCGCCAACAGCTCCATCGTCTTCAACGCGTTGTACCACAAAGCTTGTATCTCAACAGCCTTTCCAGCCCTAGGCAACACTGGCTTTCCAGCGACTGACGCATCCACCCATGTCAGCTGTGGACCGTGAGAAAGCAAACCGTCACTGTCCAAATATATGTCAAAAAGCGTCCCCTCAACATGGCTTTCAATGACATTCTTTAGGATGGTCCAGAGCTGCTGTTTGACAAACTTGAAATCGCCAGTGTATTTCAGATACTGCAACACTGCATTTACGTACCAGAGTGTTGCGTCAACAGTGTTGTAAACAGGTTTTTCAGCTTCATCTGGAACGAAGTTTGGAATCAACCCTTCCTTACAATACTTTGCAAAGCCCAGAAAGATCGTTCTCGCCACGTCAAACCTGCTAGTCACAAGCGTCAAGCCGGGCAGAGAAATGAACGTGTCTCTTCCCCAAGGCCCAAACCAATGGTAACCTGCAATCACAGACTTGTCCGCCTCACTTGTGCCTTTCACCAAGAACGCATCAGTCGCCAAAGCAAGCCAGCTCAGCCAATCGCGTGCAACAGCGTTTTCATGTAGACTGTAGAATCTTGTTAGGAAATCATCTTGCCGTTTTCTCTCTTTCTCAAGCAGCTCATGCAAGCCGTCAGAAGTTGGTGGCATTTCTCTCAAAATTTTCGCTGCTTTCTTTTCGGTTTCGTCTGCAACTGCAATTACTGCAAAATTCTCAGTCTTCTCTGCCACTATGCATGTTTCGAAATACCCAGGCTGATAGCAGTCGTCGAAACAGCTTTCTCCCCGACGAGCTTCTTCACGGAGATAAACTCTTTCTATCCAATGGCCCGTGGTAAGATATTTTCCCTCTGTCGTTTTGATCAGAAGGTTTGACTGGGAAGCTTTGAAGGTCATCTTGAGCACTTCGTCTCGTTGCTCCTGAGTGAACTCAGAACCCTTCGATCGGTCAGTGACTGCGTGAAAACTTCTCCAATTAACGAGTGGAAAAACGCGCATCTTAACATCGACGTCGTTCCGATTTGAAATTTCGTACAGTGCTATAACACAGTTCTTTTCGTAAGGCATGAAAACTGTTTTCTGAACTTCAACATTCCCAGCTGCATAAACGCACGTTGGAAACGGTGAAACCGAAAACTGCTCTAGAAAACGATGTCCTTGAGGAAAAAACACGTCCTTGAATTCGTTGGCTCCCAACTGATAGACATCGCCCCCGACAAGTATTTCATCGTCTAGTTTTGTCAAAAACACTCTTCTGTCTCTTGGAGGGTTAACTGCTGCCACAAGCAGGCCATGATACTTCCTCGTGTTTATGCCTAAGACGGTGGAGGATGCGTAACCGCCTAGACCGTTCGTTATCAACCACTCTCGATGGATTGCACTTTCAAAGTCAGACAGAACAGGCCGATCTAGACTTATCGAAGGCAAACCCATTTAGGGCATCAGCTTCGCAACATTCTTTTCTCTAGCCACACCGAAAAAGTTAGCTACCGGCTCACATTTGGTTCTGAGAAGCAGAAGATGCGGTTTCTTCAACTTGTATTCTGTCAAGGTTTCAGCGTAACCCATTCCTTTTGCAATAATCAAATCAGTTGATTCGTAAGCACTTAGAAACTCTGGTGAAACCTCTTTTGCAGCAAATCCCACTGCATCTGCTCCAGTTGTTATCACCTTGTCTGCAATCTTCGTCATTCCAGAAGCTTCAGCGTCCTCCAAGGTGGCATCATTGATTACGGGTGCGCCCTTGACCGCGACTACAACTGCTAAACCCATGTTTTTCAGCTGCTCCACAAGCAAAGTATCAAAAACAATTTCACCCGCATTATCCGCCAAGTAAAGAACGGTGTTCGCCTTCTTCGCGAGTTCATAAGCTTTGTTGATGTCGTCGACGACTAAATCTCTTGATGCTTCCCTGAAATTCTTCCGAAGAGTGCTGAAACTGGCCTTGTGCCCTGGAATGTCAAATTCAATGAGGTTGCCAACCATAGCAACTAAACAGGCTCTTTTGAACCGGTCTTCCTGGGTATAGCCTTCTTCAACAATTTTTCTGGCGTAGGGCAAGAGTTTCAACGCTTTCTCGTTGCTTATCCTCTTGCTTCTTTTGTACGGATCTTGGCTTCCTGTTACCCGCCTGATCACACGATCCCTTTTCGTTCCCAAATCCGCCGGAACCGCTGCTGGACGAAACTCATTGGTCAACAACCGCAAAAGATCGCACATTACTCTGAAACGCAACGCAGGATTGGTCGTTGCCTCTTTAACTTCAGCTGCACCTCTGCTGAGAATGCAGGCGGCACATTCATGTTCTACTTTCAAGTATTCTCCATCTCAACTATATTTTCATCGCTTCAGCAAACTCGCGCATGATCATATATGGGTCTTTCGCCTTCACAATGCCGCTTGCCACTAACACGCCTTGTGTTCCAAGCTTCAAAGCCGCCGCAACATCTTCGCCATGACTTATGCCAGCTCCACATAGAATGATTACTTTCTCGTTGACTTCTCTGACAAGTTGAACAGTGCCAGAGACAACCTCAGGCTGTGCTTTAGACACTGGAATCCCAGTGCCTATCAGTTCTGGCGGTTCAATCGCGACCATGTCAGGCTTCAACGATGCGACTGCAGCGCTTATCGTTGGGTTATTGGCACACACTACCGACATTAGTGCTTTTTGGCGTGTGATTTTCACTATTTCATCAATATCCGACAGTTTAAGCTGCATTTCAGAGTGGTTGATCAAGGTTCCAATGGCTCCTGCTTCTTCCACAGATTCTGCTAGAACGTGCCCCGTGTAGCCTCCTGGTTTTATCGGATCTACGTGTTGAGCGAAAACTGGAATTTGAACCGCTTCTGCAACGGCCTTCAAGTCGGCGAACTGAGGGGCTACTCCGATGTAGATGCCTGTTTCGCGATTGACTTTCTCGGCTTTCTTTGCCAACTCAACTGCGTTTTTTCCTGTTGCCTCTAAGTAAGTCTTGAAGTTGACAATCATGACCGGTAGGCATAACTCCATCATTGACTGTTTCACCTGTCTAACGCGTTGATTCTATTCATTAATATCATTTTGGAATAAAAAGATTGAACTCGCTGTCTCCTGCATAATCCACCATTTTCCATTTTCTGAAAGATCCCATACCACCTAGGCAATAATAAATACGAGATCTGACTAAGAACGAAAATAAGGGGGAGGTGAAGAAAATGTTTGAAGATCTAGGCGTAGACGCGTTAATTCTCGTTTTTGGAGCGTTCGTTGTTATCGTTGTACTCTTCTTGAGCTATTTCATTGTTAGGCAGTGGGAGAAAGTTGCATTGATACGTTTGGGCAGAATAGTGAAAATCGAAGACAAAGCGGGTTTACATTTCAAAATGCCTTTCATCGACTCACTTTATGTCGTTGACATGAGAATGCAAACGATTCAACTAAAGGGACAATCAACAATCACAAAAGACAACATTTCCGTCAGTATAGATGCAGTCGTTTTCACCAAAGTAGAGGACCCTGAGAAAGTCATAGTTCAAATCGAAGATTACAAAGATGCCGTGGCTAAGTATGCACAGACATCCATAAGAGACATAATGGGAAAATACACCCTGGACGACTTGCTAATGAACCGTGAAGAAGTGGCAAATGCGTTCAAAGACAAAGTCGATGAATTATCCAAGGTGTGGGGTGTAGATATTACTAAGGCAGAGATACAAGACATGGCATTGCCCGACGATATGAAAAGAGCCTTAGCAGTAAAAGCGGAAGCAGACAGAGAAGCGCAGGCAGTTGTGATTAAAGCAGATGCAGAACTAAAGGCATCATATATTCTTAAACAAGCGGCTGAAAACATGAAAGACCCGAATGCCATGCAACTAAGAATCTTGGCAGCGGTAAGCGAAGCAAGTAAAGAAGCCGCAAACACAATAATTATGGCATTACCGCTGGAGACGTTGAAGTATGCAAACATAGGAGATTTGGGAGCGTTAGCTTCAATAAACAGCAGTGCAGCCAGAAAGCGAGTAGAGGAAAGAGACAAGCAATAATGAAAACAACGATCCCATCCCTTTTTTGATTCATCCATACTTTTCAAGTTCTTGTTCGAGACAATAGCCCGCCGCTAACTGGTGCGGAAGCAACATCCCATCTGCTGAAAAATCGCACACAGCCCCATCAGAAGACCCTTACACAACCACCCCACAGTACTCCACGTGCTGAAAACCTAGGGGGAGGGCGTAGGTCGTTTTTGGCTTGAAAACAACCAAAAACCATGTTGAACAGTCCATACTGTAGTCCTCGCTTCTATGTTCGCAACATCGCACGCCTTTCCCATTAAACAGCCTGCGAGCAATGCGAGAACCTCACAGTTGAGATAAAAAAAGTAGTTGTGGATGTCGTGATACAGATACGGTGTCAATGTCTGGCTTTCTTCAACACTTTGTCATTGGACTCCTCTGACAAACACTGCAGCAGCGACAGTTGTCGTCCACAAACCACCTTTGTCTCCCGTCGCAGTCTGCGTCACATTGGCTGTCTTGATGATCATACCGCTGGTTTTGAACAATTGCTCTTTTTCGTGCCAATCAGTCTCAGGGTCAAACTGAATACCCATCGTCGTAGCAAGCATTGTCGCAGCAAGATCTTCTGCGTAATCCCCAGCCTTGTCGTCAGGCTGCCCAAAAGTGTGGTGTTCCGAAAGGTAACCATAATTGTTTTTGCCCGACGGAATAGCGACACCTATGGATGACGCCACAAGTCTATGCGGCTCGTTTGTCGAGTTTCTTGCAATGACAACAAAAGTTATTTCTCCAGGTTCTATCATCGTCAGACCACGCTCTCTGGAAATCATCTTGCACCCTGGCGGTATAATGCTTGACACGCTCACGATGTTACAGTGTTGTATTCCTGCATCTCTCAATGCCAACTCAAAAGACTGCAGTTGTTCCTTATGTTTACCAACGCCCTTCGTTAGGAAGAAATATTTCGGAATCATTTTGCTAACACATTGATACATCAGCTTATTAGGCTTTTGTTTTTCCACATCCACAAAGCCACCGCTTAGGGAAAAGAATAACAAAGCTAGGTGCATAATTACTCTGAGGAAGACCGATTGGCGCAGAGTCAAAGCGTATTCAAAGACGAAACAAAACTCGATATCAACTACGTCCCCAGCCAACTTCCTCACAGAGAACAACAACTGCGCCTACTGAAAGAATTCTTCAGCTTCACCCTGCACTCGCCCGAGAAAATGGCTCAACGAGTCATAATAACAGGCGACGTTGGCACAGGCAAAACAGCGCTTTCCCAGCGGTTCGGAGCCGATATCACTCATGAAGCCAGCACACGCGGAATAAAACTACGCTACACTCATGTCAACTGCCGAGAATACAGAGGAAGCCTCTTCCTCACCCTTCAACACGTAGTTTCAGTCTATCACCCAAACTTCCCAAAACGCGGCTACTCCCCCGAAGAGCTTCTGCGTACACTCGTGCAGATTCTGGACGAAGAAAATGCCTACATAATCCTAGGTCTAGACGAGTTTGAAAGCCTAGTGGAAAAAGAAGGATCTGAAGCGGTTTACAAGCTTACTCGCCTGCAGGAGATGAGGCAAAACAAGCCGCAAAGACTCTCCCTCATATGCATCCTGAGAAGCCTGAAGACAATCGAACAGCTGGATGCCAGCACAAGAAGCACCCTGCAGTCCAACATCATAAACCTCCAGAAGTATTCAAAACAGCAACTTGTCGACATCCTCAACGACAGGGTTTCCCTAGCCTTCAAACCTCTAGCCATACCTGAAGGAACCGTAGGCCTCATAGCCGACGTTGCCTTTTCCGAAAACGGAAACGCACGCTTCGGAATAGAACTACTTTGGCGGGCCGGAAAGTACGCAAACGCTGAGAACCTAAACACCGTGACACCGGAATGCGTGCGAAAAGCAGTTTCAAGCATAGTTCCGGCAATACGAAAGAGTGACCTAGCAACTCTCGGCCTGCATGAGAAGCTGTTCCTCCTTGCCATATCCAGACTCTTCAAACAAAACCAGAAGGCAAACATCTCCCTCACAGAAGCTGAACAAGCATACGCAGTTGTATGCGAAGAATTCGACACATCACCGAACAGCCACACGCAA
Source organism: Bathyarchaeia archaeon (assembly GCA_041479575.1). Taxonomy (GTDB): domain Archaea; phylum Thermoproteota; class Bathyarchaeia; order Bathyarchaeales; family Bathycorpusculaceae; genus DASPPK01. The sequence goes on from JBGOYH010000035.1 coordinate 8,786, forward strand.
TTGTGGAAGTATCTCAAAGATTTCTCAAGCATCGGCATAGTAGAAGCTGAAGTCAATGGCACGGGTTCGCGTGGCAGGTCTACGGCCATTTCTTTGCCCAGAATACCTGCGCAAGAACTGGAAAAGGAATTAAGAGTTCTGCTGGACGAGGAGTCAAAAAAATCATGAACATCGAGGACGTTTTCTCTTCAAAACTCCGCATGAAAATCCTCAAGATTCTGCACAATGTTGGCGAACTCAACGTTTCAGAGATTGCCCGCAGGTTGAACATCAACTACATGTCAGCAAGCAAGCACATGAAGATTCTGGAAGACGAAGACATACTGCAACACAAACTGTTTGGAAGAATCCGCCTGTACAGGTTCAACGAGCAATCACCTAAGGCTAAAGCAGTGCAAAACCTTATTGACGTCTGGGAACACCAAAACAGAAAGTAGAAAGGGAGAATCAAAATGTCGATGGTTGACGTCTCTGACAAGCCCGAAGTCTTTCGTGAGGCAACTGCGACAGGAACGATCAGGTTGAAAACGAAAACCATACGGTTGATTGCAGAAGGAAAAATCGCAAAAGGAGACCCAATTCACACGGCCAAGATTGCCGCCATCCTCGCTGCCAAGAAAACCAGCGAAATCATTCCTCTTTGCCACTCGTTGCCGTTGACGAATGTCGAAGTCGAGGTAAAGACTGAAGACAAAACCGCAGTGAGAGTAACGGCGAAAGTGAAGACGAAGGCGACGACAGGTGTCGAAATGGAAGCACTGACAGCAACTGCGACAGGTCTTCTTACTATTTGGGACATGGTCAAACAGTATGAGAAAGACACAGAAGGTCAATACCCATCTACAGCAATTGAGAAAATACATGTCGTGAAAAAAGTCAAGAAGACCAGTTAGAAGAAGGCGTTCAGAAAAATGAGTGAAAGCTCAAAAAGACACAAGGCCCAAGCGCCTACAACCTTGAAATATGCAATTTTCACCTGCAGCACATCGCGATACAACCAATCCAAGAAAGGTGAAAAAGTAGAAGACGTCTCCGGAGACTTGATCGAGACGTCACTGAAAAATGCAGGAAACATGGTGGTTCTGAGAGGCCTGATTCCAGACGACAGCGATCTCATCGAGAAAAGTGTTAACAAAGCCTTGAAGTCGCCTGACTTAGACGCTGCTATCTTCTGCGGAGGCACTGGAATAACCCCATCGGACGTGACAATTGAGACAGTCTCGCCTTTTCTGGAAAAAGTTCTGCCGGGATTTGGAGAGATTTTCCGTCGCTTGAGCTTTGACCAAATTGGCTCTCCAGCTGTATTATCACGTGCAATAGCAGGCGTAGCTAAGGGCAAAGCGATTTTCTGTCTTCCAGGCTCACCCAACGCTGCAAGACTCTGCGTGGAAAAGCTGATTTTGCCTGAAGCACCGCATATTGTGAAGCATGCGCGTGAATGAAGCATCAAGTATGCGGTTCAACCGCAATTGCTCGTAAAATTTCGTCTAGACCCTCGTATTTTTCTCCGTTGATCACGGCAACAGGCGTTCTTCTAATTCCATGCCTCATAGCTCTTAAACTGTCAGTCATTCGGGATAGATCATATATTTTGACAGACTCATTCGATTTGCCCATGATCTGAAAAACGCGTTCCAAAACAGTCGAATCGTCTTCCGAAAGTAGGCGTCCTTTAAACTTGGAGAGAGCTCCACTGACCAATCCTTCAGTCGAGCCAGGTGCACAGAAAGGATGCTGAGACATTTCTCTGCAAGTTTCAACGTCCATATACGGAGAGACTGAACGCACAAAAATCTCTATCAACCAGCTCACCAAAAGTTAAATCCACTGGTAAACACTTAGGCTTGTCGATGCATCCATTGGAAATGCACACGACCGCCAAACAAGTTTTTATACGACCAAACGCCTGTGTCATCGTTAGGCACGCTCGGGAATAACGATGGTTCTGAAAGACAACTGTGGTCGACCGCTACTCAACCTGCGAATTGCAATTACAAGAAAATGTAACCTACGTTGCTCATACTGTCACGGTGAGGGAGAAAAAAATCAAACGAGACCGTTCGACAGCGAGATGACAGTTGATGAGATCGTGCGGATTGCTAGGATTGCAGTTGCTCTAGGCATGAACAGAATGAAGCTTACAGGCGGGGAACCGCTCATGCGCAAAGACGTCATAGACATTGTCAAAGAAGTCGCTGCCATACCCGGTTTGACTGATCTTTCTATGACTACAAATGGAACGTTGCTAGAGCCTCTGGCTGACGATTTACATGAAAAAGGTTTGAAACGTGTGAACATTAGCCTTCCAACGCTGGACAAAGATGTTTTTCACAAGCTGACTGGCGGCGATGTTCAAGATGCAATAAGAGGCATAAAGGCTGCTGTTGCAGCAGGATTGTGCCCCGTCAAACTTAACATGCTTCTTCTGAAAGATGTTAATGCCACTGCCGTGCCTGAAATGATCGAGTTCGCCAGAGAGACTGGAACGATACTGCAGTTGATAGAGCTTGAACCAGTCAACGTGTGTGATTCATTCTATCTGGCAAATCACGAACCGCTGGATAGATACGAGAGGATTTTGAAGGAAAAAGCCGTGAAAGTTGAAACAAGACGGTACATGCAGAATCGACGCGTATATCATCTGCCCGACGTGACGGTTGAAGTTGTGCGTCCAATCGAAAACACCGAGTTCTGTCTCCACTGCAGTCGCCTGCGCCTAACGAGTGAAGGAAAACTGAAACCGTGTCTGATGAGAAATGATAACCTCATAGACATTCTAAAACCTTTGAGAAACGGTGCGAACGACGAAGAACTGGCATTGCTCTACAAGTCGGCAAATCAGAAAAGAGAACCGTTCAACAGAAACTGAAAACGCTCGTCGCAAAATAGCCCCAGCAACACGTACAGGGTCAACATTTTTATTGAACATTCACTCACAACCGAGAAGGACCGTTGGAAATGAAGATACTGACCTACGGGGACCTAGATTCAAAGGACGGGTTAGTTCCTATATTAGATCACGCTTTCAACTGGATTTTCAACCAAAAACAGTCCGACGACTTCATCAGAATCGACCCAAGACTCAAGAACGGTCCTGTCAGTTTCTGCGCAGTTGAAAACGGAAAGACAATCGGACACGTAGGCGTAATGGACCTAACAACCCGGACGCTGAACGGAAACATAGAATATGTCGGCGGATTATATGGCGTTGCCACACTGCCCGGCCACACGCGAAAGGGCGTTTGCACAGCTCTAATGGAGAAAGCGCACGAATACTTCACGGAAAAGCATTATCGATTCTCCTTCTTGTCCACGAGTCCTGCGCTTATTGCGCATTCCTTTTACGAAAATCTAGGATACGTGGACCTTGTCGAATATCCCAGCGCATACAAAGCATTTCATAACAAGAAACCTAAAAAGTCCAAAAAGGAAAAGGCGACAGGATTCAACCCTCAGAAGATTCTCAGAATCTACAATGAATTCACAAAAGAAAGAACTGGCTTTGTCGTCAGAGACAAAGCGCATCTCAACATGCTCAGGAAAATTGAAGGAATAAAATCCAAACAGTGCATCACCGACAGAGACGGATACGTCGTATTCAGAGAAGACAAGACTGGAACATGGATTAGAGAACTTGTGGCACTGAACCAAGAACAGATGTACGCTCTCCTAGAAACTATTGAAGAGAGAACAAGAGGCCCAGTCTACGACAGAGCGGTGCTGGACACGAAACTGCTTAGGCTCTATGAGTCACGTGGCTACATGATACTTCAAAGAGGCTATTCAGTGATGATGTTCAAGCCTTTAGCTGCAGCTGCATCATTCAAGGAGACATACGGAGACAGGTTCTATCTGAGCCGTTTGGACACTTTCTGAAAACTGCTTTCAGAGTCCGACGATTTTTGCTTCACGTTTTCCCACGTCGAGAAACACGATTGTAGCTTTGCCAGTCAAGTAGCCGCAAACCTCGCCTGGGTTCACGACAAGAGTCTTGCCTTTTCGATATGTTTCCACGCTGTGCGTATGCCCGTGAACGATAAAATCGTAGTTTTCTCCGTTGATTAATGATTGCAGGAGTTCTCTGTCACTCCCATGTAACAGCGCGATTCTTGATCCTTCAGCCGTGATTTCCGCAAAGTTGTTGTGTATTTCCAGATTTTTATGTTCGCTGAATCTTTTCTTGAGGAGTTCGCGGTCTCCGTCATTGTTGCCGAAAACGCCGATTAGCTTTGATTTTAGCTCTTTGAGTCTCGGGATTGCGAAGGGAGCCACGTAGTCTCCAGCGTGAAGCACTAGCTCAACATTCGCTTCGTTCAGTTTAAGAACGGCCTTGTCGATCATGGGCAAGTTGTCATGCGTATCAGACATTAGTCCTATCAACATCTCTCTCACTGTTCTACGATATTCTGATGTCAAGGAAATAAATCTACGCCGACATCTCCTTGACTTCTAGAGTTTTGTTCTAGAGAATATTTCGATTCTCGTAATAGCTTCTCGTCGGAAACATGGCTTAAGAAAACGTGGACCTTTCCCTAATGCAGAAAACACTTCTAAAAGAGGGATATAGAAAATGAATCCATGGGGTTCCAATCCATCCGCGAAGAGAAGGGATAAGCTCCACATAATCGCTGAAATTCTTGAAATTGCCAGAGATGGGGTGTTGAAGACCCAAATAATGTACCGGGCCAACTTGAGTTTCACCCAGCTGAATGATTATTTGGGGTTTATGCTGAGAATCAGTTTGTTGGAAAGAGTATTGCAGAATGATAGAGAAAGATACAGGGCAACTGAGAAGGGTATGGATTTTCTCCAGCGTTACCGTGAGATCAATGAGCTGCTGAAGAGTGAGGAAGAGAATAACTGCAAGAATGGAATCAGAATTCCCCCTCCCCATTTGCTTAGGAAGAACCAAAACATGATCTAGCCACGATCCCGGCTTTTCTTATGGAACCTGCAACATTGTTGCGTCTGAATAGAAAACAGTCGGACGTTTATCGATTCGAGTGTTGCGTTCTAAGGTATTCTCTGGTCTTTTCTTTCAGTGCAGGAAATTCGTCAAGCATAGATTTCAAGACTTGCCATCGGATTTCTTCGGTTATCGTTTGGGATTTCATTTTCCTGTCTGCCGTATATTATGACACAATATACCATATAAGCTTGACGGTGAAACGTTACATAGCGCCATTCTCCGTTACGACAACTCTTTTTATCTTCATCGTCGACTGTTGCTGTGAAGGTTTCAAGAATGCAGATCGAGGCGGTACTATTCGACCTATTCAACACGCTAGTGCTGCTCGAAAATGACGATGCTTTCTACATGCCCTCATTGAAGAGGCTTCACGACTATCTGGTCAAGAACGAAATTCACGTTTCTTTCGAAGACTTCGTTCGAGTCTACTTCGAAGTTCGAGACAAGCTTTACGAAGAAACAAGCCAGAGCCTCGAAGACCCGCATTTCAACATAAGAGTCTCACGTACACTCCAAAACCTCGGATACAAGCTTGAAGCATCACACCCCACCGTTATCGGAGCTACCGAAGCATTCTGTGAAGAGTTCATGAAGTACATGCGACCAGACAACGACGCAGTGTACGTGCTGGAGAAACTGTACAAGAGGTACAAGCTTGGAATCGTGTCTAACTTGTCTATTCCCGAATGCGTGCCGAGACTTCTGGAGAAGTTTGGTCTAGGCAGATTCTTTGACGTTGTTGTTATTTCAGGAGCGATCAACAGGCGAAAACCCAGTCCTGAGATCTATGAAAAGGCACTGAAAACCCTTGGTGTAAAAGCAGACAAAGCCATTTTTGTTGGCGACACACCTGGGATAGACATTAGAGGCGCCAAGGCCGTTGGACTGAAAGCTGTTCTTATCGAGAGGACGCCTTCACCAGAAGGCTCACTGTCTCTTGCATACGAACTGCCAAGAGCGCATGAAAAAGTTCAACCTGACATCGTCATCAAGAACTTGAGAGAACTTCTCGACTTCCTTCAAGATTGTTGACCGCGCATAAACAAGACATATTAGTCTTGAAAGAAACGTTTATATCTGCTAGAATGCCTTCAGTATCATTTTGGCAATTAGCTAGCTCCGCAATTTTCATGGCGGCGGCTCAACTCCGACCATAAAGGCGCAAGTCGCCCTACAGAATGAGGATCGTTGGCCTCC
>JBGOYH010000036.1:0-14880 GCA_041479575.1 Bathyarchaeia archaeon
TCGAGCTTCAATGTTTGTCCAATGTATTCGAAGCTGAATCCAGCGGTTCTGTTCACCCTGCTTAAGATTTCTTCGTCAGACATTTCGTCGGTAACGTCGATCGCAAATGCTGTTGGGTTTGAATACGTGAATTCGTGGCGGTACATGACGAGTTTTCCGCCGATCTTGAGGCTCTTGTCTCCGACGCCGATGACAACCTCTCTTATGGGGGGTTTCAGCATGTCTTTGAGCTGCATGTAGGATTTTTCGTATTCTTTAGTCAAGAGCGGCTTGCATTTCTCAAGGGTTACTTCGCGGTTGACCAGTTTTGTGGCAAATGCCATGCAGTTTTCTTCCCCGCATTCTTTGCAGTTTGTTTTGGGCAGGAGTTTGTAGACATCTATGGGGCTCAGCTCTCTTATGTTGCCTTTTCCTTTGTTTTCTCTTTCACTCATTCAGGTCCTCTCCTGTTTCAAATCTTCGCTGAAGCCCAGTCGGCAAGCCTGTCTAGGTTGCCCGAACTGCCCGTTATCAGCTCCTTGGTTATGTCCTTGAGGGTTTTCACGGCTGCAGGATGCATCATCATGAACAGGTCAACGCCGGCAAGCAGAAGCGTAAGTGCGGTACCCACTTCCCATAGAGGGCCTCTGAGTTCTCGGGGTTCAAATTCAGGAGCCATTTTTAGCCATGCTTCTCTTGCGGCCCAAGCGTTTGTCGTGCCTGAAGACATTGGGTGAGCTAGTTCTGGGTCTCCCATTAAGCCGCTAAGTCTGGCTCTTTCCATGTTGGTAAATGCGTAGTCAAGACCGTAGCCTAAAGCGGCTGTTGTGAGGTCCATGACTATGTCTTCTTTCGGCATGAAATCGTAAAGTCGGCGGTTAAGCTCTCTTGCCAAATTAAGATCCATTGGTGTGAAAGACAACGCGACGTGACCGTTTTTCTTGATGAATTTTGCACATTTCTCAACGTCCATGTCTCTGGTGATTGAACTCATGAGGAATCTTTCTCCGGCAAAGGTCTCAGCTATCTCAGCGAACACCGCTGTGTCTTTTGTGGGGTCTCCGCAGCCTCCGATAACAAGCGGCACGTCCACGGCCTGAGCAACTCTTTCAACGGTCTTCACCGCGTCTTTGGGCGAAGCGTCCTTGACAAGCGGGTCAATGCTTATCAAATGAATGGTCACCATGTCTGCACCGAACTTTTCAACCGCAAGCTTCGCCCAGGCTGCAGGATCTCCCATTACTTCTTTGACATGCATTTTGACGGCTTTTGCAAGAGGCACTTCCATATCAAACACGTCTAGCGTTATCACTGGAGGATGCACGACAGGCCTTTCAAAAGTGTAGAACGCTGGACTGGTCTCGCCTCCAACGATGAAGCTTCTTCCGCGGGTTCCGCCTTCAACTTTTGTTGCTCCAAGCTTCACTTCAACAATCTTGCCTGAATAAGTTTCGACAGGCGGTATGAAATCTGCGTCCAAGATCGCTGTAGGCTTGCCCTTCACAGGCGCAATTGCTTTCGGCATAGTCGTCATAGGCGTGACAACTGCGCCGGGTTGAAGCCATATCTCCAGGTCGCTCACGCTCATCTCAAAGTCTTCAAGCTCTATTTCCTGCATTCTAGCAAGGAGTTCCCACAAGCTGGGGTTGAGTTTCAGTCCTTTCGGTTTCTGTTTGTCTTCTTTTTCAGGCATTTTTTCCACCCTTCTCGCTTTTGATCGCGCGAATAATGACTTTTTTCGCGTAGATTTTGGCGTCTTTCAATATGATCTTGTATCCGCCCGCTGTTATGGGCAGTGTTGACACGGTCGCAACAGGTACAGCTTGTGTCTCCGCCATTGCTTCGGTTGGCGCGCCTTCCTCAACAGGTGTTTCTTCTGGTTTCCAATTTGCGACTACAGGGTGATCTTGTTCTCTGAGAAAGACTTTCAGTTCATCGATGGTTTTCGCGTTTTCCTCGGTGGCTATTTTGTTGACAACGTCCGCAGGAATGAAGCTTTTCACTCTTTCCTTCACTTCCTTAGGCATCCACACTACTCTTTTCCAGCCGCCATCAGCCTGCAGAAACTTCGGCGAACGCATATACTCGATTGATATCCCATGGAAGCCGTCTATCTGTCGTCCGCCTGCTGTTGAGTCGGCGAGAGTTGAGAAAGCCAAACCGTTGACGGTCACGTCTTTGTAGGCTCGATTTACGATGCCAAACCCATCTACTTCTGGTATGAAAAAGGCTACTCCTTCAAAGCAGCCACATGATGTGTGGGGATGACCGAAAGCTGTGTAAAGCTCGACTTTTGTAACCTCCCCTAGTGACTTCTTCTTTACAGCCTCGTTCACGCCGGTGTATTCTCCCTTGGTTGGATCAACCTGTTGCCCTTTCTCTATCGCGAAGATGGGGCCTTTCGGATCGACGTTTGCCGCTGCTCTACAGTCAAACCAGCTTATTGCCCCGCAGTTAGAATAACGTTGGGGGGTGATCACGCAAACATGGGTTGGAGCAAACGATTGGCACAATGTGCAGCCGTAGAACTTGTCAACTTCTTCGTCTTTGAGACCCCTTGCTCTGGCATCTCTTGCGTCGTAGATTCGCATGGCTTCGCTGTGAAGTTCCTTTACCTTTTGAGCGTCTGTGATGAAGGTTACCTGCATTTTATGAATTATCGGCAACTCGCTTTTGAAGAGTCTCTGCAGCACCTTACCGATGTATTCGAAGGAGTTCAGACCTTTCTGAAACGCTTTCTTGCTGAGTCTCAGCCAGATGTCGTAGCGTTGGTTGAGGTGCATGAATCCTTCTATGAAGTTGGAGTAGGCGTGTATGCGTCTTTCGACAACTCCTTCAAGCTCTGGTTCAAGCGTTGGGCCAGACACTTCTATGAGAATGCCCAATGGGTAGCTTTTTCCTGATTCCATGTCTTTTATGTCGGGTCCGATGATCGTTACTTTTCCATCTTCGACCTGTTCTGATTTTCTAACAATGGCAAGCTCAAACTTCTGTTTTATATCTGGCCCGCCAAGTTCCACGTGCATGTCGTTTCGACGGATTCTTTGTCCTTCGTAGATGACGCCTACGTCGACTGGTATGTCTTTAAACGTTGACATTTGTCATTTCTCTCCAGTTTCAAGCTGTTCGATTATTACTTTGAGGTTTTCAGCCAAATCTTTCTGGGAGATGTTTGTGAAAGACCAGGTTGCATGGGGATGATAAAAGTTGTCCAACGTGATTGTTTTCAGTTGCGGTGCGTAATGTTTGAGGCCTGAAAGGATAGTCCATTCCATGTAGTATGGAAGCCCAACAAAAAAGGCCAGATCATGAGGGCCTTTTCCGTCAATTCCCATCCACTGTGGGTCCACAAGCCTGTTTCCTATGTCTACCGCAGGCATCGAACCTGCCGGCTTAAATTTCCTTCTCAAAAATTCTTTCACCGTTTGCGCCGTGGCGACAACTGGGATTCGGCCTTTCTCTGCAAATTGAATCATGTAGTCAATGAGTTTTTTCCGTTCCAGACTAGTTTCCGCAGCCAAGTGTCCGACGATCAAAATGGGATGCTTGGCTCGTTTAGTCATGGCAACGATTACTTCTGGCTTCGTCACGACCATGGCACGTTTTGGTCCGGCAATTTCTGCTTTCTGCCAGGGTTCAGCTACTGCCATCTGGCTCTCACTCCTTTCTCTTTCTGATCATCCTTGGAAGAAGTGTTGGGTCGGGAATTACTGACTCTTTCCAGTCTTTTTCTTCAAGGATCTTCACAATTTCATCTTTCATCGTTACAGGTATATCTGCAACTGTGCGGACGAACATGTTGATGTCTTCAGGAATTGTTTCATACAATCTCTTGTGCAGGTCGATGTAGTGCGTGAGTTTTATGGCTCTTCCCTTTCCCGTGTCGTTAGGTCTCATTGAAAGTTTGGCTATCATGACCATGGCTTCTTCTTTTGTTTCAGCCGCACAGAACAGGTGTTCTGGCGCTGGTCCGACGTACACTTTTTCTCCAGACCTTGCGTCGTAAACGTTCCAGTCTTCTTCATGGTCGGCTCTTCCCAGGAGCATTCGTCGATACTTGACTCCATGCGGGCCGACGATGACGGGTATACCCAGCCTCCAGAAGCCGGCGGCAATTGCGGCTGCTTTCTGTGAATAGGCGCCCCATGCAAGTCCAACTGCGCCGACGCGGTTGTGTATATAGTCGGCTATTTCCTCGTAGTTGCCTCTCAAATTTCGTTTTGCAAATATGTTTGCGATTTTGATTGCGGCTGCGGCGATGTGTGAGTTTGAAACGCAGGAGCCGACGTTTATCATGCAACCGGAAGTGAACTCTCCTGTCAGATATTCGTAGGGTGTTTTTCCTTCTTCGTTTTTGTACATCGCTGCTGACATTGCTGCGCATCCGGAGGTTAAGACGATGAATCGTCTGTTGGCGAATTCGGTGCAGATTTCGGCGACTTCTGCTCCGCCCTTAGGGTAGTTGGCGCATCCGACGACGGCGAGTACGCCTGGGATTTCGCCGAACACGATTGGGCTTCCGACGTTTCGGATTTCAACGTCTTGTATGGCGCCTCTTCCAGACCGCACTTTGTAGGTTTCCTCTTTAAGTTTTTTCTCACCAGCTTTCACGATGAAGCTGTGAATTGGTGTGCCAAGTGGGCATGTTTGTTCGCATCTTCCGCATCCCACGCATAACTCGTAAAGGTCGGCAAGCTCAGCAAGGTTTCCTTCCCCTGCGGCTTTCATTGCTTCTGGAATGTGCAGGTCTTGGGGGCAGGCTCTTCTGCATTCATCGCATAATCGGCATGTTTTCGCCGTCTTTATGATCTCCTCAACCTCTGGAGTAGTCTTGAACTTCTTCCTGATGGGCGCTATTTTCAATGCGACTTTTACGGCAACCTCTCCTACCTTTTCAGAGTCAAGTATCAGTACTCCTGGTGTTTTGCCGCTTACCAGGTCTTCTACTATCGCGTTGGCAGGGTCGTTGGTGCGGTTTGGCAGGCCCATGCAATTCTTTTCAGATGCAGCGATGACGGGTGCTTTGATTTTCTCAGCTTCACTGAAGCAGTCTGTTCTAACGCATTGTTCGTCGAGAACGACGACGTCTGGGACGCCGCTTCTTATGAAACGTAATTGCCAAGAAATTGGACCAATGATCTTGCCGCGTTTGTAGTATCTTGTGATGTCGGTAGCTGTGCAGCACAGTCCGCAGACTTCGATTTGCTCGTCAAATCCGTTGTCTTTCATGTAATCGATTATTCCTACAGAGGGAACCACGTTGTGTCCGATGCAGAGTATTACAGGTTTCTCGATGTTGACGGTTCCAAATCCCAGGTCCACAAGCGGCGCGTCTGGATCTGCTTTTGGAAAGCCATAGGCTGCAATTTGGGCTATGTCTGCAGCTTCCAGTCCCACATGATCTATCATGCCTGCATGGAAGACTTTGGATTCAAAATCAAGGTTGCTCCCCTCTTGTCCTGTATGGGCAGTTGCAAGGAGATGGGTAACTTGGCTTTCAGCGTAACTTAATACTTGGTCCAGATCGCCGAGTGTTTCTGGTTTCACTCCGCAAACTAGACGGATGATTGGTGCTTCAACTTTGACGTTTAATCCGCCGACGTCAAGGGGGTGGTTGCTGCCGAATTTCTCGATCAAATGCTCGAGAAGGTGCCGCCCGTGTCCAACGTGAGTTGCTGCTCCGATACATGCGGATATGAGCACTGTTCTAGACTGTTGGGCCGACATGTTTATGCCACAAGCGCCGTGTTTGTTTCCTGTCAAGTCGCATTTGCCGAAGGTGCAGTGGCAGCAAACGTCGCAGTAGGGCATGTAAAACGGTTTGTACCTTTGAAGAAGCTTCATATCCCATTCTCTTAAGGCCGTTAATGATGGGAACGGTGTGGGCCCCATCGGTTCAGTCCAATTCTCTTGAAGGATTTTACCAACAGAGAGTTCAAGGTTCTTGAGAAAGCCAACTTCGGTTTTCAGTTCACCGATCTTTAAATGTACCTCTTTCTTACTCACTCGTAAACACAACCAGAGGTGTAGAAGCGTAACGTTCTTGTCGAAGCTTTTTAACTTTTGCGAATCGCAGTTCTATTCCGTAAGAAACTGCGTTGAATGTGATCTGTAGGAGTCTCAGAAGAGAAAGGCATTGCTAGCTAAGATATCCTGCTTCTTTCATCACGCTTTTCACAGACACATAAGCGGGTGAATCTGCGGGCAAGTCAAGCAAGGATTTCCCTGCAAGAACGAATTCCTCCACATTCTCGTCCCGAGCAATCTTGCCTAGAAACTTGAACTTCAGAGAAGCCTCAGCTTGATTTCTCAGGTTTTCGGGAAACCTGCAGCCGCCAACAATGTAGAAGTTTTCGAAGTCAATTTTGACCTCTTTAGCAATGCGGTAAGATCGCATAACATGGTCGAAGGATTTTTTGGATGGGTCAAGGATGTCGAAGATGTCATTCACTCTTGACGCGATTCTTCGGTTCAAATGCTCCAGACCGGCTGGCGAGTCGATTAGCACATACTTGTAGTTCTTAACTAGTTTTTCTAACGCTCTTTTTAGGGCTGCGTTTGGCATGCAGTAGCATCCTTCAACCCATTTTGTTCCGACAGCGATGAAGTCAAATGCGCTGCTTTCAAACAAACCGTGAGTCCAGATTTTGCTTTCAATTCTTTCAGTGGGAGGGATTCCGATGGTTGTTCCGCCTTGTTCTAAGAAGGTTTCTACTAGGAGTTCTGAAATGGTCTTTTTCCCCGCGTTCTTCAGGTCGACGCCTACCATTTCGCCGAGGTTCTGGTCAGGGTCAGCGTCTACGAGCAGCAATGGAGTTTGTCCGGTTTCAATGAAACATTTTGTCATCAGGGTGGTGAAGCTTGTTTTCCCGGTTCCTCCCCGTCCAATTGTCACCAGCGTCTTCATAAACCAATCATCTCTCATTATGAGCAGGTCGCGCTTCCAACTATTAAGCCTCTTTTGACACGAGTTTTTCACATATTTTTCCTATTGCTAGCAAAGCTTCAGATTTGCTTTGCCTAAGAGGAGTTTCCCCTAGCATTTCTGCTTCCACAATTTTCGTATCGAACGGCACAAAACCCAAGATTGCCAGGTTGCTTTCCTTGGCAAATGCTTCAATAGTCTTCTTTTGCTGTTCATCGGCGATTCTGTTTCCCACCAGGAAAACCTTTTTCATGCCTGCTTTGGCTGCCAATTCATAAATGTGTTTGGCAATCTCGAGGGATTTGAAGTTGGCATCTGCTACGATCAGCATGACGTCTACGTTTCGTGCTGTTCCTCTTCCTATGTGCTCAACGCCTGCTTCCATGTCAAGAACGACAGCTTCGCTGCGCTCCACAACCAAGTGGCGTAGCAGTGCTCGGATAACGGCGTTAGCTGCACACGTGCATCCTGAACCCATTGAATGCACAGTTCCCATGACTATTAGGTTCACGTCAAAGGGAGTTTTCACTGCAAAATCGCGGACGATGTCATCGACTGTGAAATGGAGGCGATATATGCCGGAATATCCCGTGTCTGTCTTGGATTCGACAAGTTCCTTGTTTTCAGATATTGGCAGTATCTTGCGTGCTTGCTCGGAAGATAGACCTAATGTTAATGCAAGGTTAGGCGAAGGGTCTGCATCGATGGCTATGGTCTTCATGCCTTTCAGCGCAAACAAGCTAGCTAGGGCCCCGGCAATCGTTGTTTTGCCTACTCCGCCTTTTCCAGAAATTGCAATCTTCATTTTCCTTCCCATTTCCCAGTCTTTTTGATTGCTTATTTACGTTTGCCAAAACGTCTTCAATTCTTGACACAGAACGCGCTCTGGTAATTGAAGAAGATTGCATAGAGAAGCATCTTTGCGGACACCAATTGCGATTTCTGATACGCTTAAATGTGCGAACCGAAAATAGCTAAATGAAAGTAGGAGTTGTCAAAATGACTAATCTGTGGCAAGACCTTCCAGCCGGTCCAGATCCTCCCCACGAGATTTATGCAATAATTGAAGTGCCAAAAGGAAGCACCAACAAATACAAGTTTGATTGTCAAAGTGGATTCTTCAAACTCGACCGAGTCTTGTATTCCTCCCTTTACTACCTTGGTGATTATGGCATAATCGCGCGTACATGGGCATTAGATGAGGATGCCCTGGATATTCTGGTGTTGACTACCAACCCGACTTTTACAGGTTGCGTGATTACTGCACGTCCCATAGGCGTCTTAACCACGGTAGACGAAAAAGGAGAGGATGACAAGATCCTTGGAGTGCCAGTGGGTGATCCACGATTTGAAGAGGTCAAAGACTTAGGCGACATTGCTAAACACTTGAAAGCCGAAATCACAGATTTCTTTGTGAACTACAAAAGACTCGAACCGAAGAAGTGGGTCAAGCCAAAAGAGTGGAGAGACGCGAAGGCCGCGGAAGAAATCATAGTCTCGGCCATGGAACTTTACCAAGCACGCGCCCGATTTGAAAAATAGAATCCTGCCGCATCAAGAGAAACTCTCAAACATGGAGAAGATGCTTTCAGGTTGCAGAAGGCTTCGACAAAGTCTGAAAGGCCAGAACACTAGTGTCTTCCCCAACTTTTTTCATTCAAAAAGCCTACGTTGCACAGCAAAATCCTCGAACAAGCGCAAGCCGCCATCAAGATCCTATACTTTTATTTCATAAGGCATGCAAGGTTCTACATTGATGGGTCACTCTAAGAGGGTTGCTTTGAACCGCGAATTTGGAAAAGATCCGCTGACCTTGATTTTCATTTACAGCGGTGACTTCGCTGAACGAGTCATAAGGAATTTGATAAACGATCCAAGCTACTGCAAACCTTGCGGTCTCCTTTGCGACTCGTGCAAATACAACGTTTACAGTCACGTTCAAAACATACGAGCAGCAATTGAACTGCCGAGTCCCTCAGAACTTCCGGCTTTTCTTGATAGTCCGGAAAGATATATGCCCAGGAAATTGCCGAAGGCGGATTTGTGCATAGCTTCAGGATTGCACAAAGACTTGCTGCTGGAACTCCCCAATCAAATGCAAAAAACAGGCATAAGAGGATTGATTGTGCCCATAGAAGACTTCAACGAAGTTCCCTCTGGCTTGAGAAAGCAGGCTGAGGGAAAATGCAGAGAACTGGGTCTTGAAAATGCTTTTCCGAAGCCTTTCTGCTCATTGGAGCCTTCGGATACTGTTCCGACGATTTCAAGATTGGTGACTGAACTCAAGATTGGAAGACCTTCTTTGGAAGTTTCAACTGTGAAGAGAGGCGAACACGAGTTCGTAGAGTCAGCAACTGTTCTGAGAAGCGCGCCATGCGGATCCACATGGTACGTGGCAAGAAAACTATTTGGTGTTGAAACAAGAAAGAACGTTCTTTATGATTCGATAGCCAAAGCCCATCACAGCTACCCGTGCACTGCAACTATGAACACTGATCCTGAATTAAAAGAGCCGATACTTCATGTTGGAAGCTATATAATCAGAGAAGAAGTAGAGAAAGCACTGAGACAAAAAGCGGCTGACTACAAACAATAGAAGCAACATGTATTTGAATCACCCGTCGACCGGAGCATGAACCGAGGCGCGTGCTGATCAATTATGCTCTTTCTTCACAAAACTGTAAGTTTTTTCTCCTTTCCTCAGCAGCCTAAGCAATCCATTTCTTGTTACCTCTGACATTATTTCGTCTTCTTTCATGTGATGATCACTGAAGGACAGAACTCCATCTGACTTCAATACGCGATGTAGCTCTGCCAATACTCCATTTGGATCCGTGAGACCATGAAACACGTCATACAGCATAACCATATCTAGACTGTCGCTTGGCAGTCCCGTCTTACAATCAGAAAGAATCGTTTCCACATTCGTCAGCTGATTCTTCTCAGCGATCTTCTTGACCATCTGGATCGCAATCGGATTAATGTCTAAGGCGTATATCTTCCCTGATTTTCCAACAAGGTCAGCAGTGGCTTTCACGTAGCTTCCTGGCCCACAGCCATAATCAAGAATGTGAAAACCCTGTCTTATTCCAACCTCTTTCACAATATCTCTGCGTGGCTTGAAGAAATCTCGAACCTTGAAAGTGAAAGCCATAGCCCTGAAGCCTAATTCAGACATTTGATTGTTCATCACCGCAACGTTAATCGTGATAGGCAGAAATCTGTCCAAAGCCTATTAAGTTTGCTGGCGCAAGTAAAATCGATATTTTCGGTGGTCATCATATTTTGTCGGGGCTCTGCATGACTGTAATCCCTGCTGCCAAAAACGCTATGCAGCAGAAGACAAATGCAAAACCGTAATGCGCGTAGGGATAGACAACCCTTCCGCTCCAAATTTCTTCACTATGAGTGAATGCCCATATGCTACTAAGCAGAAAGGCAGAAGCACCTAGGAAAAAGAGGGCCATGACGATGAGTTTCAGTCTAGTCACAAATTCTGCCCTCTCAATGACAGCCCAGACTGCACATCATCATTGTAAAGAGACATATTTGACCACGCAACGCGTGCGAAGGTTCTTCACAGTGCGAACAACTTCGATGCGATCACGCGTTATCCTTTTATTCTCAGACTGGGAAAAACAGATTGAGGAAAGTGATTTGGAAGCCTATATCCTCGTGAATGCGGAATACAATGCAATATGGAGTGTTGCGGAAGCACTGCTCAAGATGGAAGGCGTCAAAATGGCGCATACGGTGACAGGGCAATTTGATGTTGTGGCTCTAATAGAATTCCCAAAAATGGAGGATTTGGGAAACATAATAGACAAGATCCAACGCCTTAGCGGCGTGAGGCGAACACAGACCCTGATAACTATTCCCCGTCCAGTCAGAGAATAACCCTACATAATGTTCAGACTATACGATGTTGTCAATCGAACAGACGCATCAAATTCGCGCGCGCTGTCTATTCACGGTGTGCGAAACAGACCATTCCGCCAAGTTGTGTGAGACGCAGACCTGCCGTTGATTCTGCCTCAACTATTCTTGTTTTGACGTTTCTGTTTGTGGCGATCTGCATCAGCCTGTGTATCCTATTCTTTTCACGGCTGTCTGAAAGGTATTTGTCGGTGAGCACGAGATATTCAGGCTTAGGCCTGCCAGGCTTCTGTGGACCAAAGATCAGGTCTTCTGTTTCTTTGAGTGAGTACAGGATAATTGTATTCTGATTTGAAGCGTTGAGACGTTTTTCCAGCAGGTCAATAAGATTCTCTGTTTCCTCTGAGGTGGTTTCGCTGATTAGCTGATGGAACATGGGAGTTCTTGTGAGGGCGGCTACTTCGGACAGTGTGCTTGCGGATCCAGTTGCCTCAGAGAATATTGCCTTGTTTGGGCCTTGAACGAGCCATGCGTGATGCCCGCGAACGTGATCAATGAATCTTTGGGCGTGATTGGTCCTCGCGGGTGATGCAATGATGATGCTTCTGACGCCTTCCTTCAGCGTGGGTCTCAAAGCGTTGATGATTGATTCGTGAAAGTTATACGCGGCTTTTGGGTCATTCGAGGTTCCGTCGAGCCAGAGGGTCTTTTCAGGTTTGACTACGTTGCTGAAGACCTTCCACAACACTGCGCGGTCGTCTTCCAATCCTGCGAGTATTGCTACCGGGTAGCCGCGTCTGTACCCTCTTTTGGGGTTCAACTAGGTTCACCTTGTTTCCGAAAACCTGATCGTGTGCATGCTGCATGTCTCTCTTGGGTTTCTACTGCGCGTTACAATATTACTCTAAACTTGCATTGGTTGTCTCCGTTGATTATTGACTTTTCAATAATTACTTCAACGGGTCTTCCTATAGCTCCTTCAAACAGCGCTTTGGCCCATCCGCGAGAGCAGTTGCAGTATGTTCCTGAAAGTTTTCCTTTAGGAATCTTGTTCACTTGAGAACAGTAACATTTAGGGTACATTAGGGACACTTTGTCGCCTTCTCTGTGCAGATGTTTGTAAACTCGTCCTAGCTTTTCCAAGAAATCGTCAGCGTTCTTTGACTTCTTGTAGATTTCTTTGGCTTTCTTGATGAAGCTCTGGGACTGACATTGCCGTCCACATTGCTCCAGCATCTTGACTATGGTCTTTTCGTCAACGTTCTCCTTCAGACCGTCTATGAGATTTGTGATCCATTTCTCAGTGCGTCCAACCATCTCAATCACTTCAGATTAGGAGGATACATTGTCTTATCGTTGGCATACTTAATGCTTACAATCTCATAAGCTTTAACTCTCGACTAAATCAGCTACAGTCAGGGAGTGGAGTTTGTCAAGTAAAACCATTTTTGGCATAATCCTGGCACTTCCATTGCTTCCCATGCTAATCTCAGTGTGCATGACCCCTTCAGCTGGAGACGCCGGGACAGTTTACATAAAGCCCAACGGAGATGTTGATCCATCAACAGCGCCGATTCAGCGAGCAGGATCTCTTTACACCTTCGCTGGCAACGTTTTTTGTGAGATAGTGATTCAGAGAGACAACATATTGGTCGACGGTGCAGGCTATTCGGTGCAGGGAACAGGAAATGGAACTGGATTGTACATTTCGCAAAGAAGCAACGTCATGATAAAGAATCTAGAAATCAAACAATTCCTTTATGGGATCAAGCTTGAGTCTTCTTCCTATAGCAACGTTTCCAATAGCAACTTCACGAACAACATAGTCGGCGTTGAAGTTGACGGTTCTTCAAACAACAATATCTTCAGGAATCAGTTAACAAACTGTTCATTTGACGTCAAGCTTTACGGGTCTTCAAACTACAACAACATATTTGATAACAATGCGATGGACAGCCACAGCGACGGTATCACGCTCTACGGGACGTGTCAATACAACATCGTATTTAGGAACATTCTGACAAACACAAGCGATGGCATTGCGCTCTTCGATTCTTCAAACAACACTATTTCCGCAAACCAGATAGCTTTTTGATTGTCATTAGCATGCGTTTGTTGGCGCGGCGTGTGGAATTTGAACCCAAAGTTAAACCAGACCTCTTGAGTAAGAGAATCTAAAACTTTCTAGTTTCTAACGGTCCTTCTTTGTTTCACATTTCCTGCCCGTCGTCTATTAAATGATTTGTATGTTCAAGTGAGTGCGCGCTTCGCGCGCCTTGAGTCTACCTCTTTGAAACCTTAGCCCTCTGCGTGCGCAAAAATTTAATTCCCTGGTCTGACTATTTGGGTGTGGTGATTGCGTTGAGCACGGGAAGCACTAAGAAGAAACCAATGACTAAAAAGGAAAGAGAAGAGAAGAGAAAAAAGCACAAGGAAAAACGATTGAAGAAGTAGTCTCAATCGTTGTGCACTATCCATTCTTGGAGAGCTCCTCAAGCTCAACCAAGCCTTCCTCTTTTCAATCTCTTAGTTCTTTGAAACCTCTCTGTTACGATATCACTATTCAACTGCCACTCTTATTCACACATTCATCAATCAAGGTAACGGAACTAGTTTCTAAATTTCTAAGTGGGGGAGAAGAAATAGAATTTCTAAGATTTTTTCTTGATTAGAATTTAGAAATTAGAAAATTTTCCTTCTTGTAGATACACTCTGCTTACAGGTCCGTGGGTTATGTACACCGGGGTATGAAAGAACAATACCTGCTCAAGTGATTTGAAAAAAGAATATGGAAACTGGGAGAAAACCAATCTTAGACTAGAGCTGTTGGCTTGATCTAAAATCGACTTCTTCTTGGTGGTGCTCTCTTCGAGTAACACTCTCGGCAGTATACGGGTCTGCTACCATCGGGCTTGAATGGTACTTCACATTCCTTTCCACAATCAGCGCAAACTGCCTTGTGCATCTCTTTTCTCTCATACGTCAACTCTTTCAACTCCTTTGCGGTTGCTGTGCAAAAATCGCTTCTTACACGCTTTGTCTAGTTTTCACACCGTTGCTTATAAACAACGTGTCTAAAATCATGAAGTCTAGGCTTATAGGAATCAAATTCGTGATCAATAGGAACATTCAGCAAGTTCAGCGCGCGCTAGAGTTATCAAGACAACGATGTTTTATGAAAATCGGGGCAAATCACGGCATCCACCTTGATCAAATTTATGGCGCGGGGTGTGAGATTTGAACAAGGGGAAAATTAGCGAGTTATTTGCCATCTTTTTGGCTGATACTGATGTCCAAAATAATACTGATTTCGGAGGGTTTTGGACATTGGAAGTTTGGGTTTTACCAACCATATTCCATTGGATATGTAAGATTAGGCCATTCACAAAGTAAGCGCGTGGCAGGTAATAGTCATGCTCCCAAAGGAGAAATTGATGCAAGAAGCAATAGACAATTTAGTGTTGACTTACAAAACGAACCTGTACTACTTCCATGCAGAGAATGACTCACATTCTTTCTTGTATCGCGAACTCCCTTAGTAGGTTGCCCCTTGAAGAGTGGCGGTGTACTACAAAAGACTGCAAGTCAAGCATTCTCTTACACGAGGAATACCCAACAAAGGAAAGGTACAACGCAAAAAGCTTGAAGGAAAATGTTCCCAGAGGTTCACGGGGGCATTTTGACATCTGCATTTGGAACCCTGAAAAGAAAACTTTGCCCATTCTCATCGTTTAGCTCTTCGATGGAGCGGTCGGCATCTTCAAATGGCTGGACTCTTGTAGAAGGCTTTGTGAAACGCTATCTTGTGGGTGCATTCATTTTTGCGGATGTGCTTTCCGTAGATTCCACGCCAAGATCTCTGTTCCTATTGCCGCAAAAAGCCTAAAAGTGTTCCATAACCTCTTGATGCTCAAATCATGCGAAAACAGAAAAACGAGTCTCTCTACCAGATTCGAATGGTCTGGTTCGCTTAACCACTTCAGATCCACTTCGAGGTTCATCGTCGAATCATCCTGTCTTCCACGTATGACTCGTATGTACTCAACAGTCTTCTTAGTTGTCTTGAACACGAAACTGACAGTAGCGTCGTCGAGGCTTAA
>JBGOYH010000037.1:0-14768 GCA_041479575.1 Bathyarchaeia archaeon
AGATTTGGGTGTCAAGAAAGAAAAGACCTAGCAAGTGAACGCAACACGTGCTGTACATTGAGTGATGCTTTCCAGAGAATGCCACACAAAAAGGAGCATGACAGATTAAAGCAAAAAAAGAACGCTGGAAACCTGTCTTCGGTCACTTCGGTTTTGCAGCACAGACCGCTATGCTGACAACTTGATTGGCGAATTTTTCGGCTTTCTCCATAGTCAAGTCTGCCTTCTTTATAATCGCTTTTGCAGTGGGATCATTGATGTTGACTTCGATAGGCATGTGTTTTTCATCTATCACCTTGACGTCTTTGAAGCCTGCATTTTCGACCATTTTGAGGTATCTGTCTTTCATCACTGCCCCTGCAACGCATCCGAGGTATGCCTGAACGCTCTTTTTCAGTTCTTCTGGAAGCTCCTTCAGCAAGACAATGTCTGAAACCATGAGTCGGCCGCCAGGCTTCAACACTCTAAATGCTTCTTCAAATACTCTTTTCTTGTTCGGTGACAGGTTTATTACGCAATTTGAGATTACAATGTCAGCAGTGTTATCAGCAGCCGGCAGGTTCTCGATCTCGCCAAGCCTGAATTCCACGTTCTTGCGTTTGCTCTTCCTCAGGTTTTCTCTGGCTTTGTCAATCATCTCGGGCGTCATATCAACGCCGATGACTTTGCCCTTCGCTCCCACTCTGCTTGCGGCAAGGAAGCAGTCAAGTCCCCCGCCCGAACCAAGGTCAATAACTGTTTCTCCCTCCTTCAAAGATGCAAGAGCAACAGGGTTTCCGCATCCAAGACTCATATCAGCTCCTTCAGGAACAGACTCCAACTCATCTCTGCTGTAACCAATTTTTTCGCTTGTTTCTACACTGCTACAACAGCTGGCTTTCTTGGCAACTTCAGCATAGCCCTTTCTCACCATCTTTCTGACTTTTTCCTCTCTCATCCAAGTCACCTCCTACTTCAGAATCTCCTTCAACATCGGTCCAAGCATGGCTTTCACACTTTTCCCGAGATCGTCTGCTTTGATCATCATGATACAGCACATCTTGCCTTCGCTTTCACATCCAATGACAGCTAGTTTATCATTTGGTTTCAATCCTGCTTTCTCTCTCAGATCCTTTGGAAGCACTATCTGACCTTTTGAGTCAACAGTGACGACCGCATCGACTCTGCAACATCCCGTGTTGTCGTTCATTCTTTTCACGGGGAAAAACAGTATACATCAGAATATTTAAACTTTTCCGAAAAATCGGAATTATCGGAAATATCATACTACAACGCGCGTCAGTGGGTTTAAAGGGCAAGTGCGAGGAGTTCTGCTATGTCCATTATCTGTATTTTGCCTTCGACTCCAGTTGTCTTCACAGCATCTTCAAAGGTCAGTAGACAATATGGACATGCCACTGCCAGAATATCCGCACCTGCTTCCACAGCGTCCTTTACACGTGTTTCCGCTAGACGTGGGCCGGGAATGTCGACCCACATTCTCCCACCTCCACCTTCACAACAGACGCTTCGGGCCTTGTTACGGTCAAACTCTAACAATTTGACGCCTGGAACGCTCTCGATCACTTTTCTAGGCTCGTTGTAGATGCCGTTCTGCTTGCCCAAGAAACATGGATCATGATAAATAACCTTCTTGCAGACTTCTTTCGAAAAAGTCAACTGCCTCTCATCAATCAACTTTGCAAGTAGTTGACTGTGGTGAAGCGGTTCGAAACTTGTCTGGTTGTACCTGCTCTTGAAAGCATGATAACCATGTGGACAGCTTGTCACTGCCTGCTTCACGGTGTATTTGTTGAATGCTTTCATATTCTCTTCAACTAAGAAGTCGAAAAGCCCTTTCTCACCCATGCCGTAGACTTCGCTTCCGCAACAGTTCTCCTCATCGCACAGGACGCCGAAGTTTAACCCCGCCTTTTCGAAGCATTTCACAAGGCTTTTTGGCACGTTTTGGACACGCGGATCATAAGCAGAAGTGCAACCCACAAAGAACAGAACGTCTGCACCCTGCGAAATAGGTTTAACATTCAAGCCTTGCATCCATTCAGAACGTTTATTGCGCATTCTTCCCCAAGGGTTGCCGTTCTTGAAAATACTCTCTAATGCATCTCTGATTGTCGGTGCGATTTGTCCCTCTTCTACTGCCATGCCGCGAATGTCAATCAAGAACTCGTATGGATTAAGGTCTTTGGGACAGCGGACCCCGCAGGCACTGCATGTTGTGCAGCTCCAAACTTCATTCTGTGAATGCTGAGTCAACTTACCCATCGTAGAAACTTCGCGCATATACTTTCTAATGTTCAGATTAGCTTTTCTTGCAACAGGGCAACTTCCAGTGCACGTTCCACATTGGATACATTCAAGAAGTTTATGTTTCTGGGTCAGCTCTTGGGCATCCATGGTGGTCCAACGCTTTTATTGAAACGGGAGCATAAGGTTATTAAAGCGTTTTCCCGTGAATGAAACAAAACGATTCATGAATAAGGGAGATTTCCATCAATGGAGAAGAAATCGCCTAGAATCGGCATTTTCGTCTGTGAATGCGGCGGCAACATAGGCGACGTCGTTGACGTCAAGGCCGTGGTTGACACCGTTAAGAATTGGCCAGACGTTGCCACAGCCAAGTATCACAAGTATCTCTGTTCCAAGCCTGCTCAAGAAATGATTCTTGACGCCGTGAAGAAGGAAAGTCTGGACAGAGTCGTAGTTGCCAGCTGCACGCCGAGAATGCATTTGGGAACTTTTCAAGCTGTCATGGAAAGATCCGGTCTCAACCCGTTCATGCTCGAGTTTGTCAACATCAGAGAACAGGACTCATGGGTTCACGGTCCACACTCCTCCCTAGAAGCTACAAAAAAAGCCGTAAGCCTGATCAAAGGCGGTTACGAGCGAAGCCGAGAACTTGAGCCGCTTCAGACTATCAGTGAGAAAGGCTCCCGGGAGATTCTTATCGTAGGCGGCGGCATCGCAGGCATTACAGCTGCCCTTGAGCTTGGTTATCTCGGCTACAAGGTTCACCTTGTCGAAAGAAAGCCGAGCATAGGCGGCAACATGGCAAAATTGACAAAGGTCTTCCCAACATTGGATTGTGCACAATGCATTTTGACGCCGAGAATGGCTGAGGTAGGCAGAAACCCAAACGTCACATTGTACACTTACGGAGAAGTCCAAGAGGTCAGTGGTCGTCCCGGCAATTACGATGTGAAGGTTTTCATGAAGCCACGTGGCGTCGACGTGCAGAAGTGCAGAAACTGCGGTGTCTGCGCCAAAGTCTGTCCTGTTTCTGTCTCAGACGAATTCAACGAAGGCTTATCGCAGAGGAAAGCAGCATACATCGAGTTCCCCCAGGCCGTCCCATCTGCTTATGTAATTGACTTCAAATCATGCACAAAATGCGAAAAATGTGAGAAGCTTTGCCCAGCCAAAGCCATAACTTTAGCAGATCAAGGAAGCACTGTTGACCTGCATGTAGGCGGCATCATAATGGCAACGGGCTACCAGCTGTATGATGCCAAGAAGCTCGAAACCTTCGGTTACAGCACCTACAAAGACGTCATTACAATGATGGATTTGGAACGGTTTGTCTCAGCCACTGGCCCTACAAGCGGCTACGTCAAAAGAGCAGACGGCACAGACGTCAAGAAAATGGCGATAGTGCTCTGTGCAGGTTCAAGAGACAAAAACTACATCCCATATTGCAGTCGCATCTGCTGCATGTACGCCTTAAAACAGGCTTTTGTGCTAAAGAAGATGCTTGGAATAGACGTTGCCATCTATTACACGGACATTAGGGCCACAGGCAAAGGGTATGAAGACCTATACTGGCGCGGCCAAGAGGCAGGAGTCACTTTCATAAGAGGCAAAATTGCCGAAGTCTACAAGGACAACAAAACAGGCAAGCTTGTTGCTGTGGCAGAAGACACAATATCCGGAGAACTGACCGAAGACCAATACGACATGATTGCATTGGCAACACCGATGGTTTCACCTGAAGGATTAAAAGAACTCGCTGATAAAATGAAAGTCTCCATCGGCGAAGACGGTTTCATAACAGAGAAACATCCGAAACTCGACCCTGTGGATTCTCTTACAACGGGAATTTTCGCTTGCGGCTGTGCCTTAAGCCCCAAAGACGTGCGTGACACTGTTTCAGACGGTCTGGGTGCATCTGCAAAAGCAGCCTTGTTCCTAAAAAGCGATTATGTCACGACTTCTCCAGAGAAAGCTTACGTTATTGCTGATCTCTGCAACGGTTGCAACGCCTGCGTGCCCATCTGCCCAACGAAGGCAATCACAATGCAAGACGGAAAAGCAAAAATCGACCCGTTCCAGTGCACGGGCTGCGGCGCATGCATACCGGTCTGTCCGCAAGAAGCAATAGACTTCAAGAACGCCACGACGAAACAAGTGATCGCCAGCATCAGAGGCGTCTTGGCAGAAAAGCCACCGGGCGAAATCAGAATCGTCGCTTTCGTTGACAAAAACGTGGGCTACACGGGAATGGACTTTCTGGGACTGGATCGCACAAACTATCCTGAGAACGTTCGAATAGTATCAGTCCCAACAACCGCCATACTAGGCTTGAAACATCTCCTTTACGCCTTTGCATACGGAGCAGACGGCGTCCTAGTCATCGAAGGAACACAGGAAATCGATGAGAAATTCACCAAGAAACGAATGATTGACCTTGGAAGAGAACTTGCAAAATACGGCGTGGAAAACATGCGGGTACGCTACAGCTACGTGCCTCTGCCGGTGTACAAGAAGGCTGCCGAACTTTTCAGCATGTTTACAGACAGAATCAAGAAGTTCGGCCCGTTAGCAGAAGAAAAACGCAACGCTATGAAACAGAAGCTGTCAATCTAGGTGTCTCATAGGCATAAGGAAAATGGGTCTTCCACTCGAAAATTTCATTTCGTGAGGAAATTCTGTGACAGTGTGCGCGTCTGTTGAGGATTCTCCTTCGGCCCTGAAAGCTCAGAACACAGCACTCTCATTGATTCAACAAGGGCATCACAGTTGGTCCAGAGAGCCACAATTTTAGATTTCCTCCTTCCTTTGTCCTCACCTTCAACGCCTTTGCGGTAAATCGTCAACAATTCCCAGGTATCTGAGATCATGAAACAAGGCAGTTTCTTCACGCCGCCAATACAATATCTTTGGTTTGCCCAACCAGTCTGCTCACAGAAAAGTCTGCTCTTCAAAGAGCCCTCAGCCAACAGGTTGATGTTCAAATTGTAAGAGTGCCGCTTCAGACTATCCGCGAAATCGCCCCGATATAACAGCGCAAGATAACGGTCTGGAACAAAAATCCAGGCTTCGGCCTGTGCTTTCGCAAGCAGCTCATTAGCTTTCAATATTATTTGCGGTTCGCCTTCAAGAACCTGCATTACCTCTCTCTTATTGTTTTCACTTCTGGGCTTCGGCATCGACGACCAGAGCGCAACCAAGTCTCCCTTCTCCTTTTCAAGAACTCTAACCTTCATTTTCTGAACTTCCAACTGTTGCTCGACTGCCTTGTCAGGGGGGTATTGCTACGAACTTCGCGGGCTTTTCAATGATTGAAAGGACGATTCCTCTCTTTTCTAATTCGCGAAGTATCCTGTAGGTTTCGGTACGATGAAGTGATGTAGCTTCCGCAATTTCTGAAGCCTTCTTTTCGCCGGCTGTAGCAAGGTAAACGTACGTTCGTATTTCATTTTCAGACAAGCCATACCGTGCGAGAGCGTTCTTCAACATGTTCAAATGCTTGTCTAGGCCCTTGTCTCTCCGTACAAACCTATATGCATCTGCCTTGGCATCATGCGTTCTGATGAAAACAGGAGATTTTTCTGTAGAAAGGGCCAAGAGGTTGTCACTTGGTTGTACTCTGATGAGAGATTTTGACTTTGGATATACTTTATTCTTATGAATACTCAATTCAGATCATAGCTTCACATCAACATAGGATGATCATGGTAACGCAGTGTGGTTCGCGCTTCTTCCCGTGAATGTGTGTGGACTGTGTGTCTCATCGTCTACGCACAAACCCTTATGACAAATTTCTGTACATACGTTTGGACTCGCGGTGAAAAAAGGCGGGCGCCCTTTTTCCCGTTAAAAGATGGAGGGACCCAGCATGAATTGGAAACTAGTAGCCGTGAGAACCTTGCCCTTCGTGTTTTTTGCAGCTTGCTTCTTTTTGAAGACACTTTGGGGCGAAGTACCAGCCTGGTGCTAGCGGGTGTGTGCGCATGCAGATCCGCAAGCCCTTTTCTTTTTTCAAAAACGCAAAGAAACGCTTTTTGGAAAATGACACTTTGAGGTTTCTGTTTTTCGTCGAAAAAACGCCAAAGCATCGAGTTATGGAAAGCATTAGTATTCTGTTGCTTGCGCCTTTGAGTATTGCTTGTTTTGTTGCGGGACTGGCTGGTTTCAGGATCTGGGAATATTCTGGTTTGTTAGGATTCTTTATATATTATGTTGGATTGCTTATTGTTCTTCTTGAACTGATGCACTGCCTTTTTGATAAGTAGCTGTCGCCGCCTCACTCAGCGTCAAGCGTATTGAAAGTTCTTTTATACTGTAAATGTTACAATAATACATAGTGAGTGGTGTTAACTTGACCACAACGAGTTGTCCATTGTGCAGCTTGAACTTGAAGAAAGAGAAAATCTACTGCGAAGACAGGTCTTTCATCGTTTTGAGAACTAAGGACCTGAAAGGACACAAAGAACGGATCATGGTCGTGTATCGACCGCATGAGCACACGCTACCTTACAAGGCTTTCGAACGCGCATTGGACATGATATCCGACATTGGAAGAAGAGTGTTCAAGTATACTCCCAAATTCGTGATAATGGACACAACCTTCGCGACAATAAACGATCACTGGCACCTCGTTGCAACCGACCTTGACCCCAAAAGCAAGGATTTTGACCAAATCCTAGCCACCAGATGGATCAGGTTCATCGACAACACTGTAGGCGAAGAGAGCGAAACTTGAACTCTGAATCTTGCTTCCACAAAACATAAAACTCTTGAAAAACAATTTGTGCGTATCAGAGAAGATGGAGTACTAACAGAAAGAAGGTGCTTGTATGTCTTTTTTCAAGAAATTCAAAGACAGATTGACCGCCCCCAACGCAGCAATTTCATTGCAGTTAAACAAGAGTAGCGTTGCCTTGGGTGATAACATCGAAGGCACGGTGAGCATCACTTCAAGCGAAGAATTTGATGCCAAAGAAATAAGATGCGAATTTCAATGTGTGGAAACCAAGAAAACCGTCTCTATGCGGTATGATGCAGCGCTGAATCGCAGTGTCCCAAAGGAAGTTACCGACTCTGCAACCCTCTACTCCGCGAGACCTCCGCTCTCAGGTCCATTGCACTTGACAGCAGGCTTCTCGCAAAACTATCCAATAAGCATAAACGTCCCTGCCGCAGGAAGACCCACTTTCCACAGCGTCGACCAAAACGTAGCTTGGTCCTTAAAAAGCGTTATAGCAATCGACGGCAGGCCAGACGTGACGAGCACGACAATCGAAGTACAAGTGTCACCTCAGAGCGCGCAGCCGGTGATCAGGGAAAAAGAAATCGTCCGCGAAGTCGTGATGATACCATGCAAGTATTGTGGAGCTTTGATGCAGCAAACTGAAACTGTCTGTCCTAATTGTGGAGCAAAAAGAACTGGCTAAACCGGATTATCTTCAATAGCACGGTTATTATTTCTCGTAGCCTTTAACATACTGTTTTTCATGAACGCCAAGCATCTGAAACGTGTTTCCTCAGGCAAAAGCTATATGAAAAACCACTGCTAACACAGTCAACCATCTTAGGAGAGTAAAGATAACTTGGACATAGTCATCTGTGCCAAACATGTTCCAGAAACAGCCGAAGCAGAACTGAAAATCGACGCAACGGGAAAGAACGTAGACAAGACCGGCTTAGTCTATGACATCAACGAATGGGACGATTACGCGCTTGAAGAAGCTGTAAGGATGAGGGAAAAGCAAGGCGGTACGGTTACAGCCATAACCATCGGCGCCGACGATTCAGACAGCACCCTCAGAAAATGCATGGCTCGCGGAGCTGACAAAGCAATAAGAATGACCGATCCGAAGTTCAACGGGTCAGACGGCTACGCGATCGCAAAGATACTGCACAGCGCAATAAAAACCCTGCATTACGACCTTATCTTAACAGGTGCACAAGCTGGCGACGACGGAAGCAGCATGGTCGGCCCAATACTAGCAGAACTGCTCAAAATTCCACACGTAACGATGGTGAAGAAAATTGAACTGGGCACTGGCGTGGCTAAGGTCAACCGTGAACTTGAAGGCGGTTTAGAAGAACTGATTGAAGTGAAACTGCCAGCAGTTTTCTCCGTTCAGACTGGAATAAACGAGCCCAGGTACGTTTCAATAATGGGAATCCGCAAAGCCATGCAGAAAGAAATCAAAGTAATGACGTTGGCAGACACGGGCTTAACCGAAAACGATGTTGGCCCAACGGGTTCATGGACAATGATAGAGACGATGTACGTCCCACCAGTTGAAAAGCAGGCTGAGTTTCTGAAAGGAAGCCCAGAGGAAGTTGCAACGAAGATTGCCGAAATCCTCAAGGCAAAGGGGTTGATCTAAACTGACAAAGATTTTCGTCCTAGCAGAGCACAGACAAGGACAAGTTAGAGACATAACCTTTGAAATGCTCACAAAAGGCCGAGAGCTTGCAGAAAAAGTGGGTGCTGAACTCACTGCTGTCATGCTGGGCAAGGACATCAAGGAACACGCCAAGAATCTAGCCGAATACGCGAAAAACGTACTGGTCGTTGAAGACTCTAGATTTGAAAACTTCAACTCAGAAGCTTACCGAAGAATACTCTCCGCACTCATCACTGAGCACAAACCCGTGCTTGTATTGATGGGACACACCTCATACGGTGTAGATCTGGCGCCTAGACTTGCAGCCGCAATGAACTTGCCGCTTGCCACAGACTGCATAGACCTAGCATTTGAAGACGGTGCACTGGCAGTAACAAGACAGATGTATGGCGGCAAAGTAAACGTGAAGGCCCACATTCGAAAAGCAGAAACGCACATCGCGACAGTCCGCCAAGCCACTTTCCCACCGCTAAAACCCACACCACCCGCAAATGGACAGATCACAGAAATCGCATTACCTCTCACTGAAGAAATACAAGAGAAACGGTTCATTCAATACGTTCTACCCACGCCAGGCGGAGTTGACATAACAGCAGCAGAAAAACTCGTAGGCGTCGGCAGAGGAATCAAGGACGCAGCTAACATCCCAATGGTTGAGGACCTCGCAGAAGCAATGGGCGCAGTGCTCTCATGCTCGCGTCCAATAGTGGACAAAGGCTGGCTACCCACAGACCGCCAAGTCGGCACCTCAGGAAAAACTGTGAAACCCAAACTCTACATTGCTTTGGGCATAAGCGGCGCCTTCCAACACATACTGGGAATGAAAAGCTCAGACCTGATCATAGCCATAAACAAAGATCCCAAAGCACCAATATTCAGCTTCTCAGACTACGGAGTCGTCGAAGACCTCTTCAAAGTGGTGCCTGCACTCAAAGCCAAAGTAGCTGAAATTCAGTCCAAGAAAAGTGCTTAACAAGGAGAGATGGAATCATGGAGTTTAAACTGAACGACGAGCAGAAAGAAATAGTAAAAGCTGTCCGCGAATTTTGCGCAAAAGAATTCACCCCTGAACTTGCATTGGAATTTGACCAAAAAGAAGAGTTTCCAATGGCTCTCTGCAAGAAGGCTGCACAACTCGGCTTCACAAGCATGCGAATACCCCAAGATTACGACGGACAAGGCTACGGCGTTTTCGAAGACTGTTTGGTTGTAGAAGAGTTGTGCCGTGCAGACCCAGGAATCGGAGTAGCAATCTCCCTTGGAAACCTGATGATACCCGACGTGTTGCTGAAGCACGGCAACGAAGAGCAAAAGAAAAAGTACATCCCACCGTTAGCAAGAGGCGACAAACTAGCAGCAGCAGCGTTCACAGAACCCGAACATGGCAGCGATATTACACGCATGGACTCGACGGCCGTGAAGTGTGGACAGGAATGGGTGATAAATGGCGCAAAGGAGTTCATAACAAACGCTCCATTGGCCGACACTTTCATCCTACTCTGTCAATCAGACCCAAACGCTCAACCGTCACACAGAGGGCAAAGTCTGTTCATAGCAGAAAAAGGAATGTGCGGACTTGAAACAACGAAACTGCATGGGAAAATGGGTATCAAACCATGCGTCACAGGCTCAGTTTCGATGGCAGACCTAAAAGTTCCGGAAACCAACGTCATCGGAGAATTGGGCAAAGGCTTCTATTACACCCTTGAACTTTTCGACGGAACCAGAATCACAGTGGCAGCTCAAGCAGTCGGCATGGCACAAGGCGCGTTTGACAGAGCGCTAGCATACGCGAAAACAAGAAAACAGTTCGGTCAGACAATAATCAACTTCCAAGGCGTAGGCTTCAAACTCGCAGAAATGGCATGGAAGATCGAGTCAGCCCGTTTGATGATGTACAAGGCGGCTTGGCTCTATGACAAAGAGAAACCCAATCTGGTTGCAACCTCAATGGCTAAGGCTTACGCAAGCAGAGTCGCAATGGAAGTCACAGACGACGCCATTCAAGTTTTCGGCGGCTACGGCTATCTGGCAGACTACCACGTAGAACGCTATCACCGATGTGCAAAAATAACTGAACTCTACGAAGGAACAAGCGAAATTCAAAAGTTGACCATAGCCAACTATTTGATGAAGCAACAGTAGCCGTTCTCCCCATTCTTTTCCTTCTTCTTGGCAAACAAATTAGTTCAAAAGTCTTATTACATTTCAAGCGCTGATTAAACATAAGGAGGAACGATTTTGACGCTTGAAAAGCTGAAAAAAGTGGCAATCGTAGGCTCAGGATCAATGGGCCACGGCATAGCCGAAATGCTAGCAATGAACGGCTATGAGGTTACGATGGTCGACATAAATGATGAACTTCTCCAGAAAGCCAAGGAAAAGATCAAGTGGAGTCTGGACAAGTTCGTCGAAAAGAAAAGAATCAGAAAAGAAGACGCTGACGCAACGCTGGCGCGAATCAAAACAACCACCAGCTACGAAGAAGCTGCCAAAGACATAGACCTGGCAATCGAGGCAGTTCCTGAAAACATGGACCTCAAACGAAAAGTGTTCTCCACACTCGACTCAGCAGCACCGTCACATGCAATACTTGCCTCAAACACTTCAACGTTGAGCATAACAGGGATGGGTAAGGCAACCAAACGTCCAGACAAAGTTGCTGGAATGCATTTCTTCAACCCACCGATAAAGATGGCACTAGTTGAAGTGATAAAAGGCGACAGTACAAGCCAAGAAACCGTCAACACGCTCTTCGAGCTTGCTAAGAAACTTGGAAAAACACCTATAATCGTGAGAAAAGACGTGCGAGGCTTCATAGTGAACCGCGTGCTCGGAAGCGTCTTCAACGAAGCATTCTGGACTTTCCAGCGTGGTGAAGTAACCAGAGAGGGAATAGACGCCTCAGTCAAGTATACAGGCGGCTTTCCGATGGGCTGGTTCGAACTTGCCGACTTTGTCGGTTTAGACATAGCCTACGAGGTTGGCAAGATACTGTACGAGGCTTACGGCGAACGCTTCAAACCATGCGAAGAAATAATTGGTCAATTGATAAAAGATCGCAAATTCGGACAGAAGACAGGCACAGGATTCTATGACTGGACCAAAGGCAGACCGAGAATACCTTTTAACTTACTCGACGAATACGATGTTGACAGGTCATGGGTAGTCGCTGCAAATGAAGCGGCGTGGATAATCCACGATGACGCTGCGAACCCAGAAGATATTGACGCAGGAATGAAGCTGGGCACGTTCTGGCCCTCCGGTCCGTGTGAATACGCAGATCGTGCAGGTTTGGACGTCGTGGTCAACAAGCTTAAAGAGCTCCATGCCAAGTATGACATGGAAATGTACAAACCCTGTCCACTCCTCGAGGAGTACGTGAACAAAGGGTGGACTGGGAAAAAATCTGGAAGGGGGTTCTACAAATGAAGTTTGATTTAACCGAAGAACAACTCCACATCAAAAACGCCGTGCGAGAATTCTGCCAAAAAGAGTTCAAGCCCGAACTAGCGTTGGAGCTGGACAAGAAAGAAGAGTACCCGATGGACTTGTACAAGAAGGCCGCCAAACTGGGCTTCACAAGCATGATGTTCCCAGAAGAATACGGCGGACAAGGCATGGGTCTGCTCGAAGTCTGCTTAACAATTGAGGAAATGTGCAGAGGAGACTCGTCCCTCGGAGTCGCTATTTCAAGCAGCAACTTCGGCAGCGAATTCATAATGGTCCATGGCTCCAAAGAGCAGAAGGAGAAATATCTGCCACCGATCTGCAGAGGCGACTTCATGTCCGCCGCGGCATTCACTGAACCGAACGTCAGCGGAAGCGACATAAACCGCATGGAAACCACTGCAACTAAATATGGAAACGAATGGTGGATAAACGGACAGAAAACCTTTATCACAAATGCGACGGTAGCAGATTTCATCGTCGTTCTAACTCAAACAGACACGAAGATCAGACCTACTCACCGCGGAGAAACGTTGTTTGTAGTTGAAAAGGGAACACCAGGTTTGGAAGCCACGAAACTGCACAACAAGATGGGAATAAGAGCTTCAATAACCGGAGAACTCAATTTCAGCAACGTGAAAGCGACCGATTGGAACATGGTCGGTGAACTTAACAAGGGCTTCTATTATTCAATGGAATTCTTCGACAAAACACGCGTCGGAGTGGCTGCTCAAGCTGTTGGCATGGCGCAGGGAGCTTGGGAAATTGCGTTCAAGTATGCCAAACAAAGAGAAGCCTTTGGCATGCCTATAATGCAGCACGAAGCCATAGGAATGAAATTGGCCGAGTTGGCAACAAAGATCGAAGCTGCTCGGCTGCTCACCTACAAAGCTGCGTCTCTCGTTGATGAGGGAAAACTGGATGCTATGGCAACAGCCATGGCCAAGTACTATGCAGGTGAAATCGCGATGGAAGTCACAAACTCTGCGATTCAGACCTTGGGCGGCTACGGATACTTCGGCGAATACCGCGTTGAAAAATTCCACAGAGACGCGAAAATAACAGAAATCTATGAAGGAACAAGTGAAATCCAGAGGCTACAAGTGCTCAAGTATCTTCTCAGCAAGTACTAGAAAAACCGCGTGAAAAACATATATGCCCATAAAGCAAACAAACAGTAGGTGGCAAATTTGAGTAAAGCATACGAAACCCTCAAGATAGAAAGAGAAGAAAACGTTCTTTGGATCATACTGAACCGACCTCACCGACTCAACACATTCAACGAGGTCTTGCTCGAAGAACTCGGAGACATGCTTAACACTGCTGAAAACGACCAAAGTGTCAAATGTGTCGTTATAACAGGCGACGGCGACCGAGCGTTCAGTGCAGGTGCAGACGTAAGCATGTTCCAAAAAGCAACTCCTGTCAAGGCCGAAGAATTCTGCAGGGGCGGACAGAAGATCTTTGGCAAAGTCGAAGAGATGTCAAAGCCAGTCATCGCCGCAATCAACGGTTATGCGCTCGGCGGCGGATTGGAATTAGCTTTAGCATGTGATCTCAGAGTAGCAGCCGAGCATGCTGAACTTGGAAGCACAGAAATCAATCTAGGCTTGATTCCAGGATGGGGTGGAACCCAGAGGCTTGTCAGAATTGTCGGCCTGGCAAAGGCAAAGGAAATGCTTATGTTGGGAAACAGGTTGAAATCTGACGAAGCACTGAGAATCGGCCTAGTGCACAAGGTCGTTCACTTTGAGAAGCTCAGAGACGAGGTGAGAGCGATCGCTAAGAAGCTTGCGGATGGGCCTCCTGTAGCGATGAAATACGCCAAACACGCAGCGAACTTCGGTGCTCAAGTTCCTCTGGAGGTCGGGTTAAGATTGGAAGCAGCGCTATTTGCACTAGTGTTCTCGACTGAAGATAGCAAAGAGGGCGTAGAAGCCCTGTTCGCCAAGCGAAAACCGGAATTCAAAGGTAAATAGCTTTAGCATTCCCTCTTATTTTGTATTTCCTTGTACCTTTAGAAGGAGAGGTGTGT
This sequence comes from Bathyarchaeia archaeon, assembly GCA_041479575.1. Classification (GTDB taxonomy): domain Archaea; phylum Thermoproteota; class Bathyarchaeia; order Bathyarchaeales; family Bathycorpusculaceae; genus DASPPK01. Next base: position 14,125 of record JBGOYH010000037.1, read on the forward strand.
TTGAAGTGAGAAAAGTAGCGGTAATCGGAATCGGAAATTCTAAGTTTGGAGTGAGACAAGACGTCAACATTTCTGAGCTTGCCTTTGAAGCAGTAAGACCTGCTCTTGAAGATGCAAGCTTAGAAGCACGCGACATACCTTTCGTGGCTCTCGGCTCGGTTGGAGCTGGCGCTTGGTATGAAGAACTGCTCCCTGCAGTAGTAGTTTCAGAGTACTGCGGCATGACAGGCGCAGGTCTCGTGCGTTGCGAAGCAGCCTGTGCAAGCGGCAGCGCAGCATTTTTCACCGCTTACTCGGCTATAGCCAGCGGTCACGCAGATGTAGCCATGGCAATGGGTGTTGAAAAAATGCGGGAAATTGACTCTGCAACAGCCATGGAATGGATAGGGCGTGCTGGCTACTATCTTTGGGAGTTCCACAATTTCGGCGTGACTTTCCCCGCCTATTATGCATTGCATGCTAACGCTCACATGGCCAAGTATGGAACAACTGAGGAAGACTTGGCGCTTGTTGCCGTGAAAAACCACAAGTACGGCTCAATGAACCCGATTGCACAGCTTCAAAACAAAGTCACAGTTGACGAGGTCCTGAATTCAAGGGTCATCGCTTCGCCCATGAAGCTTTACGACGGCTGTCCTTTGACC
>JBGOYH010000038.1:0-14702 GCA_041479575.1 Bathyarchaeia archaeon
CGATGCATACCAGTATTTCCAAGCAGGAAATGCAGCAATGTTCATTCAAGGAACTTGGGCCGTGGGAATGGTCTCCGATAACGCTAACATGACGTTGGACGTAGTCCAGTGGCCATACTTACCAGGTCAGCCTACAGCAAACAAGGTGATCTTCGGTTCTTCGACAAACGTAGCAGTAGCAGCTGCAAGCACGCACATGAACGAAGCTGAAGACTTCCTGAGGTTCATCTCGAAACCAGAATGGCAAGTTAAATATGCTAAGGACACAACAGGTCCGCTAGCCCAGACTGTGACTCTGCCCAGTGGCACTTATCCCCCAACCATGAACACGGTTCTAACAGCGATAACAAATACGCCAGCGCTAATTCTGAGATACGGAACAATGGCTCCTAAGGATCTAGGCGCAACCATTGATGAGCAAAATCTGTTGGTGTTCACAGGTCAAAAGTCACCTGCAGATGCAGCAGCAGCCATAGAAGCGAAAGCAGTTCAAGTACTCGGACCCGTCCACTGACAAAAACTAAGAAGACAGAGATAGAAATGGTTAAGCTTCGGATCAAAACTGGGTCAAAGAGAATCATAGCACGGTACTTGTTGTTGCTACCGACGCTGCTACTATATTTCCTCTTTTTTATCTATCCAGTAATCAATGGCCTATCGCTTGGTCTGTACAAGTATTCAGGCGTGTCTCAGGTAAAATATTTCATCGGTCTCCGAAATTACGCCGATATAGCCATAGACCCACAATTCCACAATGCCTTGAAAAACACATTCATCATTACCGCTGTGAACTCCATCGTGCAGTTTGCAGTCGGATTCAGCCTCGCGTGGCTGGCGCGAAAATACATCCGGGTCGGAAGCATTTTCTTGTCTGTTGCGCTAATCCCGATAGTCCTATCATTTGTTTCCGTCGGACTCATGTGGACATGGTTCTACAACTCTTCATTCGGTTTGCTAAACGGCATGGTCGATTTTCTTCATGTAAACAACGCATTGAACTTTGTAGGACTACCTTCAATACCTAGATCCCTGACCGCAAATCCCAGCACAGCGCTTTTTTCAGTATTATTGACGGCAAACTGGCATGGCATAGGACTGTACGCCGTCATTTATTCCGCAGGCTTGCGGTCCATTTCCCCGTCGATATACGATTCGATGAAGGTAGACGGGCTCTCGGATCTGCAGAAGATTAGGCGAGTGATCTTCCCAATGTTGAAGGACACTATTGCACTAGCGCTTGTTCTGGTCATTGCTGCTTCGTTCAAGATTTTCGAACTGGTCTATGTCTTGACAGGCGGAGGTCCAGGGCGCCTTACGGATGTTATCTCACTGTATCTTTATCGATACTATGCCTCTTTCCAAGCTGGATATGCATCTGCTGTGTCGTTCTACATGCTAATTATAGGCCTCGCCTTGGTCGTCATTCAATTCAAATTCCTACGTACTGAAAAGTGAGCGAGCATGAGTTCAGAATACAGTCCATGGAATTGGCTTAGAGATAGGTTCACCCGAGTAGTCGGGCTTCTTGTCTTGATACTCTGGTCGATCACAGCAGTTTATCCTCTTCTGTGGGCTGCCTTCACCTCTCTTAAGACTCGTGAAGAACTGTTTGCAAACACGTGGGGCCTACCTAGCAACCCACAATGGTCAAACTATGTGTATGCTTGGGGCACGGGCAACATGGGCGCAGCTTTCGTAAACAGCATAATAGTTACCGCACTAAGCATAGCATTACTCTTTGTGATCTCGCCAATGGCAGCGTACGCATTGGCACGAGCCGAATACCGAGGGAAGGGAACAATTCTGTATATCCTACTTGCTGGGATGTACATTGCTCCTCAAGTCTCAATTGTTCCTCTAGCTATTCTCCTGCAAAGTCTAGGCCTGATGGACTCTGCCATCGGTCTAGTTATGGTCTATGTTGCTTCAGGCCTGCCCTATTCAATATTTATATCAAGACTAGGTTTTCTCTCCATTCCCTCGTCACTGGAAGACGCCGCAAAGGTGGATGGTTTGTCGACATTCCAAACGTACCGAAAAGTGGCGTTGCCCCTTGCACTTCCATCGGTTTTCATAGCAATGATTTTGGAAGCCATATTCATCTGGAACGATTTTCTCTATCCACTCGTGTTCATCACGTCACCTGACAAGAACACCTTGCCTCTTGGACTCTTCAGATTTCAAGGCAGCTATTTGATTCAATACGGCCCGTTGGCCGCCGGAATCATGATTTCCACCGTTCCATTGCTCATACTATACATTCTTTTCTCTGAAAGAATCAAGAAAGGAATAGCTGCCGGCATCGGTGTCAAAACGTAGTAACCTGCTGTCTAGCAAAGTGCCGAATCAAAGGTCACAAAAGAAAGGATGAACAAAAATGCATAAACACTTGTTCGTTTACTATTTCCCAAAGACTTTTTGGAACACCCTCAGGTAGTTTTGCCCCAAGATTTTTTCTATGTCATGGTCTGAGTAGCCTCTTGCCACAAGTCCTCTTGTGAGGTTCGGCAACTCCGTTATTGTCTCCAGTCCCTTTGGCCAGTTGTATATCCTTTTGTCTATCTTTATGAGGTTCGCTCTCGTAGGCGGATACTCTGCCCATCCTTCGGCAAAGTCCAATCCGATGCCTACATAGTTCACGCCGACTAGTTCTACAACGTAGTCAATGTAATCTAGTAGATTGTCAATCGTGCATTCGTCCGCTTGTTTGCTTACAAGTCTCGGAAAAGCCGTTATCCCTATGACGCCTCCCTTTTCAGCCATAGCTTTGATTTCTTCATCGGTCTTGTTTTGATGGGCGTCCACGAGTGCTCTGGGATTTGAGTGCGACGCTATCACAGGATCTTCTGAAACCTCTATTGCCTCAAGCACGCTTCGGATTCCCACATGTGCAAGGTCAACCACTATCCCGAGTTTGTTCATTTCTTTTACCAGGGAAATCCCGAAGAGGCTTAATCCTGAATCTGTTCGTTCTCCTCCGCCGTCTGCAACGGCGTTTCTGAAGTGATAGCTCAGCTGTATTATTCTTACTCCTAAGTAATGGTAGAGCTTCAACGTTCGAAGATCGTTTTCAAGTGGTACTACGTTCTGGAACCCCAGCATGATTGCAACTCTTGCGTCGCGTTTGGCTGCCATCACATCTTGGACAGAAGTTGCCAGCAGGACTTTTTCTTTTTCTTCATTTATCATGTCCTGCATATCCAAAATTCTTTTGATCGTTTCAGACATGTTGTGCATCATAGCAATTGTGTAGTTAGTGGCAGTGACTCCGCCTTTTCTCATCTTCTGGAAATATTCGCCTGACATAATCGAAGCGTTTAATGAATCGACTATTACCGCTCTCTCGTGAATTTCTAACGCCCTTTCCTCTTCGCTTTTGCTCAGCTTCTTCAACTTAGACACCTCGAATTGTTATCGATGGTTGTGGAGATACCACATAAATACTCTTCGAGCTTATACAATTTGCTGATAGGAAATCAAAGCTGAAAGCTACAACCTGCTTGTGATCAACGTTGGGTCAGGGTTCTTCATCTGAGCGTTTCTACGACGAGTTCTGCGACGTCTTTGATCTCAATTCCTGTTTTTGAGCGTTTCTTTGCGAGCATGAAGCTTGAGATGCATGCGGGACACGCTGATGCGAGTAGTTGAGCGTCTGTTTTTGTTGCTTCCTTCAATCTCGCGACTGCAATGCTTGCTGCGACTTCAGGGAATGCTTGAGGCAGATTGCCTCCTCCGGCTCCACAGCAATAAGCGCATTCTCGATTTCGAGTCATTTCAACTAGCTTCAGGCCAGGAATGTTCTCCAAGATCTTTCTCGGAGAATCATAAACGTTCATGTGTCTTCCCAGATGGCATGGATCATGATAGGTGACAGCGAATGAGAGTTTTCTTTTTGGTGTAAGCTGTCCTTCGTCTAGCAGTTCTTCGTACAACTCGGTTGTGTGAACTGCTTCAAACGGTAGAGGTCCAAGCAGTTTGGGGTACTCTTTCTTGAACATTCTGTAACAGCCTGGGCACGAGAACACGACCCTTTTGGCTCCCGTTCTTTCTATCTGTTCAACATTGTATTTAGCGAAGGCTTTGGCAAATTCAATCTGTCCAATGGACAAAAGGGGAAAGCCACAGCACTTTTCTTGTTCAAGTAAAGTGAAGTCTAAGCCTGAGCTTTTCATAACGTTGCAGTTTGCTTTCGCTATTCTCGTTCTGGCAAGAGAGGTAGTGCACCCAACAAAATAAACAGTCTCTCCTTTTTTCTTAGGCTTCTCAGCCAACCATTGAAGCCTCTTTTCATGAGGTTGCCCGAAGATGTTGTCCGTTTTCTGGGCATTCTGCAACATCAACATGTGGTCTTTCATTGACAATCCACGTTCAACAAGGTCTGCTTTCAATGCAGAGGATATGTCGCCCAATTCTAGGAAGAAGAAGCAGTTCTGTTCACAAGCGCCGCAGTCGCTGCACATGAAAACATGCTTCACAATCTCTTCATTGTACTTCAGTCTTCCGTCCAAAAGTGCGCTGGCCAAAACCAGTTTTCCTTTTGCACTGTAGGATTGAAAACCATTTACCTCATTGACTGGACACATTCGAAATTGCCCAAGTCCAGTCAAATCAAGACAGAAGCCGCATCTTATGCATTTGTTAATGGCATTTCTGTAAGTCTCTATTCTCAAAACAGCACCTCTACAGATCTAGAACACCAGGGTTAAGAATTCGGTTCGGATCCACTGCTTTTTTCAGAGTCTTCAGGAAATTATGGTACCTAGGCATACGAGACGTCACATATTTGGCCATTTCTCCGCCTCCGACAGTGGCAGGTGAACCTCCATGTTTGAGCAGAAGTTCATATAGGTCTCGGCGGACCTTAAAACCATATTCAAACGCTTCTTTGTCGGCGTAAGAATACAAAGTGTCTATCCACAGATATCCACCGTTTTTCGAAAAGTACACGTCAAAACCTTTGAAAAGTGCGTTGCCTTTTTTCAACTGCACTTCATGTTCGTTCCAATATTTCCAAAAAGCCTCGCTTATTTCCACGAGTTTCGGCATTGACAGGTAACCGAAGACTTCAGGACAGAAGTAGGGAATTCCTTTGCGGGCGTAATATGTTTTCGGATCTTTCCATCTAAGCCATGAATACATGACGTTGTGTGTTTTCCAATAGTTCTTTGTTCCCGTGTTGTCCAGTTCTTTGCCTCCGCCAGTCTGGCAGATTGACTTGATCTTCTTGCTTTTCACTTCTACTTCATCTTTTGCGCCTGTGGTTACGATGTGCATCAAGGCAGCAGCCTTTACAGGCAGGTCACCTTGACATAATACTGTGAATCGCGTACAGCGCTTTTCCAGTAGTTCATATGATGTTTTGAATGCGCCTTTCAGGTCTTGAAAGCCGCAGCAGAAGAACTCTTCAGCTTCTGGCACTCTCTGTATTCGCAGAGTCGCCTTCGTTATAATACCCAATGTCCCGCAAGATCCGATGAACAGACCTGCGACATCTGGGCCGTTGCAGTATCTTTCGAACGGCGTTCCTTGAGGGTTTGCGGCTGAGCCTGTTTCAAATACGTCTCCTGTGGGCAGCACAACCTCCAAGTTGAGGACGTTCTCTCCTGTTGTTCCTTCTCCTGTCAAACCATGTGGGACTGTGCTGGCTGCAATTGAACCTCCGACGGTGCAGGAGACTAGACTGCCGGGACCTGGAATTGTCAACTCCCAGTTCTTTTTCCTTAGTTCCGTGTTCAAGGCTCCCCATATCGCTCCTGCTTCAACTGTTACCGACATCGTGTCTTCATCGACTTTCGATATGCTGTCCATTCTGGTCATGTCAATCATGATGCAGCCATCCTGAACTCCCGAAGCAACGAATATTGTTCCTCTTCCCCAAACGTAGACTGGGTTATGATGTGTGTTAGCTGTCTTCAGTATTTGTGAGATTTCCTGAGTGCTTCCAGGTCTAATCACGCAAAAAGGTGTCCCTGCCTCTTCCACCGAACTGCTTCTTGAATATGTTAATCTGTCCACAATATCGTCTGAGAAGTTTTCTGGCCCAACAATGGATTTGAGTTCTTCCTTCAAGTCAGCTTTTGCCAAAGTCGTCATCTGTGATGGTCAAGACGGGAATCAAAGGCAAAAAGGTTTCTGAAAAAGAACGTCAAAGCAACGACGGAGACTTGCACGCAACCAACAATCGTCGAGGAAAAACTGCACGTGAATGAATTATCTTTTGAAGTTCCAGGTTTCCTGAGAATATTTTTCCTCAAGTAATGTGTCGCTGACAAGCTTCTCTTCTTCAGTCAAGCTGCCATCTGTGAGTTTCAAAGTGAAAACTTTCTCAAATCCCCTACGCAAAGCGTATTTCACTTCTTGAATTGTCAGCCTTCTCGCGATCTCAATGGAAAGATTCGAGACGTCTTTTCTGACGCTACGCACATACCTTTTCGTTGAGAATTGACTTGCGGGGCTCAAAACTTCTGACAGCACACTTAGATCCGTATCAACAAGGATTGATCCGTGAAAGAAAACGAATCCCTTTCTTATGGCCCCGGCTGCTCCTGCTATTTTACGCCCATTTATCTGAAGCGTGTTTGGACTTTCATATTCCACGCGTGCACCAAGAGACTCAAGTCCAGCCGCTGCAGCCAAGGACAGCGTTCTGAAAGTTTCACTTATGTCGTCGGTAACTAGGCAATGATTTTGTTGCAGCGCGATGGAATAATTCAAATTTCCATGATCATGATAGACAGCCCCGCCACCTGTGAATCTCCTCACTATAGTCGTTCCATGAAGTTTGCAGGCTTCAGGGTTGGCTTCCAAAGCTACTGATTGGAAACATCCTATTACGACGGCATTTGCGTTCCTCCAGAACCGTATAGTGTTGGGAACAGTGCCTTTTCCAACTGAAGTCGGAATGGCTTCTTCGACCGCCAGATTCCTAAACGCGCTTTCGTACTCTAGATCCAGTAATCGCCAGACCTCTTCCTCTTGCATATGATGCATGCAACCCAGGGACTAGTCAATCAAGACAGACGGGTTTTCCAATATGCTCTTCAACGTTTGTAGAAATCTCGCCGCCTCTGCTCCATCGACAATTCTGTGGTCAAACACGAGACTCAAATTCATTCTAGATCTGATTTCAACCCTACCTTTGATTACCACAGGCTTTTCTTCGATCATGCCGACTCCCAAAATTGCAGCTTGCGGCGGGTTTATTATCGGAACAAAGGTATGTACTCCAAACGTTCCCAAATTTGAAATTGTGAAGGTACCAAATGAAATCTCGTCAATAGAAAGAAGCTTTTTTCTCGCTTTGTCAGCTAACTCCCCGAGGAGCGAGGCGATTTCAGTCAGAGTCTTCTTGTCTGCGTTGCGAATTACGGGAACAATCAATCCTGCCTCCGTGTCCACCGCGACCCCCAAGTTGATCTCCTTGAGCACTTTGATGGCGTAGTCTTCCAGTGTTGAATTCACAATTGGATGTCTCTTAAGCGCTGTTGCTACTGCTTTTGCTATGATGCTTGTGTAGGTTACTGGCGCACCCGTTTTCTCCTTTGTTTCAGAAAGCAGTCTCTGGCGAAAACTTGCAGTTACAGTCATATCGACTTCAGTCATCACAGTAGTGTGAACGGCTGAATGATAGCTCTGTGACAAACGGTCGGCTATCGTCTTTCTTGTCCCAGTCAAGGGTATTATTTCGCTCACTTCGATTTTTTGAGAAGTCACGGGTTGCGGTGCTGAAGGAGTCGCGGTCTCAACCGCTTTAATTATGTCTTCTTTGACAATTCTTCCTCCCGGCCCTGTCCCTTTGATTTTCGTCGGGTCAACCTTGTATTCCTCCGCAAGCTTCTTGGCAAGCGGAGAAATCCTCGTTTTCTCTTCAGCTGTCCATGTTGCAGGTGGTTTTTCAACAGCTTCGATCGTTTCCGGTGTTTCGCCTGCGCTTTTCAGGGCTTCAGTCTGTTGGACAGATACTTCCTTGCTCGGTGTTTCCTCTCCGGGCTCACCGATGATGGCGATCACTTTGGTTACAGGAACGGTCGTTCCCTTAGGCGCTAGGATCTTCAGCAGAACCCCTGATGCTTCTGCTTCTACGAACTTGGATATCTTCTCGGTCTCAATTTCAACAATGGACTCGCCTTTTTCCACGCGTTCTCCTTCATTTTTCAGCCAGTCAACAATGGTCCCTTCTTTCATTGTTAAACCGAGCTTGGGCATTATTACTTCAGTTGTCACGCTTCTTTCCCCTTGCATTTCGACAATCTGCTTGCTTACGTTATTTCTTTCACAGCCTTAACTATGTCGTTCTCATTAGGCACAACGTATTTTTCCAGTGCAGGGCTGAATGGCGTAGGCACGTTCAGTCCCCCCACTCGTTTGACAGGAGCATCTAGATAGTCCATTGCTTCTTCCATAATCATCGCAGCGATTTCGGCTCCGAAGCCACTTCTCTTCCACGCTTCATGTACGACGACCGCTCGCCCAGTCTTTTTCACCGAGTTAATCAGTGTTTTCTCGTCTAATGGCACCAGAGTTCTGGGATCTATGACTTCCGCAGTAAGACCGCCTTTCTCCAGCGTCTCAGCCGCCGCCAAAGCTTCCTTCACCATTAGTCCAGTGGCAACTATTGTGACGTCTGTGCCGTTTCTTTTGATGTCTGCTTCTCCAAACCCTATAAGGTATTCCTGCTCAGGCACGTCTCCTTTGACGCCGTACAGAAGCTTGTGTTCAAAGAAGATAACGGCGTTGTCATTTCTAATAGCTGTTTTCAACAATCCTTTCGCATCATACGGGGTTGATGGCATCACAACCTGCAAACCAGGGATATGCACGAAAAAGGCTTCAGGACTCTGTGAATGCTGGGGACCAGCGTTTATTCCTGCGCCAAAAGCTGTTCTTATGACGACGGGGGTCTTGACCTGACCCCCTGACATGTAACGCATTTTGGAGACTTGGTTGAGTATCTGATCCATGCACACTCCTAGAAAGTCTGAGAACATTATCTCAGCAACTGGCCTCATTCCCACTGAAGCCGCGCCGAGAGAAAGCCCAATGATGGCTGTCTCAGAGATTGGTGTATCTCTGACTCTTTTCTCTCCAAACTCGTCCAGTAGTCCCTTTGTCACTCCAAAATCGCCGCCATGTAGCGCAATGTCCTCCCCTAGTACAAACACCGTTTCGTCCCTGCGCATTTCTTCTTGTAGGGCTTCTCGTAATGCTTCGCCAAAGCTGATTTTCCTCATTTTCATTCCTCCTCTATCATACTAGGCGAACAGGTCTGTTGTCGCTTCTTCTGACCCAGGATATGGGCTCTCACTCGCATACTTCACGGCCTCTTCGATAGCTGACCTGATTTCCAGTTCAATTCTATCAAGTTCAACGTTGGTCATATGACCAGTCTCTACAAGTTTTCTGCCGAAGTTGAGCGGGTCCCTTTTCCTCCATTCTTCCCTTTCCTCTTTGCTCCTGTATAGTTGCGGATCGCCTTCAAATGACCCACAGAATCTGTAAGTCTTGCATTCGATGAGAGTTGGCCCCTCACCCTTTTTCGCCCTTTCCACAGCTTCGTGAGCCGCATCGTATACTGCGATTACGTCCATTCCATCAACGACCACGCCCGGTATTCCATATGCAGCTGCCTTATCTGCTATGTTTCTAACGGGGATAGTTCTGTTTGCACGAGTAGAAATCGCGTAAAGATTGTTTTCGCACACAAATATTGCTGGAAGTTTCCAAACCGCTGCTATGTTAATTCCTTCATGGAATGCTCCAGTGCTGGATGCACCATCACCGAAGAAAGCGACTCCTACCTGATCGGTTCCTCTTGACTTCGCCGCAAACGCTGCGCCAGCAGCGATGGGTATGTTGGCCCCCACAATAGCGTTTGCACCAAGGATTCCTGACCCGTAATCTGCGATGTGCATGCTACCTCCCTTGCCTTTGCAGTAACCAGAGGCCTTGCCGAAAAGCTCTGCCATCATTTTATTCAGATTTGCGCCCTTTGCGATGCAGTGACCATGTCCTCGGTGTGTGCTGACAATGTAATCCTCTTTTCTCAAGTTAGCGCAAACTCCAACAGCAACCGCCTCTTGCCCAATGTAAAGATGCACAAAACCTGGAATTGCACCCTTGGCAAAAAGCTCGCTGACCTTCTCTTCAAAACGCCTTATCGTGACCATGTTCTTGTACAGTTCGATCATCTTCTCATGAGTTAGGAACAATCTGGGCATCTCCCAATTTCTACGCGTAGTATTGGTTCTTGCCGAGTATAACCGTTATGGGTGTCCATGCATCATACTTGGGGGGTCCTGCCTCGTTCGGGAGATAAGTAGTGCACTTGTAAAAATCGGTAACGCACCTTGTCCACTTTCTCGCGCGCGCCGCCCAAAAACTGCATTAGCAGCTGTTAGTTGACCTGGTTAGAACTCATCACTACGCACTTAACATAAACTTTTTTTGTAGCGTTAACTTGTGTCTTGACCAAGAGTATTGTAGAAAGCGCAAGTGAAGCAGTTGGAGAATGCTATAGAGACGAACGAGCTTACAAGACGCTTTAACGGGCTTGTGGCAGTTGACAGGCTGAGTATTTCGGTTGAGCGCGGGGAAGTTTTTGGTTTGCTGGGGCCGAATGGTGCTGGAAAGACGACGACGATTTCCATGCTCTGCACTATTCTAAAGCCTACTTCTGGAAGGGCGAGTGTTAATGGTTTTGACATTGTTAAGCAGGACACACAGGTGCGAAAGTCGATCGGCATAGTTTTTCAGGATCCAAGTATTGACGACAGGCTGACGGGGCGGGAGAACCTCTACATGCATGCTAACCTCTACGGTGTGCCCCCAGGCGAACAGAAGTCCCGCATTGACAGAGTTTTGAAGCTGGTCGAGCTTGAGGACAGGGCTAACGATCTTCTGCGGACCTACTCGGGCGGCATGAGGCGACGGCTTGAGATTGCTCGAGGGCTCATTCATTACCCGAAGGTTTTATTTTTGGACGAGCCGACGATTGGGCTTGATCCTCAGACAAGGGAGCATATTTGGTCGTATATTGAAGAGTTAAGGAAGGCTCATGATATTACCATAGTTTTGACGACGCATTACATGGAAGAGGCTGACAGGCTTTCTGACCGCATAGCAATTATGGATTACGGTAAGATTGTGGCTTCAGGCACGCCTTCTGGATTGAAGGAAACGCTTGAAGGCGACGTTATAACAGTGAAAACCAAGGATGCTGACAGGCTTTCTTCCATGCTTGCTGGGACCGCTGGCATTCTCAGGGCTAATGTGGTTAATGATAGGCTCGAAGTCACGGTTCGGGGCGGCAGGGCTCTCTTGCCCAGGATTGTGGAAACCGCCACCAAAAGCGGCGTGTTTGTTGAGTCTCTGTCCTTGCGTGAGCCAAACCTTGAAGACGTTTTCTTGCACTACACTGGGCGGGCGATTCGTCCTGAAGGCGGCGATGAACTTCACGGGCTAGCAGCGATCAGGAGGAGACGCATCAAGTGACTGAGATCAGGGGCATTTACACGCTTTGGCTGCGCGAAATCAAACGCTATCTGCGAGACAGAGCGAGAATCATTAGCAGTTTCGTCCAGCCTCTGCTCTGGCTACTTATCTTCGGCAGTGGCATCCGCTTTTCTGGAACGACCATAGGGAACCTGACCTATCAGCAGTACATTTTTCCTGGAATAATTGGGCAGACACTTCTTTTTACTTCGATGTTTATGGGCATATCAGTCATATGGGACAGAGAATTCGGGTTTCTGAAGGAGATATTAGTGGCGCCTATTTCGCGTTTTTCGGTTTTCTTGGGCAAAATGTTGGGCGACAGTACGGACGCTGTCATTCAGGGAATAATCGTTTTCGCGTTGGGTGTCTTGTTGGGAATACCGCTAAATCCCTTGACGTTTTTGGAGGCTTTGCCAGTCATGATTCTGATGACGTTTGGACTGGTAGGCATAGGGCTCACGGTAGCCTGTTTCATAGAGAGCCTAGAAAGCTTCGGAGTGATCCAGAGCTTCATTAATCTGCCGCTGTTCTTCTTAAGCGGCGCACTTTTCCCTATTCGCGGAGACGTTGCAAACTGGCTGCAAATCGCGTCAAGCTTCAATCCATTAACCTACGGCGTGGACGCTTTGAGAACAATCATCCTTGGCAACGCATGGCAACCGTTACATCCCATGTACTTCAACCTTCTCGTAGTATGCTGCTTTGACGTTGTCATGATGGCTATTGGAACTTACGCCTTCAGCAGAAGAAAATAATCTGCTTTTTGAAAATCTACATTGGTTTGCACATGTAAAGGCACAGCGCTTTCCCCTGCTAATGTGCGTCAGGTTTTCAGGTACTTGCCATAGAATGTGAGAACCCTTTCCCAAGCGTCCTTGGCAGCCTCGGGTCTGTAACTTTCTCTTGTGTCGTTGAAGAAACCGTGTGGAGCGCCCGGATAAATCTTGATGTCGAAAGTCTTCCCATATTTTGCCAGTGTATTTTTCAACAAGTTAATGTCCGTCTCTGATATCGCCAAGTCGGCCCCTGCATAGTTGCAGAGTATGGGGCACGAGACATTTTTTACAAGGTCTATCGGGGACGGGTTTCTCCCGTAGAAGACGACTGCTGCTGCCATTTCCTGGTTGTGGCAGGCGAGCAAGAGTGAGAGCCCGCCTCCCATGCAGAATCCGATGCTACCTATGCGCTTTGGGTTCACATTCTTCAGACTCTTCAGGTAGGCGTGTCCGCCGTTCAGGTCTGCCAGAATCTTCTCTTCCGTGAGTTGTTCTCGTAACTTGTGGCCGTCTTCCAGTTTCGTGAGAGTTTTCCCGTCGAAGAGGTCGACAGCAAGAGCCACATACCCTTGCCGCGCAAACCTCATGCTCACATCCTTAATATGATCCACTAAACCCCATATTTCATGAATCACGATCACTCCAGGGTGCTTTCCAGGTGCTTCTGGCACCGTCAAGAAAGCCCGGGTTTCTTCCCGCGGTGTGCTGCTTGAAAATTGAACCATAGAAGATGAGACTTCCAGACTGAATACCTCCTTGTCAAAACAGTTCCAAGGATTAGAGACGACCCAACGGTTTAAATAACTTTTCAAATCTTGAAAAACCACAGGATCAGAGTCGAATCCGCTGTGCCAGACTAGGTGAAGAGGAAGGAGCTATGACAGAAGCTGCCAGACTTCAAGCCGAGATTGACAAAACAGTAAGAGAAATGGAAAGAAGTTACAATGAAGCATCGAGAAAGATAAAGAAATTGAAAGACATGTTGAATGCACTGGAACAAACGCTGAGCCAGGGCAACAGTTCCAAGACAGCCAACCGCATGGAAGCATTAGACTCTGCCCTAGAAAGTCTTAGCAAACTGAGCGACTCCCTGATCATGAGTAGTAAAGAGGCGTGGAGAACACAAGACGAACTCGAGCGCAAGTGCAAAGCCAGCGGATTTGAACTGACGCGATTGGATGAGGTGCGAGTTTTGTGCGTGAAAACAGAAGGAATGGCTGCGGACTTGCTCTGCTACTCACTCGGACACTTGAAGCGCGGGGCAAACCCACATGAGTAGCGCGCGCCTGGGTCTATGGCCTTGTCTTCCTTGAAATTTTGCTGAGAACCTCGAATATTTCTACGCCTATGAAAAAGAACAAGCCGATGAGTAGGAGAGAAGGAAGGAATGGTTGAGACAGCGACGCGTATCCAGAATCCTGAGGCGGCGTTGACACTGTAATTCTGAAATTTAGGAGGATCGCAAGCAACAATAGAAGAACTATAAGAGCAAATGCCACTAAGGGCGGCTTAAACAAGTCATAAGCATCGTGAGAATTTGTGCGCCTCACCGTCAGCAGCCACATAGCGCCTCCTGGCACCACCAAAGCATAGACGATACCTAAAACGGCCATAACCCCCAAAAACATCATGCCAATACCGAAGCCCCAGAACCCCGGGTTAGCCAGTGCCAGAATGAAACCGACGAAACCAATCAATATGGCGTCTCCACCCTTCAATGACATATGCTCAGGGTTTTTCTCAGGAAACCTTAGAAGCAGTTGAGAAGCCAGGTGGCCTTTTTCGGTCAAACGATATCTTCCATTCCCATTCTTCTCCAGCAAGTCGCCGAGTATCTTAAGATGATAATTGAGTTTTCCCGTGTTCTCGACCTGAACTATATTCATTAGATCCATGTAGGCAAGTTCGTTTTTCTCAAGAAGCGTCAGAACTATCTTTCGCCTGATTGGATTTTTGATAATCTTGTGAAGAGACTCGAGATCTACACTTAAAGACAAAAACCCCTCTTCTGCACCATTGAAGGTACATATGACCATGCGATTTAAGGCTATTTGACTAAAAAATCTATCAAACATTTATCATACAAAACTACACTGCCCTCATTTCCACAGATACAATACAGGATGCTCGTTCAATGATTCCCCTATAAGCATCGATAAGAGAATCATCAAGACCGTCCCTCATTGCCTGTTCGCTTGATTCTACATCGTCAGAACCAAATGCGCACAAAATTCAACATGCACGGCAGCAAAACGGCGCACCAAACCCCACTAAAAGACCTAGCCACACACTCACTACGATACTGTGCGTGCTGAAAACCTAGGGGGGAGGGGGTAGGTCGTTTTTGACTGTTTTCCAGTCAAAAACTACATAGAGTAGGCCTACTCGGTGAGCGAATGATGCCAATGAATAATGTACTCAGGCAGCCTTAAC
>JBGOYH010000039.1:0-14516 GCA_041479575.1 Bathyarchaeia archaeon
GGAATCTCTGTTCCAGTTGATACGATAGACGAACCCGTGGTGCGATTGACAGACGGGTCAGTTGTCCGAGTTTCAACAGGAACTTTCAATGAGATAAAAGACAAGATTGACAGAATACTTTTCCTCGGAGACATTTTGATAAGCTTTGGAGATTTCCTCTACAACAGCAAGATACTGCCACCTTCAGGGTACGTCGAAGAGTGGTGGGTCGAGGAGCTGCAAAAGGCAATCGCAGATAAGTTCGGCGGTAATCTTGAAGAAACTGCTGCGGCCATAAGTATCCCTGCAGAGAGATTACGAAGTCTTCTTGTAGACTTTTCCGGGAACAAACCTAGCTTCAGAGAGGCAATTACACTATCCTCAAAGTTGCATATTCCTTTGCATCCGACTTTTACATTCTTCTGGTCAAATCTTCCTTCAATTGAACACTTGGAGCAGATGAGAACATGGCTTCTCAAGTCTGAAATGCAGGCCGAAAGTGGTTTCGCTCAAAAGATTACAGGAGGAATGGACTCAGCCGTCAAGCAGGGTCTGGAGTTGATATGTCTGCCTCATAGAGTAACAGAGGGCAAGATCACTGTTGAAGGCGAAGATGCAGGTGCTTTGGCCCTGTGTCTTGGTTATGGGGCAGCGTGTGAATTGACTCCTTCATCTGCAAAAACCGTTTTGGAAGCTGTCAACTCCCTCTCCGGCGTGCAGATAAGGGACAAGGCTCCAACGCCGGTTGGCGCGCGGATGGGCAGACCTGAAAAAGCAAAGAGACGTGAGATGAAACCGCTTGTCCATACTCTTTTCCCAGTTGGGTTGGCTGGAGGTGCTCAAAGAGACATTGTTGAAGCTGCAAAACATGGACCCACTTTTGTAGAGATAACAAAGCGGAAGTGCCCAGACTGCAAGACCTACACTTCACGAGTCAAATGCCCGTCTTGCGGTTCTGAAACCATCCCTGAAAGGAGCTGTCCGCGATGTGGAAAAAACCTGAAAGAAGACGAGTGTCCTACGTGCAGAGTCTCTGCCATTAAGTTCCAGAAACAAGCCATCAATTTCAGAGAATCTCTTGATAGCGCTTGCAGCGGCTTAGGCGTCTGCGTGCCAAAGATTCTGAAGGGAGTCAAAGGATTGACAAATGAAACCAAGACTCCTGAAACACTTGAAAAAGGTGTTCTCCGGGCCAAACATGATCTTTCAGTGTATAAGGATGGAACGATAAGGTTTGACGCTACCAATGCTCCTCTAACACACTTCAAATCTTCTGAGATCGGAGTTCCAGTCAATGTACTCAGACAGCTTGGTTATGCTTGTGACGGTCAAGGCGCGCCTTTAACGGATGCAAACCAAATTTGCGAACTCAAGCTTCAAGACGCCGTTATCCCCATAAAAGCCGCAGAATACTTCATTAGAGTGGCAGATTTCATAGACGAGCTTCTGTCAAAGGTCTACAGACTTCCGCCGTACTACAACATTAAACACACTGAAGACCTAGTTGGGCATCTTGTCTTCGGCTTGGCTCCACACACTTGCGTTGGCATATTGGGGCGTATCATCGGCTTCACGGACCTCAACCTCTGCTACGCGCACCCCATTTGGCATTCCGCAAAGAGGAGAGATTGCGACGGCGACGAAGACGCGTTGATGCTTGCACTCGACACATTACTAAATTTCTCCCGGGAGTACCTGCCCGCACAAATAGGCGGAATAATGGACGCGCCTCTTCTACTAACCCCCGTGGTGAACACGAAGGAAGTGCAAAGACAGGCGCATGACTTCGATGTGGCAGCATCTTATCCCCTCGAGTTCTATGAGAAAACTTGGCAGAAAACTGACGCAAGGCAGGTGAGCCCTCTAATAGACCTTGTGAGTTATCGGCTAGGTACCGAAGCTCAATTTGAGGGGTTCAATTTCACAACTCCTGTTTCTAATATTAACAAGTGCAACCCTGAAAGCGCCTACAAACGTCTCACGACAATGACAGCCAAGCTGGAAGGTCAACTTGAATTGGCGGAGAAGATTGAGGCTGTAGACGCCGGGAGAGTAGCCCTAAAGGTTTTGAAGACACACTTCATGCGAGACATCGCGGGAAATCTGCGCGCCTTTTCAACGCAAGCCTTTAGGTGCAAATCGTGCAGTCGACGGTTTCGACGGTTGCCGTTGCGCGGCAAATGCTCAGCATGTGGTGGAGAATTGACTTTGACCGTTCATCGTGGTGGCATTGAGAAGTACTTGGGAGTAGCGCAGAATCTAGTCGACAAATACGGTTTACCTAAATACTACTCACAAAGACTTGCGCTTGTGAAAGAAGAAATCAATGCATTGTTCGATAGTAGAAAGCCAAAGCAGATCAGTCTAACGGATTTCGCCTGACAAGACTTTTCTACATAGAACGACAAAGGTGTCTTTGATTTAGCATGGTTAAGGAGATTTTTCATCCTAACGCTTACTTGTCAAACATAAAAAATGTGAAGCGGGGTCTCAGGGCGAGAACTAAGATACTGAACGCTTTGGAGAAAACGAGTGGTGATGCCAAGACAATTGGAAAGGAAGCGGCGCTACCATATGGAGTGGCGATGCACCATCTGAAGTTGCTTGGAAAAGAAGGAATCGTACATCGCAAGGACAGTAAACCATGTGTTTGGGCGATAACCGGCATAGGACAAAAGCGATTAGTGAACTCGCACTAGAAGGCGCATTCGCATGGTGCGTGTCCACACTTTGGGCACTTGTTATCGTACTTTCCAAGAGCTGCTTGCTCAAGATCTATTCCTGTAACGTTTGCAAGCGAAGCTAACCATGCGATTACATCAGCAAACTCTTCCTGCAATCCTTTTCGGTCACGGGCTTCCAATGCTTCTCCTAGTTCCTTCACCTCATCTGTAAGCCATTCGTACGTTCCAGCTGCGCCTCGCTCGGAGTCTCTGTGGAAATACAATCGGCGCATCAGCTCTTGGAACTCGCGGATATTCATTCTTCATTTCACACTCTGTACTTGAAAATAGAATCCGGCAATATGGGGCTCAAAAATTAACGGATTTTGATGTATTTGTAGGCTTCTGTTGCGTTCTCGAAGCAGAAATGCACCTTCTGATAGTCTCTTCTAAATTCTGCAACATCTACTCTTACTTTTTCCACCGGTTCTTTCTCTATTATCACTCTTTTGACGAATTCTGCTATCTCGGTCATTTCAGGCTCTTTCATGCCCAGTCTGGTGACTTCGGAGACGCCCATTCTTATTCCGCCAGGATGCATGAAGTGTCTTCCTTCCTTGATGTCCCATGGTAGCAGGTTCCTGTTTATGATTATATTGGCTTTTTCCAGAGTCTCTTCGATTGTGCCGCCGTCGCCATGCTTGGTTATGTCAATCAAGATTACGTGTGACTGTGTGAATCCTTTGTGCTGAGCCAGAACGTTGAGGCCTCTTTCATAAAGCGCTTGGCCTAGAGCCTTTGCGTTCCTCACTATTTGACCTGCATATTCTTTGCCGAATTCAAGCA
This sequence comes from Bathyarchaeia archaeon, assembly GCA_041479575.1. GTDB lineage: Archaea > Thermoproteota > Bathyarchaeia > Bathyarchaeales > Bathycorpusculaceae > DASPPK01. Next base: position 3,489 of record JBGOYH010000039.1, read on the forward strand.
TTTCTGTGCATGCAATTGCAAGGCCGGCAACTGCGTGCAAGTGATGGTTGCTCACCATACCGGGAAATGTTGCTTTCTTTATCTTTTCAGCGTATTTATCCCAAGAAAGGATTCCGCCGTGCTGCGGTCCAAAGAAGGTTTTGTGTGTGCTCAGGCTAACAACGTCAGCACCTTCCTTTAGCGGGTCTTGGAATTGTCCTCCAGCAATCAGTCCGGCTACGTGAGCCGCATCGTATCCTACTGTTGCGCCGACTGAACGGACAGTCTCTGCTAATTCTTTGACTGGATGCGGAAACGGGAATACACTCGCGCCGAACATGACAAACTTGGGCGGTTTGCCCTTCGTAGCCAAGTCTTGAATTTTGCTTTTTGCTTTGTCCACGTCTATGTTCAGTTCCGTGTAGTCTAGAGGCAGGTATTCAACGTTGAGTCCTTTGACGGCGCCAGCTGTGCCGCCAAGCTCTTTTTTGCCTGATGTGATGTGGCCTCCGCTCGGGATCGAAAGTGCCAGCAAGGTGTCTCCAGGCTCTGTGAAAGCTGTGTAAACTGCAAGATTTGCCACGACGCCTGAAATAGGCCTGACATCGACGAATTCTGCATTGTAGAGTCGCTTCATAAGTTCAATGCATTTGAACTCTACCTGATCTATAAATCGGCATCCCGCATAGACGCGTTCTCCTGGCCATCCTTCCGCGTAACGGTTGCCAAAGTCTGTGGCGATGGCTTCACGAACTGCCGGGCTTGGCACGTTCTCGCTGGCTATGAGCGGAATGCTTTCTTGGAACCATTTATGATGTTCTTGAAGGAGACTAAATACATGATCGTAATCGCCTCTTGAATTGGTCATCTGAAACCGCCCTTCTCATCACACTATCATTTGTTCAGAAATAAAAACTCTTTGAGCTAACATAACATTAATAATGTAGAGAAGGACAGATGTTAGTCATCGTAGACGTAGGGTCTCAAGATGAGCAAAAAGAAGAAAGACAAGTCCCCGATGCCAGCTGCAAGTGCAGGTCTGCTGAGATTCTTTGAAGAAGAGACCGAAGGCATCAAGGTGCGACCCGAAATCCTTGTTGGATTCGCAATAGCACTGATCATTGTGTGTGCCTTGGCGAACATATTCTTCTAGGTCACGGTTTCACCGACGAGAAGGCGCATGCAGGACTTCTATCCGTTGTACAGAATTAAGGTGTACGAATATTTCGCTTCTCTCTTCTCTGCTTGCAACTTGCGGTATGGGTTGAGCGATTGTTGCTCGCAGTACGATTGCCTCAGCGTCTGAAAGCCATATGCCTGCAGGTTCAGCTGTTACAGCTGTCAGGGTCCCTTCGAACCCGTAGGCGGGATCCAAAATCACCCGTATCTGATTTCCAACATTTTTCTCGAGCATGTGAAATATCGTTGGGGGGAGACTCTGCTCGGGCATAGGAATCGCAAAACCTTGTATTTAGTAATTACTAGATAGAATAATAGCTTTACACAAATATATACTATGCTAATGGTCCAACATCTAATTGATAACGCCCAGCGTGGTTCTTCTTAAGCGGTTTCATGTTAAGAAACGCGGCAGCGCCTGTCTAGTAATTGCGCCCGTGATGTGTCAATGGACAACAGGCTTTGCTGCTTGACTTCCCAACAATTTAATATGTGTGTAATCATCTTTTAGCAAACTCAAATTTGGGGAAAAAACGTGCCCACCGGAGATTCACTAGCACAATCCATGGACAAAGCCAAGAAACGTTACTCCTCACTATTCAGGCTACCGTCAGATCGAAAGGTGCTTCTACTATTGGCTTTCGTCTCAATTGCTGGGGGTCTTCTGTCCACAATAACGCTCATTTCCTCTGCTATGGGAATAGTGAACGGGTTGCTGCTAGGCCTTTCAGTCTTCCTTGCAGGTCTAACAGCTGATTGCATCATATACACGCTCATACTAACAAAAGATACTATCTACAATCTAAGACGCACAATGGCACTTTCCCTCTTTTCATGGGGCTTGTGGCTCTTGTTCATCCTTATAGGAATGGTCTTTACATTCTCGCTTGGTTTCCAAAATTGGTGGCTCCGGTTTTGTCTTCTGGGCTTCTCCGCGGTGCTGATCCTACGTCTGGTGGTCTTCTCTTCTACCTCGGAAATGGGTAGATCAAGGATTTTTGCCGCTTCTTTCCTTGAACCATTTTTCTGTGTGGCTCCGTTTCTCACGCTTTGGTTTATGACCGGAAATTCTATAACATTGTATCTGCTCCTGTTCATCATCTTCGCAGTAGCTGTCGGGATTGCTTCGACCTATGCTTTTCTTTATCCCATAGACCGCATCGGCAAACGCACGTTGGGAATGCGTTCACTATCACTTTTCAGGGCATTCGTGTCCAATTGGGTGTTGAACTTGAATGAGCCTTTCGAACAACTGCTTGAAGAACTGGGCGAAAAGAGGAATGTCGAAACTTCGCTTGTGAAATTCTCCTCATCCAAGTCCAAGGCAGTCATGGTTGTTCCATCTGTTCATCCAGGGCCATTCAAAAACATTGGAAGCAGTCTTTTGCCTTCTTTACTTAAAGCAGCTCTGGAAAAGGACCTGAACTGTACCGCGTGTGTGCCCCATGGCTTGCTCGGGCACGAGTTTGACCTTGCTTCTCAGCAACAGAATCAGAGAATTGTCGATCATGTTGTTGCGACTGTCCGGGATTTGGAGGTCTCAGAAACGGTGGTGTCTCCATTCGTTAAAGTGACAAACGGCTTAGCTACGGCATGCTGCCAAGTCTTCGGCAATTCTGCTCTAATCTCATTCACTCTTGCACCCAAGACGATTGAAGACCTACCGCAGGAAGTGGGCTTATTCGTCCGTGAGGAAGCCGAAAGAAACGGCCTGGATCTCTGCACTGTGGTGAATGCACACAACAGTATTGACGGAGAGGCAGAGATGCAGGAATCAATGGACTCTTTGAAGGATGTTGCTAGCAAATGTTTGAAGAAAGCTGTCTCATTGAAGAAGCTGCCGTTTGAAGCAGGTGCCGCAACAGTTTTGCCCAAAGAATTCAGTCTGGAAGATGGCATGGGGACGGGCGGTATCACAGCTATTGTCATTAAGAGTGGCGAGCAAAAATCTGCATACGTTGTAATAGACGGAAACAATATGATTTCGGGTTTACGCGAAGACATTCTGACATCCTTGAACGCATTGGGCATAAACGAAGGCGAGGTCTTCACGTCGGATACTCATTCAGTCAGCGCTTTGATATTAGGCGAGCAAGGTTATCATCCAGTTGGAGAGGCAATGGACAGAAAGAAACTAATTGACTATATAAAAGAGGCAACTCTAACGGCAATTGCGAATCTGGAGCCCGCGAGAGTTTCCAGCCAAAGCGTAACAGTCACTGATGTCACGGTTCTCGGAGAAAAACAACTTGAAACTCTATGCCTCTTAATAGACAGAAGTCTTGAGACGGCAAAGAGGATCGTTGCTCCCGTGTTCCTGACCGCAGGGTTAGTGTTGATGTCGTTTTTGTTGTTTCTTTGAGCTAACACTAATAAGGTTGAAGTTTTCCATGGTTTACTTCTCGGTAGAAGGGAGAATTTTTGCTCAAGGAAGTCAGAATTCATGGCCGAGGTGGGCAAGGAAGTGTCACCGCTGCAGAAGTTTTGGCTCACGCTGCCTTCTTCGAGGGTAAATCGGTCCAAGCTTTTCCATATTTTGGAGCTGAACGAAGGGGCGCTCCGGTCAAAGCTTTCGCGAGGATAAGTAATGAACCAATACTTGTTCACAGCCAAGTCTACAATCCTGATTATGTTATAGTGCTTGATCCTTACATCTACAAGGTTGTCGACGTGACTGAAGGCCTGAAGAAGAATGGAATTCTTGTCATGAACACGACGAAGAAACCTGAAGAAATTGGACTAAGTGGCTGGCGGGTTGCTACAGTTGACGCAACTGGCATTGCTCTCGAACTAAACCTGCTTGTTGCTGGTTTGCCTGTTGTTAACACATCAATCCTTGGCGCCTTTGCCAAGGCAACTGGTGAAGTAAAACTTGACAGCGTGTTGAAAGCCGTGAATGAAACTTGGTCAGGTGCTGCTGGCGAAAGAAACGCGAAAGCGACAGAACTGGCATATGAACGTTTGACAAAATGGTGGGATGGTGACGTATAATGAGCACAGCGAAAAGTCGCAGGGAAATGCCACTTACACCATTGTCGTCTCCGACCGAAGGCAGTAGCGGGAAGACAGGGTCATGGAGAACTTTTCGTCCTGAGGTCAACTACGGTAAGTGCACAAATTGCACTCTGTGCTGGATCTACTGTCCAGACGCAGCAATTACTCGGCAAGAAGACGATTCCCCGAAAATAGACTACGACTACTGCAAAGGCTGCGGGATATGCGCGAATGAATGTCCGACGAAGGCGATAACCATGAAAAGGGAGGAAGAGTAAATGGCGCAGATGATAATCGATACAGCAAACCACCTTGCAGGCTATGCTGCAAAAGCTGCAAGAGTCAAGGTTGTAGCGGCATACCCAATAACTCCACAGACCACAATTGTTGAGAAGATAGCTGACTTCGTGGAAACAGGAGAAATGGATGCCGAATACATTCGCGTGGAATCTGAACATAGCGCGATGGTAGCTTGCATAGCCGCCGCTGCAGCCGGCGTCAGGACTTTCACGGCGACATCTGCACACGGCTTGGCGCTTATGCACGAAGCTCTGCATTGGGCTTCAGGTTCACGGTTACCTATTGTCATGGCCGTTGTCAACCGTGCAATGGGTGCTCCATGGAGCATATGGCCAGACTTCAGTGATTCGCTTTCTCAGCGAGACACTGGCTGGATGCAGTTTTACTGTGCTGACAATCAAGAGGTCTTTGACACGATAATTCAGGCTTACAAGTTATGCGAGAATGAAAGAGTGTTCTTACCCGCAATGGTTTGTCTTGAAGGTTTCATTCTGTCTCACACCTACGCCCCAGCGAGTGTTCCAGATCAGAACGAAGTCGACAGCTTCCTACCAGAGTACAAGTGCGGTTGGATGTTGGATGTCAATCGTCCTTTTTCTCATGCTAATCTGGTTTCACCTGAGTACTACATGGAATTTCGCTACATGATTCAAGAGGCCATGGAAAACGCCAAACACCTGATTCCGCAGATAGACAAGGAATACGGTAAACATTTTGGCAGGGAATACGGCGGGCTTGTTGAAAAGTACAAATGCGACGATGCTGACCTCATCCTGTTGACTATGGGAACCATGGCAAGCGACGCCAAACTAGCCATTGACAAAATGCGTAAGGAAGGATTGAAAGTTGGATCGGCAAGAGTTCGTGTCTATCGTCCATATCCTGTGGAAGAGATTTTGAAGCTTGCTGAGAACGCCCAGATGATTTCAACCATAGACCGCCACATATCCTTTGGAATGGAAGGTTTCTTGGCTTCAGAGACGAAGGCCGCACTTTTCGACAAGGAAGACAAGCCGCTAGTTGCTGGTTTCATCGCAGGCTTGGGAGGAAGAGACGTGACTGCCGGCACGATTGAGCAGCTGGCTCACAAATCTTTGAAATGGATGCGCGCTGGCAAGATCGAAAAGAGAACTGAATGGGTTGATTTGAAGGAGTAAGAAGAATGGTCACAATAAAAGAACTTCCAAAGGAGGAATATCTGCTCAAGGGTCACGCTGCATGCGCTGGCTGCGGCCCAGCTATCTCCTTACGCTTACTTCTAAAGGCATTGGGCAACAAAGTCATGTTAGTCGTTCCTGCATGCTGCACGACAGTGATTCAAGGGCCCTATCCTTACACTTCGTCTGCTGTGCCTCTCCAGAACATACTGTTCGAGTCTACGGGCGCAGCAGCTTCTGGCATTGTGGCAGCTTTGAAGGCGAGAAAACTGCAGGATATTACGGTGGTCGGATGGGCTGGAGACGGCGGAACGGTAGACATAGGAATACAAGCTTTATCGGGAGCGGCTGAAAGAGGTACCAACTTTATCTATGTATGCTATGACAATGAAGCTTACGGCAACACTGGAATGCAGCGTAGCGGGTCCACTCCGTACGGTGCGTGGACGACAACGACTCCGACTGGAAAGACGGAGCGCAAGAAAGACATGCCGTTGATCATGGCAGCTCACAGGATTCCTTATGTTGCGACCGCCTGTACGGCGTATCCATTGGATTTCGTGAACAAGCTTAGAAGAGCGAAGGATCTTCAGGGGACAAAGTACATTCATCTTTTGACACCGTGCCCCACTGGTTGGCGGTGTGACACCAGCAAGACGATTGAGTTGGGTCGACTTGCAGTGCTGAGTGGTCTATGGGCTCTCTACGAGATTGAGAACGGCAAGTTCAGGCTCAGTTCCCCTAGCGACAGACTGGTTGATAAAACCAAACGGAAGCCTGTTAAAGAATACTTTTCGCCGCAGGGCCGCTTCCGCAATCTGAAAGAAGAGGATATTCAGAGAATCGAGAAATGGATTGACGAAGACTGGGAACAATATCGCAAATTAGCGTCAGACGATGCCCCTGAACTAGCACTTTACGGAAAAGCATGAAAACCGGCAGACTAGTAATGTGTTGCTTTTCCCCGCAACCAGCGGTTTTCCTATGTGGTGTTTTCGCGGATATGACACAGATAGTTATATAAAACTGTCTTTTCTAATCGTCTAGTCCCAGTCAGTGATGTGAAATGAGCAGTTATCCGAAGATTGTCGTAACTCCTCCAGGTCCTAAAGCAAGAGAATGGGTCAAGAAAGACGAAAACGTGATTTCGCCATCCTATGGCCGATTCTATCCACTTGTCGTCGAATCAGCCAAGGGCTGTATTGTCAAGGATGTCGACGGGAACGAATTCATTGACTTCAACTCTGGCTTGGTTTGCATGAATGTCGGCCACAACCATCCCAAAGTGGTCGCCGCTATCAAGAACCAGTGCGACCGTTTCTTGCATTACTCGAACACGGACTTTTTCTACAAGGAAGTTATCGAGCTGGCGGACAAACTTGCACACATCGCGCCAGGAGGCCCTGAGAAAAAGGTGTATTTTGGCAACAGTGGAGCCGAAGCAATGGAGGCTGCGGTCAAACTTGCAAAGTGGCATACACGAAAGCAACTATTCCTGGGTTTCATAAGCGCTTTTCATGGTCGAACAATTGGCGCACTCTCTTTCACCGCAAGCAAGCCGACTCAGAGACGCTACTTCTTCCCTCTGATGCCAGGAGTAACTCACGTGCCATACGGATACTGTTACCGTTGTCCATACAAGCTAACCTTCCCTGAATGCCGTTACTGGTGTGTAGACTTCATTGACGAGTATGTTCTGCAGAAATACATTCCGCCTGAAGACGTGGCTGCAATTGTTATAGAGCCTATACAAGGTGAAGGCGGATATGTTGTACCGCCGCCAGAATATCATCAGCGAATCAAGAAGCTTGCCGACAAATACGGGTTCTTGCTCATAGACGACGAAGTGCAGTCTGGAATGGGAAGAACCGGAAAATGGTTTGCCATTGAACACTGGGGCGTTGAACCGGATATTGTCTGCACATCAAAAGCACTGGCTTCAGGATTGCCTCTGGGAGCCACCATAGCCAAAGCAAAAGTCATGGATTGGGTTCCAGGCTCGCACGCAAGCACTTTTGGCGGAAACCCGCTTTCATGCGTTGCCGCAGGAGCTGTGATCGACGTCATAAAGGAAGAGAAACTTCTCGAGAACGCAACTAAACAGGGCGCCTACATAATGAAAAGGCTGACAGAACTGAAGGAAAAAAGCGAAATCGTAGGTGACGTCCGAGGTAAAGGCTTAATGATAGGCATGGAAATCGTTGAGGACAAAGAGAGCAAGAAACCTGCACCTCAAAAGGTCAGTGAAATAATGATGCGTTCATGGAAACGCGGCATTAACGTAATCACTTGCGGGGCTTCAACAATCAGAATTGCACCACCTCTGGTAATTACAAGAGAACTTGTGGATTCATCGTTGGACATAATTGAAGACGTAACGAAAGAAGTTGAAAAAGAAAAGTAAGCGTCCAAACGTGTTGAGATGGAAATTCGACGGTTAACGATAGCTGACTATGACGAGATTGTGAAGCTTTGGTCTACCGCAGATCTACCTTTCAAACCAAAGGGTCAAGACAGCAAAGAAGCAATAGAAGCAGAGATGAGGGCTAACCCCGATTTCTTTCTTGGAGCATTTGAAGACGGGTATCTCGTCGCGATAGCAGTTGTGAGTTGCGATTTGCGAAAGGGCTGGATCAATCGCCTAGCTGTACACCCAAATTATAGACACCGCGGCATCGCAAAAACTGTGATCGACGAATGTGAACGAACGCTTGGGAAACGAGGAGTGAAGCTGTTCTGCGCGTTGATTGAGGATTACAACAGTTCGTCGAGACAACTTTTCAAGAAATGCGGCTACGTTGAACACGGTGAAATTCTGTGCTTCAGCAAGCGCGAGAGCAATGATGTCTGATTAGGCAAACGCGTCTTCTCTCGGCCGCTTGGACGTTCTTCCGGTATTAATGTCTTAGAAGTCGCGCGGTTTCGCTATGATTTCTCTTATCTTCAAGTCGAAGAATTTCGCAGAATTTGCAGGACATATTCGGAGTGCGGTGTCTGCTCCTCGTCCAGTCCCTCCGATGGCTATAATGTCTCTGTCAACAGGAATCAAACCCGCGTCTGCAGCCATCAAAGTTACCTCAACGCAGACTTTTGTTCCTTCGCCCATTCGCCTGAGCACATTTGCGATCAGCTCCAATGGTTGTATCGTGCCAAAGTCTTTGCGTACTGCTCTCTCGGCGCTGCTGAGGGCATGAGTGCCGGTAAAAATCTTTGCTTTGCTCGCCTTCATCCTCTTTTCATATTGTTCTTCCAGTTCATTTTTCCCAGGTTCTTTGAAACCATAGGCGTGGGCAACGACAACGACATTGCATCCTTTGAGGGTTTCAGCAGCTTCAGCTCCTGTATGGCCTGTTGTTGATGCGACAACTATGTCCTTTATGCCTTCTTTTTCAACATACTTTTTCACGGTCTTCAATAGGGTTCTGGTGTTTCGCTCGCCTGCTTGATCAAAGTATGTTGTGGTCTTTTCATTCGAACTCATCAGTTCTTCCTCACGATGATTATCCCATAAAACTAAACGTTGTTTTATAGTTTTGGAATTCCTAACGATCCATCGAAAGGTTCTTTCTTAACGGTTTTCTCTTCAGGTCGGTTCCGCATATCTCGCATTTTGAGGATCTGTATCCTGAGGGGTACGTCTTGTGGCACGCTGGACAATAACGTAGCCACTCCAATCGGCGGCGGATGCCAAAAGTGACTAGAGAAGCAAATTCTATCCCGACATGTTTTGCAACGTTTTGTATTGAATAGTCGTCTGTTGCGATCATCGGTGAGTAACCGCGTTCCTTGAGTTCAAACGCGAGGGCCAAAACTTGGAGGTCTGCTTCTGAAAGAAAGAACGCATCGCCTACTTCAGACGCGGAGTTTCTGGCTTTCTCCATGAACCTATCGTTCGGGCTTTCAACTTTTACTCTGCCATTTTCTTCTGCTGTTTTGAACCTGAAGCCTAAGATCGAGTCTTCAGGTATCTCGGCTCTGACTGAGGGAACGGTATACTGTTCTTCACTTATAGAAAAGGGATCGAAACCAGCGACGAAGGCGGAGGTATCTAGAACTATGACTCTATTGCCAGGTGGGTTGCCTAAGGTTTTCACCTCATCCCTTGAAGACGAGTCTGCTTCTCAAACGTGGATAGAAGTTCTCCTTGAACCTTATGAAAGACGTCTCATGTTTTGAACATGTGACAACAAGGCGTGGAAGTCTAGAGGTTACAAGTTGGCGGTGATGTCCATCTATCAATACTTGCGTTGTTCTCGGCTTTTTCACTTCAATTGCGAGTTTGGTGTTAGCCGGAAAAACGATTGGACGAAAAATGCTCAGCGGACATACTGGTGTTAGAACGAAGGCGTTTATGGCTGGGTCCAAAACAGGTCCCCCTGCAGAGAGAGAATAGCCTGTGGAGCCAGTCTGTGTAGCCACCATCAGCGCGTCGGATTGGCATACCACGATAGGTTTTTCGTCTCTGAATATTCGGGTATAAAGCAGCTTTGCTGGTTCGTCAGGTGAGATTACTACTTCATTCAGTGCATCAGGAAGCTTCATGTTGTCTGCAGTGATGGCTAGCTTCATGCATTTTTCAAGTTTGAAGTCGCCGCTCAAACATCTGTCTACTGCCGTGAAGGCCTCTTTGGGCTCGACTTCTGTCAGAAAACCTCTGACACCCATGTTTACTGCAAGTATTGGCGGTTCTGGTTTCGCAAGTGAAATGCACGTTCTGAGAATTGTTCCGTCTCCGCCAATCGTAATCACAAAATCAGTCTTCATACGCTCAAGCGGCACAGATGTTACGTGAATACCTGTTTTTTTTACTAAGGTATCCTCCGCGTAGACATCTAGTCCCCGTGCTCTTAAGTGGGCGGCAAGGTCTTCTGCCAGTTTGATTGCCTTTTTTCTGTCGAATCGGGCGACCAAGCCGACGCTCTTGAACACGGTTTTCACCTTAAGCGTTAGTACCGACACCTTAATCTATATATGGGTGTTGTTTAAAATTGCTGTGGATAGAGATCGCCTTCAGTTGGTGCAAGAATGAGCAAGCCTGTTGATGTAGGAAGCCTGCGTGTTGGCGGTTACATGGTTATTGACGGTGAACCTTGCCACATAGTTGACATTACGAAGTCGAAACCTGGCAAACATGGTTCTGCCAAGTTTAGAATAGTTGCCATCGGCGTGTTTGACGGTGCCAAACGTCAGTTTGTCAAACCTGTTGACCTTGGCGCAGAAGTCCCGATTATTGACAAAAGGATGGGGCAGGTGTTTGCTGTGAGTCCAAATGGCGTTCAAATTATGGATCTTGAAACGTACGAGTATTTTGACGCTCCCTATCCGCAGGAAGAGGAACTGAAGGCTAAGCTTACTGCGGGCGTTGAAATCGAGTACTGGAAGATTCTTGGTAGGACCAAGATAATGCGTGCAAAATAGA
>JBGOYH010000040.1:0-14374 GCA_041479575.1 Bathyarchaeia archaeon
AACTTAAATCTAACCCTAGCTTCTCTATGCCTTGAATCATCACCACTAAGCTAGGTGCGTAAACCGAATGGATGAGATCCTAGATATATTGAGAAAAACAGCATTGAGAACTCAGAAATTGTTTGACGAGAGTAAAGACCCTGCTTTGAAGCGGATTGAGGCTTACGATGCGACACTTAAGTCTGAAAAAGCTTCTGAGGTGCACAAGGTTCAAGCGTCGCTTATGAAAATGCTTGAGTATGATAGGCTGGAAAGGCTTTCGTCTCAGCTGAGCCTTTTGTACGTTCTGCAGATGTTTGCCTTCAAAGTCAAGATTCTCCAGATAAAAATTGATAACCTTAGTGAGCAACTTCAGAAATCAGAGCTTCTTGGAAAGACAAAAGAAATCGAAGATGCCAAAACCGATGTTGAGAAGCTGAAAATTCTCTTGGAAGCTCAGTACGAGCTGATAAGGCAAATCGGAGAAGGCCGTAAAGAGGATCTGTTCTACATTTCCTAAATGATTCGCGCGCGCTTTTTTTCTTTCCAGAAGAGGTAAGCCATCAACACGACTAGGTCGAGCATGCAAAGTTTACACGGAAATGGGAAAAGAAAGGAAACGATCATGCACACTGGCCTGCTGGACTATTTTACTTTCAAATAACGTGTGCGCTAGAAGAATTTTTCTACGAACCTAAGTAGCTGGTAACCAAAAAGTATGGCTACGAAGTAGGTGGGCCACAGTATTATCGGCCAGTTTCTGGGGACATAATTCCACAGGTTCGTTGATGTGGCGAAGATCTCCATTGACAGCAGAGCGCACGAGCCAAGAAGCCCCAGAATGAACTGCTCTTTTGCCTCCTTCTTTCCCGTGGATTTTCTTCTCACGATCGCCAATGTCAGCCAAGCTAGGAGGAATGCGAAGAAGAGTGCATACCAGCTTTGGCTGAACTGAAAATCGAAAGCCATGCCCCATGTTCCGCTCAAGTTGCTTAAAAACTTAGCCTCAACTTGGCGAATGCGATACAACAAGAAATGACAAGTAACGTCGTTTCTTCCTGAATCTGGTTAAGCTGAGATGCGCACAGAGGTTTTGCACATGTCGATTTTAAATTTATAAGGCATCATCTGACTCTCTTAAACAAGAAGGAAGACGCCGTGACTAGCAAGTTAAAGTTTGAAGCCCCTTCATGGAACCAAATATACGATATGCTGCTAGACTTGGCTGACAGAGTCAGAGAGAACGGGTTCAAACCAGACATAATCGTAGGCATCTCAAGAGGAGGATGGCCCCCCGCGCGGGTCTTGTCAGATTTACTCAGCATCCCTAATGTCGCAAATGTCAGAGCCGAGTTCTACCTTGGCGTTGCAGAGACGAAAAGTGAGCCTACGCTGACCCAGCCGATATCGGTGAAAATCGCAGGCAAGAGGATATTGATTGTGGATGAGGTTGCTGACACAGGCAAGAGTCTGAGGATGGTAAAGGAACACATCGTGTCCGAAGGTGCCAAGGAAGTGAGAACTACTACAGTCTATTACAAACCATGGAGTATTGTCAAACCCGACTACTATGCCAAACAGACTAGTGACTGGATAGTTTTCCCCTGGGAAATCAAGGAGACAATCCGCAAGATCATCGCGAAATGCAGAGAAACGGGAAAACCAGTAGAAGAGGAAACTCGGAAGCTTGTTGGGGCAGGAATACCGGCTCAACTGGTTAAACGGTTCTTGAAGGAGATTTCTGAGGAAGACAAATGCTGAAAAGCATCGAAGAATTCGGAACATACGTGGAAATAACAGGTTTCAAAAACGCTAAGATAAGAAATTCACAAAAATTTCTGGAATCAGTCAACAAAGAAAAACCATACGGCGTTGAGGTCCAGTTTTTTGATGCCAGCCTTGTTGCTACGTGGCAACACCTCTATTTTGCTGCCTTAGACGCGTTGACAGCTTTCGATAGCAAGGAGAATATTTCGAAAAGCATCGCGATGGAGACACTTCTTTACGCTTCGGGCGAACGCCAGATAACCAGGGCAACTGAACGAATGGGCATAAAGCCTTCCACGTCAGACGTTGCAGTATTGATTGTCGGAAAAGAACCCAAACAAATAGAGTCTACCTTGCAAGTGACCTCAAGAAACATCGGCGCGCAGCATGACGAGAAGGTTCTTGAACTGTCAAAATCAAAGAAGGAAAAGATTCGAGAAGCCTTCAACATCAGCGAGACAGAGCTTCAAACTGCAATGGAAAAGGACGATTTGGACAAGGCTTTGGTTGACCTTATCATTGAGAGAATGGCTTTGCTGGCGACTGAACGCTAGGTCAAAGGACTTTTTCCTTCAAGACAGACAGAATTTCATCTGGCTTTGCTACGGATACACCAGTCAGCCCACCCAAAACCTCAATCAGCACAACCTTGTCAGGCTTGGACAGGTTCACTTTTCTTTTGATATTCGTTGCGGCAGCTTCAATCAAGTCTTTGGAAGAGGTCTCTGTGAAACGCTTCTCAACCGTGACCCTGAATGTTTCGCCTTCGGCTATTTTTTGACTCAGCTCTTTTATGACGCTTTGAATTTGATCTAGGTCCGTGGGAACAATTCTTTCTATCGGGATTACTCTGAGCATGTAGCGAAACTCGTAAGGGCGTTCGTGCAGGATTTCGCGAAATTTCCGTATCACCTCAAATGAATCGAGGGTTGTTTTGGCAACAATCACGCCTGAAATGCCTGTTCTGTCGACAACGGCCGCGGAGTCGCCTATTTGTTCAAGCAGGTAATGCAGTTCTGAACGGGCGTGGCCTTCGGTTCTGCGGTAGGTTGTTGCCAGAAGATTGAAGTCTTTGATCACTATCTGCACCACTGCCCAAGTTGTCTTAGGATGATTTAACCGTTTCAAACAGAAAGTCGGGCAAACGTGATGGAATCAGGTTTTTGTGGTCAGTGTGGAAAATGGCTTTTTCATTGCCAGAGGCTCTTAGCCGTCGCCTCACATCATCCCAAGAGTAGTGTTCCCAAACGGGGATTTATTCATTTTGACGCTTGAAAGCATTAGACTTAAATTCTGATCGTAGGTGGTCAACATATCAAGCTTGAAGGCGAGGATAATTGAAGAACACTCAGAAGCCTGTGATGGTTGTTCATGGTGGCGCTGGACATTGGCAACCTGAACGTAGCCAACCTGGACTTGCAGGAGTTAAGAAAGCAGCTGTGACTGGATTTGACATTTTGAAGAATGGCGGAGAAGCGGTTGAAAGCGTGATGGAAGCCGTTGCGGTTATGGAAGACGATGGAGCCTTCAACGCAGGTTACGGGTCAAGCCTGAACATTGACAAGCAGATTGAAATGGAAGCATCAATCATGGATGGAAAAACGCTTCAGGCCGGAGCTGCTGGCTTGTTACGTGATATCAGGAATCCAGTGCGTTTGGCGAAGATCGTGATGGATGACACTGATCATGTCTTTGTCGTTGGCGAGGGCGCAGAGAAGCTTGCGAAAATGCATAATCTTCCCAGAAAAGACCCGGTGACTGAGCTGCGATTGAGGTACTACAGAGACCAAAAGAAAGCCTTGCTTGAAGGAAAATATGAGCTTCCGAAACTGGGTGAATTGGTGAAGAAGCATCCTGAACTGTTCAACCTTGAGACTGTGGGGGCAGTTGCATTAGACAAGGATGGAAATGTTGCAGCGGCAACGTCTACTGGAGGCTTTCCATTGAAGTTGCCAGGTAGAATTGGTGATTCTCCCATGATCGGGTGTGGTACCTATGCTGACAACCAGGCGGGAGCCTGCTCGGCTACGGGTGTCGGTGAAATAGCTATACGGCTTGTGTTGTCGAAGACTGTTTGCAACTACATGGAGAATGGGAAACCGGCGCAGGAAGCTGTTCAATATGCGATAAGGATTGTGAACAAGAGAATACCGTTCGGCTACAACGCCATGGGGTTGCTTGCTATCGATATGCATGGAAGATTTGGCGCGGCACATAACACGCCTAACATGGGCTGGGCTTATATGACGCCAGAAATGAAAGAGCCTGCTGCGTCTTTGACTGGTGAGATTGTGAAAGAAAGTCTCTGAAAAGACACACATAAACATAAGTCGTTGTTTGGTTCTCGACAGATGACGAATGATAATATTTAAAGATTTCAGAGGTGCTTTCACTCTACCTATTCAAATGCGTTGGAGGTGAAAAAGATGGTGTTTGAAGAGGAATGGGAAGAAGAGGAAGAATGGGAAGAAGAAGAGGAAGACTTTGAAGAAGAAGAATGGTAGGATCCAGCTTGTAACAAGCACTCTTGTGCTTTTTCTTTGACATTAAATGTTGAAGCAATTTATTTTTTGCTTTTAAGGTTCATGTTTATAAACCACTAATGGCGAGCGTTCACTGTCGGGTCTAGAATGACGCGGGTCGCAGTCTTAGAAGTAGACAAGTGCAAACCGAAGCGTTGCAACACGATGTGCTATCGTTTTTGCCCGATCGTGCGAAGCAAGGTAGAGGCAATAAGGTTGGAAGGCCAAAAAGCCGTCATAGTTGAATCCTTATGCACCGGATGTGGAATATGCGTCAAGAAATGTCCGTTTAAAGCCATTTCCATAGTCAATCTGCCCGATGAATTGGAGAAGGATTGTAGCCACCGTTTCGGAGACAACAGTTTCAAGCTTTACAGACTTCCAACTCCGTCGCCCGGCATGGTTTTGGGGTTGATCGGACAAAACGGCATAGGCAAGACAACCACACTAAAGATACTTTCAGGAGAGTTTAGGCTCAACCTTGGAAACTATGAGAGTCCGCCTAGTTGGAATGATATAATCCAACATTTTAGAGGTTCAACGCTTCAGGACTATTTCTTAAGAATGAGTGAAAACAGGCTGAAGGTTTCACATAAACCGCAGTATGTAGATAAGATTCCTAAGGCTGTGTCCGGAAAAGTCGGCGAACTGCTTGAAAAAGTGAATGAAAGAGGCACGCTGGACAAGGTAGCAGAACAGCTGGAATTGAAACAAGTTTGGGACCGCCCGTTAGAAGTGCTCAGCGGCGGTGAATTGCAGCGATTGGCTGTCGCTGCGACAATGTGTCGTGAGGCCGATGTGTATCTTTTCGACGAGCCCGCCAGCTACTTGGACGTGAAACAGAGACTCGTTGTAGCCAAGGCCATTAGAAGCTTGAAAGCCGATCAGAAAATAATCATAGTGGCAGAACACGACCTGGCAATAATCGATTACTTGTCAGATCAAATCTGCATTTTCTACGGAGAACCCGCGGTCTATGGTATAGTCTCGAACGTTCACGGCGTTCGAACAGGCATAAACATTTACCTTGAAGGCTACATTCCAGACGAAAACGTACGGTTCAGGAAGGAGGCAATAGTTTTCCATGAAAAACCGCCGGGACAAGTTGCAGGCGCCGGTGAAATACTTCTTGCATGGGATCAGATAGAGAAGACGTACAAGGGTTTCAAGTTGGTCGCCAAACCTGGAGAGATCAGGAGGGGCGAAATAGTCGGGATATTGGGCGCCAACGGTACTGGCAAGACGACTTTTGTGAAGATTCTGGCAGGGATTGAACAGGCTGACAACGGCAAGGAGTTTGGGCAACTGAAGGTCAGCTACAAACCGCAGTACATTTCAGGTGAGTACGAAGGTACGGTTCAAGAGTTATTGATGAATGTTGCTAAAGAGAACTTCTCTTCAGGCTGGTACAGAACTGAGATTCTCCAACCCTTGAAAATTGATCTGCTTCTGGATAGAAACGTGGCTGAACTCAGCGGAGGAGAACTTCAGAAAATTGCGATTGCTGCCTGTTTGTCTCGCGATGCTGAACTGTACTTACTAGACGAGCCAAGCGCGTACTTGGATGTTGAAGAACGATTGAACATGGCGAAAGCCATTCGAAGAGTCGTTGAAAATCGCAACGTGACAGGTCTTGTCGTAGAGCACGATGTGGTTACACAGGACTTCATTGCTGATCACCTGATGGTTTTCACAGGCAAGCCAGGCCAAGAAGGCCTAGCTAACCCACCCACAACTTTACGAAAGGGCATGAACACTTTCCTGAAAGAGATGGAAGTGACCTTCAGAAGAGACCCAAGCACAAAGCGTCCAAGAGTCAACAAAGAAGACTCAAAGCTGGACAAGTTCCAGAAGGAAACCGGAGAATACTACTACGTACGTATTCACAGGAAACAATAGCTGCACTTCTTTTCCTGCAAGAAATGACAAGTTTGTGGTAGTTAAGTTAAAGAACGAGCAAAGTGTATCAGTGAAATAATTCAATTTGGAGAAGGCTGGGAACACATAAGTGGCTCAGACGTTTGAAGAAATTTCAGCGGCTGATTTTTTCTACAGAAATAGAGACATTGCTGGATTTACGAATCCGTCGAGGGCCATTTTCGTCGCGATAAGAGAACTGGTTGAAAACTCGTTAGACGCGGCGGAGAGCCACCGAATACCGCCAGAAGTCTACGTACGTTTGTCCTACGAGGGAGAAGCCAGCCAGACGGGCAAAGGTTTCAACCCGGCTGAGGGAGAGAACGAACACACTCTTGAAAAAGAGGAAAGCGACCTTCAGAAACCAGACGAAAGAGAGGTCACTCAAGAGACTCAGGTCTATAAGTTAAGAGTTGAAGACAACGGCACAGGCGTCCCGCCTCGACACATTCCATCGGCATTTGGGCAGATATTGTTCGGTTCAAAATACAAGTTGAAGCAACAGCGAGGAACCTTCGGCTTAGGCGGCAAAATGGCAATATTGTACGGTCAGATCACAACACATCAGCCGGCCACCATAATCTCAAGCACAGGCATCTCGAAAACTTACATGTACAAGCTTATGATCGACATCCAAAGAAACCGCCCGTTGATAATGGACAGGAAAGTTCTGATAAACAAGACAATGTGGCGAGGCACAGTTGTTGAGTTCACGCTTGAAGGGGATTATTTCAGGGCGATGCCCAAAATACTGGATTACTTCAAGCAGACGGCCATGGTAAACCCGTATGCAAACCTGACGTTTGTCGATCCGAAAGGCAGGCTGTACAAGTTTATCAGGGTAACAAAAGAGATGCCAGTTCCGCCGAAGGAAACGAAGCCGCATCCGTACGGTGTTGATGTGGAGCTACTTCAACGCCTTATTCAGATAACGCCGTACAAGAACATGCTTGATTTTTTGAGGAATCACTTCCACCGAGTTGGAGATATTACTGCCCAGAAGTTTTTGGGGTTCAGCAACTTAAGCCCTTCTAAGAATCCGAAGAGGCTTGACCACGAAGAGATTGTCAGGCTCATGCACATGCTGAAGAAATTCAAAGATTTCTTGCCGCCTGACGCCAGTTGTTTATCGCCACTAGGTGAGGATTTGCTTAGAACTGGCATTTTGAAGGAGATAAAACCCGAGTTTGTGGCTGTTCACCAACGCAAACCTGCAACCTATGCCGGGCATCCATTTGTCATCGAAATCGGCATAGCTTACGGCGGCGAGATCCCAGCAAGAGGAAACTTCATCGTTTACCGTTTTGCAAACAGAATCCCATTGCTCTACGATGAAGCAAATGATGTTTCACTTCGAGTGATTCAAGCAATGAATTGGCGCAGATACCACGTTACCCCTGAAATGCCGGTTGCGATCGTAGTGCACATCTGTAGCACCAAGGTGCCCTACAAAACAGTTGGCAAGGAGTTCATTGCTGACAGGCCTGAGCTTAGAAGGGAGATTGCCAACGGGTTAAGGGAAGTTGCGCGGCAGATTCAGCGTTTCTTGTCAAGAAGAGAGCATGTGGACAGAGAGAGGAAGAGGCTGGGCGTTTTCAGCAAGTATCTGCCGAAGATTGCTCAGTTTTCAACTCAGCTTGCAGGCAAGAAGAAGGTGCCGGATATTGAGAAGCTTTTGGTGAGTGTGAGGAAATATGGATCGGAAGAAGCATAAGTCCAGTGTTAGTGAAAGAAAGAAAGAAGTTCTGGAGAGCCTCGGCGATCTCGGAGGCAAAATATATGATCAACTCGATAAGGGAACTTTTCCGGCTATAGATATGCCGAGCCGTTCAACGGACAACATAATGTATGATGAGAAACTTAGACAATTCATCTTGGGCGACCGAAGAGTCAAGCGAAGCGCACGCAACGTCAGCCACGTGAAGCCTTTTACACAGTTGGTTTGGGCTGCACTGTTTTCCAATGAGCTTTCTTCGCAACGCAAAACGTCAACTCTGAGGGATGTTTATTATTCGGCGCAGGCTTACGAGATGACGTTCAAGGATCAGCAGGAATCAAACAACATCATTACAGACTTGGAAACAATTCTGGGCTTCTCAAGAGAGGATTTCAACATTTTTCCAGAAGAACGTTCAGCCGTCTTCGGCGACTTAACAATAGAATACACGGTGCCAGGCTATGAGGGAAAGACTTTAAATTTGACATCTCACCCCGACGGCGTCTTAATCGGTCCAGCGTTGACTTCTTCCGAGTTCGTGAAGACATCGGCAGACAAGGTAATAGCCATCGAGAAAGGCGGCTTGTTCACGAGGTTCATTGAGGAGAACGTGCATAGAAAATACAACTCAATTCTTGTATTGACTGCAGGACAAGCGCCAAGGGCTACAAGGCATTTCATAAGAAGATTGAGCGAGGAGCTGAACCTTCCAGTTTACATTTTCACAGACGGCGATCCATGGGGAATGCACATAGCCATGGTCATAATATCGGGCTCAGCAAACGCCGCACACCTGAGAGAGTTGAACACGCCTGACGCAAAATGGAGCGGAGTGTGGGCAACAGACATCGTCAACTACAAATTGCCGACCGACCCGCTTGACGACATGGACATGAAAAGACTGTATGAACTGCAGAAGGATCCCAGGTACAAAGACCCATTGTGGCGAAGAGAAATCAAGACATTCATGAAAATCAAGCGAAAGGCGGAGCAAGAGGCATTCAGCAGATACGGCTTAACATATATAGTCGATGAATATCTGCCACAAAAACTAGAAGAAACAAAGTAAGCCGAGTCTCAGACAGACCAAAAAAGGATTTTGCCATTGTGGATGTGTGTCAACTCTCGTTTATTCGGCTTTTCAACAATTGTCTCAGATCTGGAATGAAATTATCAAACATCTTCACTCTGCTGCTCTCCTCTACTCGTTCCTCAGTCATAATATAGGCTCCGTCCGTATCTACTTCAACAATTGCTCTCCCTTTCTTGGCTGGCTTCCTGATTGTGAGAGTGCCATCCTCGTCGGGAGTGATAAAGAATACTCTGATGTGCTTGGTCACTTCATCGTCCAACAACTTGATTTTCCAGTATCCGGTTTGCGCAATTCTTTCACGCAAAGTGATTTTGCTTGAGACAACGGCCACGATTCTGCAACTAACAGGTTTGTATATGATCAGATCAACATCGGGAAGATGAAACCCGAATTCTCCATAGTCAACCAGCAAGTTCCTCTTCAAAAGACTCAGTTCTAAAGGAAGATTTTTTCCTGAGCATCTCTCAAGAGTGTTACCGTTGACTATCTTCAGCCCTAGATTTTCAACTTCCTTCTTAATGATGTACAAGATTAACTTCTCGTAGTTCTTGCCTTTGAACGCCCTCCAAGACTGTTCATGATCACGATTTGGTGTCGGATTTTTCAGCCAATCGTCGTAATGGCGTTTCTTTGCTTCTCTGAGCAATTCTGATATGTGCTTGTGAATTTCATCGCCATGCCGAACCCTCCATTTCTCGTACAATTCTATCAAGTCTGCAATATTCATGCTGCGTTAACCCCTGTCGTAGTATCTCCACTCAATTTTGCGATTTTCATGACGAGAAACTTGTTCTTTGAAAGGCTTTCTCACAATAATCAGATACTTGAAACCTCGCAAAAAGAAATTGTGTCTTCTTGCACGATTATACCATAACCCAGTATTGGACGACTGGCCTTTCCTAGTGACGCAAACAATGTCAACGGGTTCGAAGTGTCTGCACAAACGTTCGTATGTTTTCAGTCCGACGGGAGTAAATTTGTCTTTAACCCACTGGTCTCCGATCAGCCACGCTAAAACCTTTCCTTCCTTTAATATCCGCTTTGCGTGTTTCATCACTGTTTCCAATTTGTCATAAAAAAGCTCAGATTCACTAGATATTTTGCCAATATTGTCGGGATGCTCATTGTATCTAATGTTGTCTCCATAAGGGGAGTCGATGAAAACCATGTCTACACTATTGTCATCAAGAGGTATTCCTTTTGCAGCATCATTTTGAATTATGTCTTTTCGCCAGGGCGATATGTCGTATCCTATTGCTCTCCTTCTTTCCTCTCTGCACACGTCGATGGTCGTCCCGCTCCCGCACATGGGGTCCACGACAAGGTCTCCCAAGTCAGTATATCGCCATATCAGGTTGAAGAGTATCAAGGCCGGCGTGACTCCCGCATATTTGTTGTCGCCTTTAGGTGTCAAGCCGTAACTCTGTCTGGGAAAATCCCATAGGGTAGTCGCCTCGATTTGCGGGATCTCTTCTTCAATGTCTATCTTGGAGACATTGCGCTTTATTTTCTCGAATCTTTCAATGATGAGTCTCGTCGACTCACTTCCGCCTAATTCCGCTTTGGTAACCAGCAAGGTGGGTTTTGGAATGAAAAGTTGTAGAAACTCAACCAACTTCTTTCCAAAAAGAGGCGTTGTTCTCTTTATATTGAACTTCTGCAAAGTCTTGTCTGCGTCTTCAATTTTGACTTTGTTTCCAAGGATTTCGATTCTCACTTGATATGGATACCGTCCTTTCCATGCTTCGGGAACGACGTTGAAGCCGCCATCAGAGACCGCTTCGAAGACGCCGTGCAGAAGATTAGTGTCAAAATTATGCAAGAAAAGCAGATCTCCCTTCCTGATCCTAATGACCACCGGACCATAGGCTCTCTCCGTCCCAAAGAGCATCCTTTCAAAACATTCACCTTCAGTCTTCTCAGTGCAAGCAAAAACGAATCCGCGAATCGGCTTTTCAAGCTGAATTTCTTCCATCAACTATCTCCATCTAGCGAGTACCAACAGAAATCCTTAACAAGCTCGTCATATTTAACGCGCGCGGATTTCTCAACAGCCATATTTTCTAGCGAAACCATAAAATAAGTGTGTGTTGTTTTAAGTGCAAAGCATACCTACAAGGAATGAACTGGAATGAGTGAAGAAGGCGGCTTCGGGATCAGCGTTGCTGAAAGATTTTTTGGTTTGATAGTCCTTGCCATCGGCCTTATCTCCATATACTATACACTCACAAGCGCGGAAACTCTCTTGGCGTTCACAGGTTTCTTCGGTTTCCTGAGCCTCATCCTCATAATACTGGGTATAGTTTTGATTACAGCCAAAGCTGAATAGTGCTATTCTCTTCTTTCAACAACTATTCTGCAGTTTGTAACCAACGCAGCTATGACGCCTAAGGCTGCAAGCCAAGGCGCAAGCACCACTCCTATGATGCCAATAGTAGCGGGGATTTCTAGCAGAACCTTTCCACTTACGTCTTTAACGATCACCCTAGTCACGTTTCCCTCATGAAGCAACTCCCTAACCCTTTCAATGACGTCGTCTCCAGAAACCGTGAACTCTTCACGTGTGACCCTTGCTACTTTAGCACCGCAAACAGTGCAGAACTTGTCTTCTTCCGTTAACTTGGCTCCGCACTTCCAACAGTACGGCAAACAATTTCACTCCTTTAACTGAGAATTTATTAGGACAATAGTTTATTAGCTTTCATTGTATCGCCTTGTTCAATACTGCTAACGGAGAGAAAGCAAGATGCCGATTCGTCAACCAATCGTATGCGTGTTGGGACATGTTGACAGTGGCAAGACTTCTCTCCTAGACAAAATCCGCAAGACAAGCGTCCAAGCCCGCGAAGTTGGAGGAATAACGCAGCACATAGGCGCCAGCTTCTTCCCCGTTGAAACCCTCAGTCAACTCGTCGGACCGATGCTTACGAGAATGAAAGGCGAAATAGAAATCCCTGGCTTGCTCATCATTGACACTCCGGGACACGAGGTTTTCACCAACCTGCGCAGAAGAGGAGGCAGCGTCGCCGACATAGCCATCCTCGTAATCAACGTTCTCCGCGGCTTCGAAGCACAGACCAATGAATGCATAGAAATCCTGAAGACACGGAAAACCCCGTTCCTCGTCGCCGCCAATATGATCGACCGCGTTCCAGGATGGAAGTCATATCCAGACACACCTTTCCTAAAGTCGTATCCACTTCAAGACCCATATGTTAGAGAGGATTTGGACAACAGAATATACGACATCATAGGCGCGTTTTCCCGACAGGGATTCAAAACAGATCGTTTCGACCATGTGAAAGAATTCGGCACAACCATCGCAATAGTGCCTACAAGCGCCAAGACAGGCGAAGGCATAGCCGAACTCATCATGGTCCTCATAGGACTCACACAGCAATACCTGAAAAAGCGTTTGCAAACAACAGAAGGCCCAGCAAAAGGCACGGTTCTAGAAGTCAAAGAAGAACCGGGACTTGGACTGACACTAAACACGATAATCTATGACGGGGTCTTATCAAAAGACGACTTAATCGTCGTAGGCGGCAAAGAAAAACCAATAGTCACCCGAACACGCGCAATTCTTGTTCCAAAGCCCCTAGACGAGATCAGAGACCCAAGAGACAAATTCTCTTCTGTGGATTCTGTTGCAGCTGCAGCAGGAATCAAAATCGTCGCACCAGACCTAGAAGGCGTCTTAGCAGGTGCAACCTTGTACGCAGTTCCTAAGGGTAGCGAGCCTGAAAAGTACGCTGAACTCATTACTGAAGAAATTGGAAAAATCAGAATAGCCATAGACGTCGACGGAGTCATAGTGAAAACTGACACGTTGGGCTCGCTTGAGGCAATCGCAGAAATCCTCAAACAAAACAACGTACCGATCAGACTGGCAGACGTTGGAGACATATCCAAAAGAGACATCGTTGAAGCAGCTGTCGTGAAGGAACACGAACCTCTTTATGCCGCAATTCTGGGATTCAACGTCAGAACCTTGCCAGATGCAGAAGAAGAAGCCGCAGCCAGAGGCGTTACCATTTTCCGAGACAACATAATCTACCATGTAATAGAGAACTATCTAACATGGTTCAGAGGAAAACGTGATGCGGGTCTTGAACAAGACTTTGACGCTCTTGTCAAACCTGCCAAGCTGCGCATAATGGAAGGCTGCATATTCCGAAGAGCCAAACCCGCCATATTCGGCGTCGAAATCCTTGCAGGCAACATCAAACCCAAATACGGACTCATACGAGGTGAAGACGGAGAAGAAATCGGAGAAATCCAGCAGATCCAAGACAAAGGAGAAGCCTTGTCCTCCGCTAGCAAAGGAATGCAGATAGCAATATCAGTTGAAAAGCCAATAGTTGGAAGACACATATTTGAAAAAGACGTGCTCTACGTCAAAGTACCAGAACAACATGCCAAAATACTGCAGACAAAATTCGCGGAAAAGTTGACGCTTGAGGAACAGGAAGCACTGACTGAATACGTCAACCTTATGAGAAAGAAAGTGCCGTTCTGGGGAGCATGAAACAACGTGCTCTACGTTCTCGTTTAGTGTTACGTGTTCTACCTATTGGTGCGATGCTGTTCTGAAATGTAGAATTATACCCACGTTTTACCATCGAATCAACTCATGAAAAAGACAGTCAAAATCGTTATACCGCTGGCTCTGGCACTAGCTGTTCTGACAGTGATTGGCCTACACCCTGCCTTTATTCCATTAAAAACAAAGCCTGTTTTTCTTGAAGTTTCGCCTCCCCTTGAGGTCTATCACAGCGAGTTTCTTCATCATCCTGAAGCATGGAATGAGGTCTTCGGAAATGTTTCCTCGATACCAAGATTTTGGAATTCAACAGTAAATTCAGAATCAGCTGGCAAATCTGTTTCGGAGATTGCTGCAATGTTCGAAGCAAATGTTTACGTAAACGACCCCGAATATGCCTTCTGCCACATAAGCGTCCCTGAAGAGAGTTTCCAAGCGCTAAACCGGACACTGACAGAGCTAGGATTCGACGTCAGAAACGCAGTTCTTATGCACTTGGACTGAGCGCACTATTTCGCTTTTTCTAGGTAATCTTTTCTTGGCGGGCTGAAAACGTCAATGATTATTGCAGGTTTCCCTCCGATTGCGTTGAAATTGTGGCTTTCGTGCGGGGGAATTAGGAAGGATGTTCCTGCCTCAATTTCCTTTGATTCGCCGCCTGAAAAGAGTATGCCTCGCCCTTCTATGAGGTAGCCGATCTGCTCGTGGGGATGACTGTGAGGTGGAGTTGGAATTCCAGGCTCAACGGTGAGTATCATCATCATAACTTTCTCCCCAGACTGAAGAATCACCCCATGTCGCCCTTTCACCGTCTCTAATGATGGAGCCCCTTCACG
>JBGOYH010000041.1:0-14264 GCA_041479575.1 Bathyarchaeia archaeon
ACAATTCTTTTGGAGATGGCCAAACCAAAACCCATTCCTTTAGCTTTTGATGTGAACAATGGCGTGAAGATCTGTTGCATCGTGTCCTTAGGCATACCGACCCCAGTGTCTGTGAAGGCAATCTCCAAATTGTCTCCAATT
This sequence comes from Bathyarchaeia archaeon, assembly GCA_041479575.1. Lineage (GTDB taxonomy): Archaea > Thermoproteota > Bathyarchaeia > Bathyarchaeales > Bathycorpusculaceae > DASPPK01. Next base: position 142 of record JBGOYH010000041.1, read on the forward strand.
TGCTTGGTCTGTATTGTCAGTGTTCCACCTTTTGGCATTGCATCCACAGCGTTCTTGATAATGTTGACAAAAGCTCTCTTCAGCTTCGCAGCATCAACCGTCATGTGAGGACCTTTTCTCGTCAAATCTACTACGCGAACCTTCTTCGGAATCTTTACAAGGGACAAGGCTTCAATTGCTAGAAATTTCGGTGTTACTTCCGTTAAGTCCAGCTTGATTTCTCTTGAATATTCCAGAAGGTCGTTGATGATCTTATTAGAGTACGCAATGTCTTTCTCAATAATGTCAAGCATTTCCTTTGCCTTTTCATTCGCTTTCAGGTCCAAATGCCTCTTCAGGTAGTAAGCTGCGCCGGTTATGCCCGTCAACGGATTGCGCAGATCATGCCCAATCATGGCCGCTAACTGTCCTATTGCCGCAAGTCTTTCCGACTTGAAGATCTGTTGCTCCAACCGCTTGCGCTCAGTGATATCTTTCGTCACGACGACAAAACCTATCGGAGTGCCCGACGCATCCTGGACAACGCTTGCAGACAACTCGGCTGGAAACCTTCTGCCCTTTTTCGTCACGAACGTGTACTCAACGGTCTTGACCTGCCCGTGTTCAAAAGTTTGCTTCAAGTTTTCTAGCGCTTTCTGCCGGTCTTTCTTAGCAATCAGTTCCAGGGAACTCTTGCCGATCAATTCCTCCCTCGAAGAATATTCATGCATTCTCAGGGTTTGCTCATTGCATTCAATGACGTTTCCGTTCAAGTCAGTGGCGGTTATGGCGTCTGGAGAGGCAGCAAATATGCTTTTGAGTTTTTCTTCGCTTCTTTTCAGATCTGCTGTCCTTTCCTCTACCATTTCTTGTAGATGTTGTGCATACTCTTTGACTTGCCGTATCAATCTTGCGTTTTCAATAGCCACTGCAGCTTGATGAGCAAAAAGCTCGAGAGGTGCCAGTGATTCTTTAGTTGGTCGCCGTCCGTCCTTCGGGTCATCCATACTCATTATGCCCACTATTTGCCCATCAGGCAATTTCAAGGGGACATAAAGCAGATCATCTGGATCCCAGTCAACTGTCTCGTGTTTTTTGACTTTACTTGAAAGGGCATACTTGAATTGATCCTGAACGAGCGGATCGCTCCAAGGGAGGTAGTAGAACTCACCCAAACGATAGCTTTCGAACATAATGCTTAGACGCTTGCGCCAAACATGTCCAGGTGATTGATGCTCTTTCAGGTACTTTTCTTCTTCAGCGGTTATACCTGCTGATACCACGTCTATCGTGTTCAGGTCTTCGTCCCTGAGTGAAATGACGACTCTTCCCCATCCTTGCTCATGAACTGCTTCAGCTACAGTCTTCAAGCGTTCACGCAAATCTGTTGTACTGAGCATCACTGCTGAGCTTCTCATCAGGCTTTCTAGTTTCTTAGAGATGCTCCGATACCTTTCTTCTCCTTCTCGAAGCACTTGCTCCATCCTATTTCGGTCACTTATGTCTCTGACGACGGCTGCTACATGCCACTTGCCTCTGATTTGCAGCGAAGAAATAGAAAGTTCTACAGGGAATTCGGTCCCATCTTTCTTGAGTGCCCCATATTCTAGGACTTTGCCTGCCAGCGAGTTGCGTCCTGTTTTCAGGAAGTCGTAGAATTGAGAATAGTTGAAATTGAAATGCCCAGGGGCAAGAAGCTTAAACGCTACTTCGCCTATCACTTCTTCTTTCCTGTAACCAAATATTCTTTCAGCTGCAGGATTCCAATAGGAGATTCTGCCTTTGTCATCCATCAAAACTATGGCATCTACTGTAGAAGCGCTGATTGCACGGAACATCTCTTCACTGTCTTGCAGCCTGAGCTCTGACTTTCTGCGCGCCTCTTCGACTCCGATTGCGGATGCGAGTAATGCAAGAAGCTTGAGGTCGTCTTGGGTAGGGTTGAAATCTGTTTGATAGACCACGCAGAGAGAACCTACATGTGCATCTCCGAATTTGACAGGAATACCAATGTAAGTTTGCAGCTTATAACGCGCCACATTAGGATCGGTCTGCGCATAACGAGTCTTATCCAAGTTTTTAATGACGAAAACATCGTCTCCACTTTGCTTTATCACGTCATAACAGATGTGGCCGTCTGGTTTGTCCACAGGATTGTAGTTTGAGGGAGTGTTCCATTGCCCAACAGAACAGAGCATTCCTTCGTCCAGACGATTGTAAAGAGCACAAGTCGCATTGAGCAACTCGCCGGAAAGCGCCACGAGAGAATTGGTATTTTCATTCGGATCAATCTTGAAATTCAGGAAGCAGTTGTTCAATTTTTCCATGCGTTCCTGAGCTTTCTTGCGTTCAGTGATGTCACGCACGATGACGGTGAAATAGGCATCATCTTTCATTTTCCATGTAGAGAATGATAACTCAGCCGGAAATTCACGTCCATCTTTCCGCAGTCCCAATAACTCACGTGGTTTGTTTGGATCATATTGAGGAGAACGGCACCATCTTTCCATGCCTCTCAAATGCTTTTTCAAGAATTGGCCAGGTATCAAAACAGTTATCGGTTTGCCCAACAATTCGTCAACTGAATAACCAAATATTCTTTCCACAGCTTTGTTTACGAAAGTCATTTTCCCCTTGACATCAACGGAAACTATTGCGTCACCAGCCGAATCTGCAATGGAGCGTAGACATTCTTCGCTGTCATGCAGAGCTTGCATTGCGTCAGCTAAATCTGGAGACACCATTAAAGTGACACCTGTATCATGCGGGAACAAGAAAAGTAGCCTCAATCATCACATTTAACGTGTATGAAGTTTGACTCTTGATTCTAGCTGCACATTATAGAAAACCTCCAAAAAGGGTAAGATTTGACGGGATCAATTAGAAATCTAGATTCAGCGTTCATAATTGCTTAATATACAGTCAGACTTCGAAAAGACAATTGAAACAGGGATTCATATGAGAAGTAAGTTACTGCTTGCAGGCATGCTCGTATGCATGGTTGCAATCGGAATGATGTCACAAGTTCTCGCAACCGACACGTTGCTAGCTACAGATTTTATGCTTGAAAGCTGGGGAAAGATCGTTGACTATTTTGACTATGCAAGAGCTTATGCCACGCTTCACGGATTACCGCCTGTTCCTGCCAACTATCACGCCAACGTTTACATGACATACGTAAACAACACGGACCTGCAGATGCTCTACGCGGGTCTAAGCAACATAACCTTCAACAACGAAAGCTACTTCACAATACCAATGCAAACCTTCATGCTACACTACAAAACCGAAAACCACAGCAGAGACGTTCTGATGGCATCCAACTTCCTAATGCTCATGGCTTTCAACGACACTGACCAATCACTGTATCCAGACTCGCCTGACGTGAACGACAACCTCTGGTCCTCGTTCAGCATGGGCTTCAACTTCCAGAGTGCTTTCCCAAACGCGTCATTTCCATCATTAAGCAGTGAGACGTCAATCATTCCATTGACCCATTCTCCCGACAAACTCCAGTGGTCATGGGGAATGAAATACACGAACCTAACCGCAATATGGTGGAGAACCTTCATTTCACCGACCAATCACACGTACCAGAGTTGGCCAATGGCTTTGACAACGTATGACGAGTTGACCTTCACCTACAACTTGACAATGTCACCAGACACGCACACAGCAACATTGACTGAGAACCACGTTATAGGAAGAATCAGAGACCTATGGCACTTCTGGGGCTGGTTCATAGTTCCATCGTACAACCACTACAACAGCACAGGCTGCTACCGCTATAGCCACCAGATATCGAATGAAACCGTCTATGATTTCATACAGAATAACCAGATCAAAATGAGCATAGCAGACTTTCAAACGTCAGTCATGTATGACCGCGACACCTACAGTGTCGCAGCCGACGGCCAAAATGCTACAGACACCGACAATATGGTAAGCAATTCGTCAATAACAACCTACGCGGATGATGGAGAAAAGATATTCGACGCTTCTTTTGGCAGCAAAGAAACATACAAACTCTACAACTACACCGCAGACCCCGCCGAAGCAACATTCGACACCTACAACGCGACCGCCAGAACCGCCAAGATCACTGGCTTCGCAAATAACACAGACCTCTTCGCGTTCCACATGGACTTCATGAAATTCCTCCCCTTGCTAGTCGTCAACATGCACCCACTACTCTACCTGAAAGCCAAAGAAAACATCACAAACATGACACGGGCAAACTACCTCTATCTGATCGCTTACCCAACCTACAGCGGTTACAGAGTCGAACATGACCCAACCTTCACAGCCTACGTCAGCTACACGGCAATACCAGAATTTCCTTCGAATGCAATACTTCCATTGATGATAGTCTTCACAATAATAGCGGTTCTATACATAAAAAGAAAGGAACTCAGCCGAACAAAGAAATAACCCGAGATTCCCTTCTTCCACATTCTTTTTCTTCTTTAACCTGAAACGAAACACCATGACAAGTTTCTCCACGTTCCATGTCTGATAACCAAGAAGCAAAGACTGGATGTCCACGTCACTCAGAAACAACAGGCAAAGGATACAGTTCATTCAACTTGGCTTTCTTGAGCCCTTTTTGAATTTGAACAATCACATAAGGGTTACCGAACTCGCTTATGAACTGCCTACATTTTCCGCATGGCGGCAGGACATATCCACCATCTTTGTAAGAAACCGCGACTATAATGTCAATCTTCTCCTCGCCTTCAGAAACCATCATTCCAATCGCTGCATACTCGGCACAGATTGAGCATGGAGCAGAACACTCGATTTCAATGTTAACGCCTTGAAAAATCTTGCCGCTCTTCGTACGTAAGACTGAGGCAACTGATGATCTTTTCGACTTTCGCTTCCCAATGAGCTCTTTTGCATTTTCTACGAGTTCGAGATCACGCTTCTTCAGATCTAAGAGTTGCATGTCAACCAAACAAGGCCTGTATCTTAATGAACTTTGTGTGGAAAAACCCTCCTGTCTGCATCTATGCTCATAGTTGACACTTTCAGTTGCTTGCTCAAGACTCCTGTCATCGTGCCAGCTCCTGTTCCTGCGTCAAGCACATGACCTGATTTCAGGCGAGATACCCGTTTGGCCAAGGCTTCTCCCTATAAACGTCGACTTCAAAAAACTTAGATTCCGTCCCGGAACGTAAATTCACCATCAAGTACGCGAGCGGAATAGGCAAAGAAATGTAGCCCGCTGCAATCTCTTTAGAATCTTGGTTTCTTTCTCTTCACGAATCACTAAAAGCTTATATTAAGGGTCTAAGCTTCGGGTTTGATGGTCAATATGTCAGCAGACAAAAAAGCAGATCTTGCCGGCCCAGGCATTGGCAGCTATGAAGAGTTGGAGAAGGCACTTCCAAACGATTACCATTCTATTCTGAATCCAAAAGAGACACAGATGGCGATTTTTGAGGTGAAGAGCTATATTGAAGAGCTCCTTTGTAAGGAGCTCAATCTGATAATGGTTCAGGTTCCTCTCATCGTGGATGTTGAGAGCGGCGTGAATGATCTCTTGGATCGGGATGGTTCGCGCACGCCCATTCAATTTCATATCTCGAATGACTATGATAAGCATCCGGTCGATGCCCAGGTGGTCCAAGCCGCGACCAAGTGGAAACGAATGGCCTTGAAAGAGTTTGGAATGAAACCAGGCGAAGGTTTATGTACTGATATGCGTGCCGTGCGCAAGGACTATTTCCTCGACCACGACCACAGTGCCTACGTGGACCAGTGGGATTGGGAAAAGGCGATTACGGAGAAGGAACGAAATCTGAAGTACTTGACCGAGACCGTGGAGAAGATCTGGAAGGTCATCAAAGGCGCTGAAAAGCATGTTCAAAAGAAATTCCCTCAGCTGAAAACGGGCAAGTATCCCGATCTTCCCGAGAAACTTGCATTTCTCCACGCTGAGGACACCCTTGACAAGTATCCGAACTTGCCTCGCAAGCAACGCGAAACAAAGATTCTGCAAGAGTACCCGGGGATTTTCATCTACGGGATCGGGTGGACTCTCAAGGATGGCTACCCACACGAGATGAGGGCGGCAGATTATGACGACTGGGTCACAGAGACTAGATCTAAGGATGGCAGAACGATGCATGGTCTCAATGGTGACATTCTCGTTTGGAACCCGGTGACTAAGCGCCGACATGAACTGTCATCAATGGGAATTCGCGTGAACGCTGAGACACTTAAGAAACAGCTAGAGATCACCGGTCAGCTTGACTTCCTCAAGTACCCGTACCATCAAGCCATAATCAAGAACGAGATTCCGCTAAGCATCGGTGGCGGTATCGGTCAGTCCCGCACTCAGATGGCGATACTTAAAAAAGCGCATCTTGGCGAGGTAAGCGTCACTGTGTGGCCCAAAATACTTAAGGACATTGGCCGCAAAAGGAACATTCACGTCCTTGAGTAGATAAAACGTTCCTGCAGGCGCTAGCCATTTGTGCGTGTGCCTTTACAGTGCCGTGATTAATGTTTTTTCCTCACTTTTTTGTTGTCGAGTTTTTTGTTTCGTTTCTTCTTGAAGAACCAAGGGTATCGTTCCATGTCTTCGTATATTGGTCTGGGCATGCGTCCGGTATAGACATCAGGATTTCCTTCAGGCGACACTATAGGATATTTGAGTTTGACATTTCTGATTGTCAATCGATAGACCATGTAAATGGAAAAGGCAAAACACGCCAACGCTGCAAACAAGAAGGGAAATTCTCTTGCCATTACAAGTCCAGTGACCGGCAATGCATACAAGATAATGACAATGAGCACGCCGAACAGGAACCTGGTTTTCCTAGTCAACTCGTACCCTACTAAGAAAATGAGCAAATCGTGCTTATACGGTTTGCCCATGGGGGCAAAAAGAGAGCAGTTCACGTTCTAGACAGCTTGGATTAGGCCAGTGTGGACTTTTTCAGCGACTATACCGATGCTTCTTGCATATTCTATGAAAGAGGTGCGCAAAGCTTCACTCTCACGCATGCCAAGACTGGCGCACATACATTCAAGAACTCTTTTCTGCTGAGGAGACAGGTAAACTTTCACAACTTTTCTTCCCATTTCAACAACCTCCTGAAGGGTCGCCCAGTGTGACGCCTTTAGACAGTAACGAATGTTACATTTGATAAAAGGATTTCCAACATAGAAATCTCAAACGTCGCCGTTGTGAATCGGCCTGATAGGGAAAGTTGACACAAGATAACGGCAAAAAAGTCATAATGAAAAGCAAGATCATGCTGAACATCGAAGTCCTCACGCTAACAAACTTGTGCGAATGTACCTTCAAATGACGCCAAAACTATAGATTTAATAAGTCAAGTATTGTTGTTGCCTCGAAAGGAGGAAAAAGACTCGTTTCGCCGTAGGGCACATAGCTTTGGGCTACATTCTTGGCAAAGCATCAGCAAAACCTCTGAAAACGAACCTGAACATACCGCTCGCAGTTACATTAGCTGTCATCCCTGACTTGGATATTCTGCTGGAAAACGTGAACGGGCTGGCTCAGATCCTTCCTCATAGGGGCCCAATGCACTCTTTTTTGGCGATGCTGATTGTTTTCATTCCTATTTTCGCTGTTTACCGCAAGAAAGCAATTCCATATTTCATAGCGCTGGTGCAACATCCTTTGATTGGTGACTATCTAACCGGAGGGAAACTGCAGCTTTTCTGGCCGATAACCTCACAGCAATTCGGAACGGCGACAAGCATTTTCAGTACGCAAAACATAACCTTGGAACTAATGTTGTTTGTCTCGTCCATTGCACTTCTGCTAGTTACGCGAGACTTGTTCGTTCTGCTTCAACCCCACCGTTCCAACCTTATACTTGCCATTCCTACTTTCACCGTGCTGTTGCCTATCTTCCTGAGTTATCCACTCCAAGTGCCCGTCTGGTTGATTCTCCCACACTTAATCTATACTGTCATTTTCCTGGCCGTGATAACCACTGAATTGATAAGACTTTTCAATCCTAAAAGGAATGAAAATCTGAATCGACTTTTGGAAAAGAAAGGGTAATCTGGTTAGGCTGGCGGCGGCGGTCTACTTCCGAGAGTGAGCTGCAGATCGAGAGGCTGATTGTTTCTCACAAGATTCAAGGTGACCGTCTCTCCTGGAAGTGTGTGTTCCTCTAAGTAGCTCGACATTGCATCTCCACTGTCTATGCGACTTTTGTTTATGCCGACTAGGATGTCATTCACCTGCACGTGTGCGTTGTCCGCGGGGCCCCCAGACGTAACCGACTCAATCATCCAACCGTAAGTCACATTTGTGTGCATGTCCGCGGCTCTGAAGTAGTCCATGTCTACTCCTCCCACGCCCAAGTAGGAATGCCCCTGATACGTGCCCGTAGTAGCCAAGGCGCCTATCTCTCTCAATATCGTGTTTGAAGGAATGGCAAAGGCTACGCCTTGAGAACTCTCGATAATGGCCGCTGTTATTCCCACGACTTTTCCCTCAAAATTCAATAAAGGACCGCCAGAGTTTCCAGGATTTATTGGGGCGCTTGTCTGAATGATGTTAGCTATGGTAAAACCACCCGTGTATTGCTGTTCACTAATCGTTCTTCCGAGAGCACTTATCACGCCAGTGGTCATTGAACCGACCAGTCCAAATGGAGCGCCTATGGCGATAACCGGATCGCCAACCTTCAGCGTCGATGAACTGGCGATCAAGAGGGGCTTGAACTCACCCGGAGGAGCCCCAACGACTGAGACAACGGCCAAATCTGAATATGGATCTGTACCGTTCACATTAGCCGCATATCCGTCACCGTTTGCAAAGGTCACGCTCAAGCTTGTTGTTCCATGGACAACGTGGTTGTTTGTTATTATCACCATCGACCCAGTGAAGTTGTAAACAAAACCTGAGCCTTGAACAGTTCCGCTGCTCGTTTCTCCTTGAATCAGAACAACGGACTCCTTCAATTTCGTGTACATCTCAGCCAAGGCAGTCTCATTTTGGTAGATCGTGATCGTCTGGTTATAGATGGTCTGGTTTCCTGAAATATGTGAGACTTGACTTGCAAGGTTTGAAATCTCATTCTCCAGACTGCTGATTTTCCGCAAAAATACGTAGGAGGTTATCATTCCTCCAACTATTAACCCTGAAACAAGCACCAACACTATGACGGCTACAGAAGACCCTGCGCGACGCCTATCCATCACGTTCACCTTTCCTGAGAAGAGTTAGAAAAGAGTTCTTAAGAGTTGCGCAAAACTTGCAGCAAATCATTTCCTGAAAAGTCTGACTGCCAGAACAGCCAAGATAGGCATCACTACCACTGCTACCATGAATGGGTACTGAGGTGAAAAAGCATAGAGAAAACCTCCAACGTAGGGTGCGAGAAAGGAAGCAAACATGCTAATCACCTGGGGCACGGCTATCCAGCGTGCTCTGCATGCTTCGGGAGCCAGAGGGCCTACAATAGCGTTCATCAAAGACCACGTCATGTAGGAACCGCCGATTAGAATGAACGAGACTACAAGGACGCTGAAATTGCCTGATGCAAGTAACAGGATCATTGAGGCGCCGTTTAAAACGAGGGTTAAAGCAAGCGGATAGGATTTGCTCGACTTGTCTCCTAGCCTGCCAAGTAGGATGCTCAGTGCCGCTGAGCTTGCGTAGGAGATTGACCCGAGAAGACCTATTTCAAAATCGTTGGATTTGTAAGTGTCAGCGACAAATTTTGGAACAAAGGATCTGAACATCATCAGGACAAACATTAACATAGCAAAGAATAAGGAGAAGGCTAGCAGTTTCCGGTTTCTTACTAGTCTGCGGAATGAATAATCGCTCTTCAGATCCGTCTGTGCGCGACTTGCGTGTTGGCTTTTGATGAAGAAAAGCGCGGAACATGCCAAAGCGTAGAGAATGAAAGCCGAGTAGAAAACAGGCTTCATGCCAATGCTTCCAGCCAGGAATCCGCCCGTTGCTGGAGACAGAATGTAACCGATTGACCACGCGGCAGACATCGTTGTTAATGTAAATGTCAACTTGTTCTTGTCAGCTGCTGTAATAATATAGGCAGTGCCGGATGGACCTCCAAGCCAGAAACCCCACATAATCATTCCGGGAAGCATTTCAACCCAATTGCGGGCAAACGAAAAGATCAACGGTGCAGGTAACCATGCGATCCAGCCGGCAATCATGATTTTTTTCCTGTCATACCTGTCGGCTAACGTTCCTGATACAAGAAGCGTTATTGCAGCAAGGAGGCTCGTAACAGCATAGAGTATCCCTATCTGAACAGAGTCAGCCCTTAACGTGTTACCCATGTAAACGGGCAAAAGATAGGCGAAAAGTCCGTCGCCGAAGGAGCCCACCAAGTTACAAATGAAAATTAATTTCAAGTCTCTGTTCAATAGTGGTGAGCCTCCGAAGTCACTCCCCGTATTCAGAGGTCGTTCTCATCGTTTTTCGACTATTGTGGATAAGTTGACGACTCTTCGTCTAATTTGAGTTAAGGTCACTTTCTCCTGTCGATGAGATCCAATGCATCAGGACCAGTTCCTATGAACACAACAGGGACTCCTGTTTCTTTCTCAACTTTGCCAACGAATTGCTTTGCGTCCCTTGGAACTTCGTCGTAGGTTCTTGCACCTTTGCATCCTGGATACACCGCGTCAAGCTTTGTCAATGCGATCTGGGTAGCCCCATTGATCATCACAGATCTTCTCGCGAGTTCGAAATTGAAAGGCGCCGCACGTCTATCTCGGCCCGTGCCTGCGGCGGTTTCAAACCATCCCCGCTTCATCGCCTCTTCTTTAGAGATCTCGCCTGGCAGAGGCCCTGTTCCAACGCGCGTTACAAAGGATTTCAAAACCAACAGAACATCGTCGACTCTCGTTGGGCCCACGCCTGCTTCTGAACATATCGCTGAGGCACTCGTGTCTCTGCCGGTAACGTACGGGTAGGTTCCGTGAAAGAAGGAAAGCAGCATTCCTTGGGTTCCCTCAAGCAGAACTTGTTTTTTTCTGTCTAATGCATTGTTAACGTCTGCGGCTACGTCTGCAAGGTAGGGCTTCAGCTCGAGAATGTCTCTTGCCAGTTTGGCTGTTCTGCGCACTCTTTCTTCGATTGCAGGTCCAACTCCCCAGCCTGTTGTGCCTAGACCTTTGAGGTGGGCGTTTGTCTTGTCTTGAGTTGAGTGTTTCTCTTCAATTATAGACGCTTGATTGTCCACGCCTATGCGGTTCTTCACGTTGGTTTCTTCAACTTCCTTCAAGAACTGTCCAACATGAACGTTTGCCCCTGGAGCTATAAGCAATCGGCATTTTTCATTGACAAAGCCGCCTGGAACCATATGCAATGCGTAGCGTTTGCCTTGATACCATATCGTGTGAGCTGCGTTCACTGAGCCTGTTCTCACGCATACATCTACTTTGTCATGCAAAGCCAAATAGGAGATCATTTTGCCTTTGCCTTCGTCTCCCCAAAAACCGCCAGCTACAACTGTGCAGGGCATTTTATCACCGTTCAGAGAATCTGCTGAGGTCTATTTAACATTGTTTGCTAGATTCATGTCAAGATTAATGTTAGCAAAGTTTCAGTGCTTGCCACGATTTCTGGCTTCGAAGTCTATCCTTGCGAGCAGCTCTACAACTTTCTTGCCCTTTCTTGTCATTTCTCTTTCTGAGACAGTGTGCCTCATCGGGCAGAGATCGTCTCTGATAACTGCTTCTTCCTCGCTGTAGATCACAGGATAAATGCGGCATCCCAAGGGCCTAAGCTTGTAGACCCTACATCGATGCCGGTCATAATCATAGAAAAAACAGTAGCCTTTGCGGTTTCGCAGTTTCGCATAGTTTTGCTTGTCATATCGCACAAATTTCTCTGGAGAATATCCAGCCTTTTCTAGGCGCCGGATATCTTGCGTGGAAAGCATCATTTCGGTTTCTTGACAGCAGACGCCACAATGTGAACAACGCATGTGCTTAGTATGATCTGGATTTTTCTAATCTGCGTTTCGTTTTTGCCGATCTATCCGCTGGCCAGTATGAAGTTCAGGTTCAATAACTCTGCCCACGCGATGCTCTTCAGTGGGACTCTCAATGTATTTCTCTTGCCGTATGCAATGCATGTCAAGAAATTTTCTCTTCTGAATTCGTCCTTCATGATTTCTGAAAGCTGGACGTTTATTATCACTGAGCCATCCTTCAAGTGTAAATTCACATTTTTGCCCAGAAAGGACCGTGCTGTGTTTACGCCGAAACCTTCCATCGTCTCACCACTCCAAGTCTTTGTCTGCCAATTTGCTCCAGCACTGCCGGCAGATTGGCTTTCTCTCTCCTCTGAAAATGATGTAGACTTCAATATCGTTGTTGTCGCATTTACCGTTCCAAGGATTCTTACACCGTTCCATAACCGTGAGCCTCCTCTGCCAAGGTGTAATCCAACTCGTCAGTGTTTTCTGCTTTTAAAGCCTGCCAGGAAACGACATTGATGAATATGGGAGAGGCGAGTTAAAGTGAAAGCCTTATACTCAGCAGAAGCAAATTGTTGTCGGGAAAACCTATGTTGATAGCGCAGGTCAACCTTGGTCTCCAGATTGCTATTCTGGCGATCATCTTCATCGGTTACATCCTGAAGAGAAGAGGCAACTTCTTTCTACACGGGACCTTAATGTTGGTCGGAGTCGTCCTGAACATCGTCTCGTTTCTACTCGTTATGGGGCCGTCCCTGCTCAGTTTTGAAATCATCAGGACACAGCCATTGCACGAATATTCTCTGATTACTGTAACCCATGGGATCGTAGGGGGCGTAGCATTAGTTATGGGAGCTGTGATCGTCGCGTTGTGGCATTTTCAGTCATCGACGAAAGACTGCATAAAGAGGAAAAGATTGATGAAGCCGACTATTGTGCTTTGGACAACCGCTTTGATCCTTGGAATTTATCTCTACACAATTTTGTATGGGTAGCGCAAGCAGTGGTTGTTGGCTTAGCGCGGAGTGGTTGATAAAATACATATATTCAGTTCTGTTCAAACAGCAGAGGGGTGAAGAAGTTGAACAAGCTGTCAATCATTGTCGTAGTAGCCGCTTCTATGTTGGTTTGTTTGGGCTCAACAAGAAACATACTTGCAGACACCCCTCAAATAAGAAACGTGATCGTCTGGAACGACGGAGGAAGCACCAAATTGAACGTGACCGTTTATCACAACGGAGAAGTGCCAGATCATTACGTTGACACCCTCTCCGTCACTGTCACAAGTGGCACCAATCTTTCTCAAACCTTCCCCCAGAGTGGCCCTCACGCGTTAGACCCGGACACTCTGACGTTCAACGTAACACTTGATATTGGACTGGTTTCAGGCGCACCGTTAGCCACAGTTCGGGCACACTGCAACATTCATGGATGGAGTTCACAAAACTGGACAGGCGTGGTCCCTGAATATTCACAATTAACACTACTACTAATGCTCGTAGCAGTAGTGCCTGTTGCTTTGCTGGTGCACAAAATCAGACGAAACCGCGCCTAGGGGCTTTTTGATGCCTGGTCTTTTTTAGATTTGGATTATTTCGGGCACTATTCTTTCTTTGGTCACTCTCAGCAAACCTACTGAGGGTTTGACTATAAACGGGGGAACTGGATTTGTTGGGCTTCCCGGGTTCACGAGCAGTATGTCTCCTTCCCAGCGTATGTTGGAACTGTGAGTGTGTCCATAGACTAAGACGTTGAATCCGTTCATCTTGGCCATTTCACGCATTTTTCCAACACCAAAAAGTGTGCCGGGATTGTGCATAACACCGATCTTCCATTCAAAAACTTTTAGAGAATCTACTTTGGGCAGTTTTCCGCGAATTTCGGGTCCATCCATGTTTCCATAGACAACCAAGACGGGTGCAAGCTGCTCCAGTTCATCAATGACCGATAGCTCTACCAGGTCGCCTGCATGAATAATGTAATCAGCGTTCTCAAAAACCTTGAAAACCTCTTTAGGTATCTCTTTTGCCCTTGCAGGCACATGTGTGTCGGATATGAGTCCAATGACCTTGCCTGAGCTTTCTTGTAATCGAGGTAGAATCTGGTCCTGCTGGCTAACCATTAAAGTTGCCTTCCGCTTGATCCTCTGACTCTCTCGAAGCCTTCTTAATTGAAGAATAACCAATTGAA
>JBGOYH010000042.1:0-14187 GCA_041479575.1 Bathyarchaeia archaeon
GTACCACCAGTAAGTCGCGACGCCTGCTATGATTATAATGATCACTACGATTGCTGCCCATATCATCTTTGAAATTGCTTTCTTTTCAGACAATTTTTTCACTTTCCCCTTACATCCTCGCTTTGTTTCACAGACGATTTAACTCTTACGGTATCAACGGAAAGATAAATAGCAGGGCGCCTCAAACAGTGCTGACGGGAATCGCCTTGAAAGCCATAGTTTTCCAAGCTCCAAACAAAATCGTCGTCAAAGAAGCTCCAAAGCCCAAGATAGGCAAAGACGACGTGCTTGTAAGAATGAAAGCCATTGCCATCTGCAATTCAACCGACATGCACTTCTTGAAAGGAGAAATCGAAGGCATCACATATCCACTTCCACCAGGCAAACCGGGACATGAATGCGCTGGAGAGATTGCTGAAGTAGGCAGCAACGTCAAAGACCTCAAAATAGGAGACCGAGTAGTTCCAGGCCCAGTGTATGCGTTGCCCTGCAACCACTGCTACTACTGTATACAAGGAAAAGAAGAACTCTGCCAAAACCCAGGATTTGCAGATTATGCATACGCTGAATACCTAAAAATCCCCGCAAGATACTGCTACAAGATGCCTAAGAGCGTGTCATACGAAGAGGCAGCGCTAATAGACCTTCTTGCGTGCACGCTCCACGGAGCCAAAAGAGCCAGCTTCTCCTACGGCGAAACAGCAGTCATCATCGGTCAAGGCCCAGCAGGATTACTCCTCACCCAACTAGCAAAACTCGCAGGCATAAGCAAAATAATTGCAGTTGACATCAGCGACTCAAGACTGGAATTCGCCAAAAAACTGGGAGCCGACGCAACTGTGAACTCTGCAAAAGAGAATTTAGTCGAAAAGGTTCTTGAATTGACGAACAAGAAAGGAGCCGACATTGCTGTAGACGCCGTTGGAAGGCCAGTCACCGCATCACAAGCAGTTGATGTGTTAAAACCTGCAGGACGAGCAATAATCTTCGGCTTCCACCTCAAACCAGCACAGATCAACATGGCAAGAGTCTTCGACAAAGAACTGGAAATAAAGGCAAGCTTCAGAACCGTCGGCGAACTGGACTATCGCACGTCGATGGATTTGGTTGCTAACGGAAAAATTGATTTGAAGTCGCTCATAACCCATCACATGCCACTGGAACAGCTCCGCCACGCGTTGGAGCTTATCGAGAAAGACCTGGAAGGAGTAGTAAAGGTAATACTAAGACCATAAACTTCCAAAGACAACCTGCACACATTGCGCCTTCTGAATTAGTGTTTCTTTGTTGCTCCGGGCCTTTTCTGAGCATTTTTCCATACTGCCACAGACGAAATGCAGCAAGAAGCACAATAACCGCCACAGCTACCATCACAACGGAATAAGCGAATTGCCCTTGCCACAAGAAGAAAAAGAAGAAAAACACAAAAAGAAAGAAGAGCAAAACCGCAATTACGGCCAGAGAGAGGAGACGCACTTCAAAGTATTTGGTTACTTTTTCTCGGCTCAAAACCCCGCCTTCTTCTACTTTAGTGCAAGTTAAGATGTGTACTCTACGGTATGTATTTTATAGCAGTTGCGACCGCCCCGTAGAGACCCACGTCGTCACCCAGACGAGTAATTACAATCTTTGGAACTCTGTTTACCGTGTAGTCTTCCACATATTTCCTAACTGGCGCCAAAATCATTCTCTTGTTTTTCAGAGTCACCGTGCCGCCAACCGTGATCAACGACGGGTCATAAGCGCTTATCACGTTAGCGAAGCCTATGGCGTTTAAAACACCGAGTTCATTGACAAGTTTCAGAGAAAGACTGTCACGTTCCTTTGCTGCAGCGAACAGGTCGGCTGCAACCAGCTTTGACAAGTCGCCATCCATACGTTTGAGCAAAAGGCTTTCCTTCACAGCTCCTTCAGGCATTTCTTTAGCTCTCATCCTAACGAAGTTCGGAATGTTTCTGCCCGAACAGTAGCCTTCCCAGTGACCGGGTTTTCCACAGCCGCAAATCAGCTTTCCTTCAGAATCTATGACAAAATGCCCAACTTCATGCCCATTTCCATCCTTCCCCAAAAGCAAAGTACCATTAACAATTGCCCCGCAACCTATGCCAGTACCTATCGTTATGTAAACAAAGTTGTCCAATCCTTTTGCAGCACCGAACATGCTTTCACCAAGAGCCGCTCCAGCACAATCGTTGATCAAGCATGTCGGTATGCCAATTTCTTCAGTAATGGGTTTCGTCAGAGATACCATGTCAAAAGGAATGTTGGTGGGCTTAATGAGCACTCCTTCATCTTGTATCAACGGACCCGTTGCCGCTATGCCCACGCCTCTTATGGTTTTGACGCGGAAATCATGTTTGCTGCACAAGAAACGCGCAATCCTAGCTATTTGCTTACTAATTGCTTCAGCGCTACTCTTGTCAACTTTCTCACCTATTCTCTCTACAAACTTGCCTTTCTCGTCAGAGAGGACAACTCTGACCCACGTGCCTCCTAGATCCACACCGATCCAGTGCCCAGCTTTCGACAAGCTCTTCACCCACATAAAACAAGCAAAATCATTTTGAATCGGCTTTTGCAAGGTCTTTGGGACTCCAAGTTCCCTGTGCAACTTTTGGCACAAAATCTTTCAGACCATCAGGTGGAAAACTCAGCTTCTTACCTTTCTCAGCAGCCATGTAACAAGTCATCATAAGCTTGACTATCAAAGCTCCATCTTTCCACGTCTCTCTCGGCATCTTGCTCTTGAGAAAACTCTCAACCATATGTCTGTCTTCGTCCATGTACCCGTAAGCATGAGTCTCGTCCGCAACAACAGGCATAAAACCTTGCTCCGCAGCCGCCTTCTCTATCATATCCTCAGCACCGGACGGCTTGATCTCCCTGCTGAAAAACACTTTCATCTCCGGACTCAAAGTGTCGACTTGCATATAATACTCAGGTCCCAGCATCTCGATAGTCACACGTTCAGAAGGAGCAAAGCTCCACGAAGCAGTAAGCTCTGACATGACCAAAGTTCCGTCTTTGGCTTTGTAAACTATGGTTCCTCTTCCCATGTCTTCAGCAGGCCTTTTTGAATAATCAACTTTCCCCTGAGTCATCTCTTTGAGCTGCTTCACGTATTTCGGCCTAGACCATTTAAGCGAGGCAATCTCCGCAGATACAGCGGCGGGCTTCAAGGCTTCTTTCGATTCGTCAGGAGCGGTCAACAAATACCGTGCCGCCTCTATGCTGTGACACAGCATGTCGTTCAATGCTCCTCCGCCCTGCCGTGAAGCATCCCAGAACCATGCCTCATGAGGCCCCCCATGCTCTTCGGAGCATCTGACCATATACGGACGACCTGCGACTGCAGCGCCTTTCGTCCACAATATGTCTCTGCCCCTAACGATCCAAGGCATGAACACCTGGTTCTCCAAATAACCGTGAAGCAAATCTGCTTTCTCAACCATGCTAAGAAGCTCCGTTGCTTCTTTGACGTTTCGACCTAGCGGTTTTTCGCACACCAACCCGATTATTTCAGACTTGCCTTGCAAGCATTCTTCAGTAATTGCTTTAACTACAGGAACTCTTGCGAAGTTAGGCACAGTTATATATATGGCGTTGATACTTGGGTCTGCAGCCATTTTCGCGGCGTCAGTGTACACTTTGGGTTTGCCCACGCCGAATTCTCTGCACAACGCGGCAGTCTTCTTGGCTCTTGCTTCGTCAATGTCACATATCGCCATGATGTCAGAGTTTCGAACTCCTCTCCAAGCTCGAACATGATGAGTATTGACTATCCAACCAGCACCAACAAATCCCACTCCAAGCTTGTCCATACGAATCAACAAACCATATTATACTGCTATACTTTTAACAGTTTTTTGCTTGGCTAATTCATTGCTTCAAGCAAGATTTCCGCGACATCAAGAACCTTCATTTCACATTTTTCAAGGCTGGTCAAACCTTCCTCCAACATCTGAGCACAGATCGGACACGCTACCGCAAGAATATCGGCACCAGTCTCACATGCCTGCTTTGTCCGCTGGGTCTGAAGCCGTGGCTTATGCAGAGCCTCATACCAAACGCCGCCCCCGCCTCCTCCGCAACAATAAGAGTTGCGACGAGAACTCCTCATCTCAACCATTTCGGCGCCTGTTGCTTTGATTACTTCGCGAGGCGCGTCAAAGACGCCGTTTATCCTTCCCAAATAACAAGGATCTTGGAAAACCACAGTCTTGCCAAGCCTTTTCCTAATTTTCAACTTTCCACTACGAACAAGCTCAGCCAAGAACTCGGTATAATGTTGCAATTTGACCTTTGGCTTAGACCATTCGTCCTCTAGATAAGCGGGATAATCATTCACAAAGGAATCATAATCATGTGGCGACACGCATACGATGTTCTTGACTCCATACTTCTTGAACAGTGCCAAATTCCGTTGGGCAAGTTCCTCAAACAAGCCCTCCTCACCCAGCCGCAAAGCATCGCTGCCGCTGTCCTCTTCTTCATTGCCAAGCACGCAGAAATCAACGTTCGAAACATGAAGCACTCTGGCGATGGCTTGCACAATCTTCTGATCTCTCTGGTTATAGGAAGCAACCGAACCGGCATAAAGAAGAGTGTCACATTTCCCTTCTCCCGCCTTCTTCACGCGAAAATCAAGTTCTTTCAGAAACTCTTCACGCTTGTTTCTAGGCCTTCCTTCAGCGTTTCCATGCAATTGAATGTTCTGAAGAACTTGCCGGATAGCAGGCGGAGGGTTGCCCTTCTCAATTATTATGCCCCTCAAAGATTCGGCAATACCTAGAACATCGACCTTGTGGTCAGTGAACTTGTTGTCGGGAAAAACATCCCAAGTATTCGGGTCAAGCGAAAGACAATGTTCCTGGCAACTGCCGCACAAGGTACACGCGAATAGTATGTCCACAAACTCCGGCGACACGCTTTTCGGGTCAAGCTTACCTTCCAGAATTCCTCTCGCAATTATGTTTCTTCCCCTGGCCGTAAACGAATCAAAGCCACCAGTGTTCTCAAGAATCGGACAGACAAGATCCGTCGTGTCCCTCGCCCTAACCATGCCCCTGCAGTAACCACATCTGGAACAGAGGTAAATCTCCCGCCTGAAGTTCTCAAGATTTCTTCCGCGTCTAGTCCGCGATTTCATTTCACGCCTCCTTGTCAAAATCGGGCGGAAGAGTCAATCCACCCGGGTTCATTATGTTGTTCGGGTCAACTGCCTTCTTCACGCTCAGCAGCAGCTTCCTGTAGACCGGATTCCTCATTATCGTGTATGGATACCAGATTTTGCCCAGCCAGTAGTTGCATCCCCCGTTCTTGCCTATCGAAAGCTCCGCATACTTATCACAAAGCCGTTTCACTAGCTTGACTGTCTCCGGGTTGCCCTGATCGTAGTACATGGACGTTGAAACGTGTCCAGCATTCTTGTGCGCAATACTCACCGTGGAATGAGTAACATTGTGCTTCTTGAACTCCTCTTTGTGCTGATTCAGAAAGTTCAGGACAGCTTTCAGATCCATCAGTGCGTCTCCTGCAGGAATCATGTGACAGTTCCATTGCCACTGCCCTATTTTCGCTGCCCACCGGGGCAAAAGTTCAAACTTGTAATCCCAGTCGCCCTTCGCATACTTATCAGCGTCTAGGCTTTCGCCCCCTTGCTCTTTTGCGATTTGATGCAGCAGTTTTGCCCTAGCATCGACAAGCTCCTGCGTTTGGTCTTCGACAGCGAAAGTCAACATCGACACGTAGCCCTCATCGCACAATTCCGGCGAATTGACTTTCAAACCGTCTTCGGCAAACCATGCAACGTGGTCTGCCTCCCGCGTCTTCAACCATAGATAATAGCATTCCTGAGTCGACTCATAATCTCTAAAACCATAAGCCCCAAAAGCATTACCCACAGCCTCCGGGTACAAACGCAACGTCACTTCTGCTATCAACCCGAAGCAGCCACCGGAACCGACAAAAATTCCCGCCAAATCTGGTCCTATGCAGTAGCGATAGAACTTCTTTGCACTCGGATTTACAGCTGAACCCGTTTCGAGGATTTCACCATCGGGCAAAACTACTTTGAGGTTCGTCAGGTCCTCGGCGACCACACCATATCTGGTACTGCCATACCCGTTGCTTTGGACAGCAACGCTTCCGCCGACTGTCGAACCGTAACCAGAATATGGACCCTTGTAACCCAGTCTCCAACCTTTCTCTTCCACCTCCTTGTTTAGTTTGCCCCAAGTTGCGCCTGCCTCGACAGTAACCGTCTGCGAAACCTCATCAATCTGCACCACATTATTCATGCGCGTAATGTCAATTAGGATTGAATCGGTGATTTTTGTTCCTCGACTTCCACCGCCGTCTGTACCGCCACCTCTCACATAGATAGGCGTTCTTGTACTGTTCGCCAGCTGCAAAATCTTGGAAATCTCCTCAACGTTGCCTGGTCTCACAACAACAAGCGGAGGAGTTGGGTCGAGCACATCAAAAATGTTCGAATCCATTGAATAGCTCCAGCGAACATACTCATCGTCTGAGACATATTTGGATCCGACAATTTCCCTCAACTTAGAAGAGAGGTTTTTGCTCATTAATTTCCCTCGAAGTGATTTGTCCTGAGCCATGGCATTCGCTATTCTTATCTTTTGTCTATGGCGGAGAGAAATTCAAACATTTTCTTCTTTAAGCAAGCTGTTAAGAGTCGCTAGTTCAAGTTACGGTTTGATCCTTTCCTGGGTGTTTTCGCACAACTGACGTCCACTGCCTTGGCCAGTCGTTTGAACTCTTCATCAGTCATCCACTCGGTCTTCAAATAGTTGCAGATTCTCTTGTCGCCCAATCCCAAACGCCGTGCCTCTTCAACCGCAAATCGATAAGCCTCAACCTCGGTCGGCCTCTCCACGTAAGAGAAATTATGGTCGAAAAGCTCCTTGCCTTCCATAAACTGCTTGACATGCACGAGTTCATGGATAAAATCAAGATATATGTCAATCGTGTTGCCCGTGCCGAGGTAGTCAGCGCTTATTATCATGTGTCCATCTACTTCACTGACACCCATGTATCCTCTTCGCCCAACAAACTCAACCCTCAGATTCGATAACACTCCATCAGTGTCTTTGCCGAAAATCCGCTTCACAGCATCAACCTTCTCGAACCCTTTGAAAAAGTCTGTGAAGGGGTAGGTTGAGACGGGGACCTTGCGTCTAATGCTGACATTTAAACGTGGTTTTATGGTTGCTGATCCTCCTTGCGGTCCACGCCCTGAATGGGAAGATTAGTAAAGTTTATCCTTCCGTATAAGTCTTCAGAATCACCGATCCATCTTCAAGGAAGGTCAAACTTATCACATTTCACATAAAGAACATGTCAACCGCGGATTTCGACTTCGCAGTTCACATCACCGACCAAATGGGCTGGGGACTAGCGAAATCAGACTTCGAATTCATGATGGAACTCGAACCAAAAGGATGCTTCGTGCTTCTTGAAGACTCGAAGAAGATAGGGATCGCAACCACTGTGAGCTTCGGCAAAATAGCGTGGTTCGGAAACCTCATCGTTAACGAAAGCAGAAGAGGAAGAGGCGCAGGATCCCAGTTGGTAAATCACGCCTTAGAGTATTTGAAGACCAGAAATGTCGAAACCGTCGGCTTGTACGCCTACATGGAAAGGATACCATTCTACAAAACACTGGGATTCAAATCTGGCTCAGACTTCATTGTCATGAAGGGAAAGGCTTTTCCTTCACCAGTCTCAGCCGGCGTCAGACAAGCGGGAAAACAGGACACAGAGAAAATCATGGATTTTGACCGTTCCTGTTTTGGCGAATCCAGAAAAAAGATGCTCGAACCCATCCTTTCTGACCCCGATAACCTGTGCCAAGTAGGCATCGAAGATGAGAAGATCGTGGGCTACTCAGTGGCAAAAGTGTTCAGAGGGATGACTGAACTGGGTCCTCTGGTCTGCGAAAAAGGGCGAATCAAAACTGCAATCAACCTCCTAAGGACCACGCTCAACAGCCTCAGAGGGTTGGAAGTTTCATTATTCGTTCCTGAAAAAGAAGACTCAATTCTCTCGATGCTAATCGAAAACGGCTTCAGTCAAACCTTTAAGGTAGAAAGAATGTTCCATGGCCTACCAGTCGCCAAAGACTGCGTGTACATGGCCGAATCTCTGGAAAGAGGGTGATACAAAATTGTCATCAAACCTATGCAGCATAATACTTGAAGACTTCCTCAAGAATTCATGGTCATGTGTCGAAGCCTTAGTAAAAGAAGTTGGTTCGTTCAAAGAAGAAAAACGAAAACCAATTGAACTGTACTACTTTAAGGACGGACAGAAGAACGATGTTACATTTGACGGATCACGCTTCTTTCTGAGATGTTCCGTTGAATACGCAAACCCGCAGCTCACAGTAGAGGATGTGCAGGGAATTATTGCTACAAGACTGTTAGAAGTCTGCACCAACTATTTTCAACAGCGCGGGTTACACCAACCCACATCGCAGGAAACAGAGGAAATCTGCACAATACTGAAGAAGCCTCCGCCTGGAACAGTCGTCTCGTTTCTACTCAACACTGATGACATTGAAGCAGACAGGTATTCAATGAACCCCCTGAAACAGTCAATAGTAGACAGTGGACAAAGCGCATTTCCAGCCGCAACGGTCAAAACAGAAAACCTCCGGGTAGACGAGAAGTTCGTCCAAAAGTATGAGGGTTCACTTTTCTGCAAGAAAGAAATTGAAAGCATAGAGAAGCACTTGAAATCATGCGGCAATAGCTACGTTAACATGGTAGACGCAGTCAAATACGAGCATCTGGCACGATTGTCAGAAGCTTTTGGAATCGACCTCGCGATTTACTCAATGCGATTGCCTCTAGCCGCCCTGGAAAAAGAATCCACTGATGGCCTGCTGCACCACATAATAAGAGAAGCGCACAAAGACTATCAGTCCTTTGAAAACATCTACAAATGCATGGGCAGAAGCATGAAAAACCTGACGACGCTCCTAACCATCCCACACTCACCAAAAGGCTATGGCTCAAAAAGAGCAGCAAGAGGAAGAATCTACTTCGACGGAACCAAACTCAAAAACGTCAAAGTAGACTACCGAACAACACTGCTCTATCCCAACGCCATCGACCCGTCCGACATAAGCATAGCACAAGCCGACGACAGCTTCACGGTAGAAGCAGACAAACTCGTAGACTACAACTTCAAAGAAACACCCTCCTCACCGCAGTTCTTCCTCTACTCGTTGGGATCACCAGAAAACGCGGTGGTATGGCATGGCATCGGCGCCTTCGGTGCCTCGGAGTTGTTGAAAAGTTACACGACCACACGAGTAGGTGTATCCACAGGCCAAGTGATCAATGGCCTATATGAAAAATTTGGCGTAACAGCCAAAATCCCTCTACAATTCAACCTGGTGCCAAAATATATGTGGTTCCACCCTGTACACCGTAACATAGACGCAAGCATAGGATGCGTTCAAGACTTGAAAGACCTCGCTGACCTAGGCATGAAGATGGAGCACCTTCCAGAAGAACAATACGTTCGAAAACCAGAATAGAATATGATGGTGACTTAGATGTTTTTCAAACAGATCAAGTATCATGGTGACAACTTCTCCTACGTAATCGCAGATGAAAACAGCAAGGAAGCTGCCGTTGTCGACCCAAGCTTCAATGCCGACGCAATAGCCAAGTTGCTGAAAGACCAAAAGTTGGAGGCCAAATACGTGATAAACACACACAGTCACGGCGACCACACTGCAGGCAACGAAGAGATTAAGAAGAAATTCGGAGCAAGAGTAGTAGCACACAAACTGTCTAAAACGAAGAAAGACGCTTCCGTGGTTGACGGAGACACATTGAGGCTCGGCAAAGTCACCATCAAAATAATCCACACGCCAGGACACAGCCTTGACAGCATATGCCTCCTAGTTGACGGCAAAGTACTTACAGGCGACACTCTTTTCATAGGAGAATGTGGAAGAACAGATTTTGGCGACGGCAGCGCAGAAGATATGTACCACAGCCTCTTCGACAAGCTTATGAAGCTTGACGACAAAATTGAAGTCTACCCCGGCCACGATTACGGACCAAAGCCTCATTCAACAATCGGTGAGGAAAAACGAACAAACTACACTCTTGAAAAGCGCAGTCTTGAAGAATTCATCGAGTTCATGAGTCAACCTTAGGAGTATCAAAATGTCCAGCAAATCTGTATCATATCCGATTGAACTTGAAATTCCCGAAAGTTACATAGGAAACTTGCTGGACTTCATCTACCAAAAATATCTTCAGCCGCAGAAAGAACGGTTTGCAGACATATCAAGAACCGATGACGGCGGCTATTCTTCACTCAATTTTGTTGTTCTAGACGAGTCCAGACGGAGCAGGCTCAAAGCAGAAATCATCGGTATCAAGCCCCTCAAAGTAAACATCGAACCCCTCTCTGAGACCGTGACAGAGGAACAGATCACTCAGGTCAGACAAGACGTTTTGATTGCTGTAGAGCTGTTTGAAGAAAAAGTAAGAGAGACTACAATATTTTTTGCTTGGAGAGAAGGCGAAGAAATAGTACCAGAAAAGACTTCTGGTAAAGAGAAAAAATCGCTAAACCGCATGTTTCTTGAAACTCAAATTCTCCTGTTCGCCGTATTCATTACGCTTGGATTGTTCTTGTTTTATTTCTTGCCCCCTTCAGTTGCATTGTACGCTCCGATAATTCTCTTAGTTATTCAGTTCGTTTTTGTCATTTTTTCACCCAAGATTATCGAAAGGACAGCGGACTGGCACATAACCGAGGACAATCCAACCATTCACTTGCTAGAATACAGCCTACCTTTCGAAGAACACGACAGTTTCAGGGAAAAATATCCACCGGAGAAAATCGTTGAAATCAAGAAAGAGGTATACGAACAGACAATTGCCAAAAAGGGAGAAATCGACTGCGAAACCACGGGACAAATCTTCAGAAGAAATGGACTTGAATGCAACCCCGACAACTTGACCGCCCGAAAAGTGAACGTGTATGAATTGGTGAAAAGGGCAGCCCAAAAATTCGGCTTCCCGATGCCCAAAATAGTTGTCTCCAACACACTAGTCCCAAACGCAGCGGCCTCAGGACCCAGTCCAAGCCAAGGAGTCGTTCTGATCACAACAGGACTTCTCGCTCAGCTCGAGGAAGATGAAATTGACAGTGTCCTGGGACACGAATTCGGACACTTGAAGGGCCGTGACCATCTGCTTCTCTACGGATTGATGGGGTCAGAATTTCTGTTCAGATTCTACGTAGTATTGCCCTTTTTCCCAATTGTCTTTTCATCATTGCTCCTTTTCCTTGTGTATTTCTGGGGCATCACGACTTTGTTGTACTTCATAGCTAAATTCTTCGAAGCAAGAGCGGACCTGACATCAGCTGTCATTGTTGGACAACCGCAAGTCCTAGCCACAGCTCTAGAGGAAATAGGATTCAAGAGACTCCTCTTCGAGCGGATACCCTCCTACCGCATTCAAGAATGGATAAGCTTCGACCCACACCCACCCATCTACTTCAGAGTGAACAGGCTGAGGAAAATCGTAACTCCAGCTAACATAAAACACCTGTTTCTCCAGTCGGCTAGAGATGTTACAAGAGGTTTCCTGGACAGTTTGTAGACGCTAGACGTTTACTAGAACCTGGTCTCCTTCGACTTTGACCTGAAATGCAGGTTCAGCCTTTTTTGCAGGTCCCTTCACAACAGCGCCGGTTTCGATGTTGAAAACTGAATTGTGGCATGAGCATGTAACATTTGTTCCCTCCAGTGTGCCGTCTGATAGCAGACAACTCATGTGCGTACATCGATTACCTATAGCGTAATACTTGCCTTCTACGTTGGCAACACAGATTTCCTTGCCTTCAACCTCTGCATTCATCATTTCCCCTGGTTTCAGATCACTTGTGGAAGTTACATTGACGAATCCCATTTGCCAACTCTCCTCTAGAATCTCTTTCCAGTCACTAATCCAAAACATAAGAGGCTTGCGCCCGCTTATGGGCAAAATCAGTTTTCAACCGAATATTCTTTGGCCCATGGATCTTGAGAAGCGTTGACATAGAAAAATGGAATAGAGGATTGTATTCATCGCGTTTATAAAGGAGACTTGCACAATATTAGGACGCGGTAGCGTTCTGTTCAGAACATGACACAGAGGCACAACGCTACACACAACAACAGAAAAACAAAAAGGAGGATAAAAATGTCAGAGAATAAGATCGTTTTCATTGGTAGGAAACCAGCAATGAGCTACGTTCTGGCCATCATCACAAGCCTATCGGCAGGCACCAGCAAAGAGGTAACCTTGAAGGCGCGCGGACAAGCTATAACGACAGCGGTTGATGTTGCTGAGATAACAAGAAGCCGCTTCTTGAAAGACCTTAAGGTTTCAAAGATTGCCATAGGCACAGAATCAATGCCAGCCAGAGAAGGCGAAAGCGGCGCAAGAATGGTTTCTACAATGGAAATAACGCTAGCCAAGGACTAGACGAAAATCCGAAAAACCAAGTACCCATCGGCGAGTACCTCGCCTTTTCTTTCTTTAAACATCATTTATGGCGACACGGATTCTTGCCTCGAAGTCGGAAGAACTGGGCTTCGACATTGGTAAACTCTATATTTTCACAACTTGCTATCTTTTGTTAGTTTAGCGATGAAACAAGTCCATGGCTATAATCAGAAGTACGCTGGGAAAGAATACTATTGGGGAAAAAAGGCGTCCTCATCTGGGTTGCTGACAGCGCAAAAAACCCTGAACATGCATTGGCAACAGTAAGACTCTGGTGCAAAGACGCCAACATCGAACTGGTGCAGACTCTAGCTGTCACAGATTCCGATCGCGGAGAAGGAGCTAGAAACAGAAAAGACTTACTCGATAAGGCTTTCCACATAGGTGTTTCATTAGGGCAAGGACTCTAAACTGCATCTAATTGCGCTACTGAATCGATGACTACATCTGCCAGTTTTTCAAGCTCTTGCTTTGGAGTGATGCCCGTCAATACGCCGATGCAGGCTTTGACCTTTGCGCTTTTCCCCATTCTAATGTCTGACATTGAATCTCCAATCATGACAGTTTCATTAGCCCTACATCCTGTTCTTTTCAGAAGCTCAAGAATCATGTCAGGTGAAGGTTTACCGTTGGCTACATCTTCAGGCCCAACAACCGCATCGAACAGGGACGCAATGTTCAAAGTCTTCAACGACTCGACAGTTCGATCGTGTGCGTACGTCGAAGCTATTGCCAGCTTCAATCCGTGGTCTTTCAGTTTCCGCAAAGCTTGTGTGACACCTTCTAGCAGAACAGAACCATATGGAGACTTCATCGACTTATCTGCCGCGTCATATGCATCCTGAGCAAGTTGCCTAGCGACATCCCATGAGAATCCTTTCATGTAGAAAGCAGCAGCCGCAACCAACAGCTCATCACGAGTAGGCAACGTGCCTAAAGGCCCATGATAATCCATACTCTGTTCTTTCAAATCTACACCAACAGCCCGTTCCCAAATATCAGCCGCCTCTTTTCCGACAACCTTTTCAATGCTCCTTCTTCGCGCCCTCGCCAACTCAAAATCTACTTGACGGTAATCAACAAGAGTGCCGTCTTTGTCAAAAACAACTAGCTTGCATTCTATAGCTTTGTTTCCTGCAATCAGCTTCGGCGTAGGCAGCACCCATAATAGAGATTTGTTTCTAGCGTGCCAGAGAATCATTGTACTGCGAAATGTCAGATTCATTCTCTGCTGGAAAGGATGACGATGTAGTCAGCAGTGTCCGCACACATATCAGCAGCCTGTTCGATGAATTCGATCAAATCATCATAGATTACCAGAGCACCCGGGTTCATTTTCTCGCCGTATTTTACGAACAGTTTCTTTGTTTTCAAGTAATCTTCGTCGATTCCATGCTCTATCTCTTCGACTTTCTTTGAGCCTTCAATTGCCTCCGCTGGGGCCACTGAAAGCTTTTCAATGCTAGCACGCAATGCACGAGAGCAATCCACCAAAGCCCCCGTCATATGGACAGTATTCTCGCACAGTTCTTGCGGGATTTCTGCCTCGGCAAGCATTTCCATACATCTTGCCGCATCCTTCACGTGGTCTGCAAGAGTATCAAGTCGCTTCACAAGATGGAGCAGGTCCTCACGATAA
>JBGOYH010000043.1:0-13978 GCA_041479575.1 Bathyarchaeia archaeon
AAGTAAGGGTGCATACCGTGGCGATTCCACTTGGCGGATTGGTCGTTGTATTTATGTTCATTGGGGCGTAGCCGTGAAGAATTGCTTTCGCCATGTTTACGAAGTTGAATCCGTAAACTCCCTCTCCCGGCGTGGTAGTCCAATCGAGAGCAAGCTGGTTAATGTTGCTCCAATCAGCAGGGTATACTCGGGCGTGGAACAGTACTTCAGTCATGTCTGTGCAGTCTATAAGAGCAGGATCCCAGTGGAGTATGAATGATGCACCTGCCAAGTCACTCATGTTTTGAGCAACAACGTTTATCGTGAAAGTGCTGCCCACTCCCATGATGGCTGATGAGAATATGCTGTCTTTGGGGTCAATGAAGACTGCTGGACCTTGACCGAGCGTTGCGTTTGTTGGGAATATGG
This sequence comes from Bathyarchaeia archaeon, assembly GCA_041479575.1. Classification (GTDB taxonomy): domain Archaea; phylum Thermoproteota; class Bathyarchaeia; order Bathyarchaeales; family Bathycorpusculaceae; genus DASPPK01. The sequence continues at coordinate 409 of JBGOYH010000043.1, forward strand.
CTGCGAATCCTAAGAGAACTGTTGCGATCATCATTATGGACATAATTTTAGCTATGTTCTTCATTTGTTTTTTCTCCCTTCTCCTTTTTGTTCACTCACATAATCAGTTACTCTCCCAATTTAAAGATTCTGGAATTATCTTCTAGCTGAGTAGAAAGCTGCTTGGTCAGAAAATGGACGATCATAAAACAAACAGAACAATGTGCAAACCCGACATACTTTCGTTTGGAAAGATTAGAAACAAAAAAGGGGGATTAAAGGGTTTTCTAGACTTGCTATGGCCAGATTCCCCAGCGTTTGTTGAAGTTGTTTGCCAGCAAGATAGCGTCATAGATGTCTATGACGAGATCAGGCTTCAGGTCAGCGTCTGCGTTAAAGCCCTTGTCGGTTGAATGCTTGTTGAACGAGTTTGACAGCAATATGGCATCGTAGATGTCGACTACTCCTTGACCGTTTATGTCGCCCACGAGCTTTTTGGCCTGAACAATGCCGTCGTCTATTACGTTGTTGGTACTGTTGGTGTCTCGCGTCCTGTTGATGTCAACTGGGTTTGCTTCGCCAGCTACCTGCCAATCGCTAGGTGTGATTACCTGGGTGGCGCCGTCTTCATACCAGTCCAACGTCACAGTTACATTGCCTCCTGGAGCCAGCAACTTGTATGTAGCGTTGGGGTACTCTCTGTAGCCGGTTGCATTGTATCTCTTCAGACCGATAGCAGTGTAGAGTATTCCGACAAGTCCGTTGGCGTCAGTTCTATGCACCGTGATGTCGTACGTCATCTTTGCCGCTGTTGAGCTGCCGTTGCCTCGCCTCATTTCGCCGTGAAAGACCAGAATTTGCGAGTAGTATACGATTGGTGTGATAGTCTTTGTTACGTCCACGTCAATAGGTTGCGTGGCGAATACGACCTTGGCTCTATCGTAGTAGTATGGGCCTGAATAGAGTTGGTTTACGTAAACTCCTCGGACCCAGTCTCTGTGCCATCCACGACCCGTAGGCTGTGTGAGTGGCAGACTGACTGCGTCATCGTGGTAGATCGTTTGCAATGTCTGGTATGAGCTATTTCTGACATTGACGTCAGCCGAAACTGCTGCTAGTGTAATGAGTGAGTCTGCAGTTGGATTGTTGTAGCCTTGGAAGTACGAGAAGTCTCCTTCCGAGAACATGTACGGTCTCGCAAAGTTGTCAGGATCCGCGAAATCTGCTTGCCAACCGATGACCCAGCCCGGCAGCTGGTATGTTTCAAATGCTGTCAGGAAAGTATTCCATTCCATGTCAATTACGTTGACCTTGAACGTTTTTCCTGCCTTAGCACCCATCACTGTCATCTCGTTCGCAATCATCTGCGCCGCAATATGTCTTGCTTCGGCTCCGCTGTTCCAAACTATCGTTGTTTCCCAGTTCTGGTTCCATAGTCCTGCGGCCGTCAGTTCGTTTTGAATCGCAATTTCGTTCAAGTCATAGGCTGTTATAGCCTTGTTTTCGCAGTCAGGGGACAAACCTTTGATGTACCATGTAGCTGGCTGAATTGCCTCGCCATAATAGGCGCTGGCTATGTAGGCCGACGAGTTCAACGCCTGAGAGAAAGCCTTCCTCACGTGGCTATCGTTGAAGAAGTTAGGTGCCGGTGTTCCCGCAATCTTCGAAATGTATGGACTCGCTGTATCCACGACGAACGTATAGGCGACAATTTCGTTACTGAGCGCAGGTGTGTTCCAGTAGAGTACTATGCCTGGAATCGCGGTGTGTCCTGATAGGTCTGAGGGTTCTAGCAGGTCCCACATGTTCGCTCTTGGAACAATACACGTATCGAACTCGCCTGACAAGAACTCCATTTTCCTTGTCGGCCAAGCATTGATACCTGTCTCGAGTATGGTGTGCACGTGGGGACCAGCAGGACCATCTGCCCATCCACCCCAGTAGGTTGGGTTCCAGTCAAGTCTCCATTGTAGCATTGCCTTGTCCCAGTATGTGAATTGGTATGGTCCGGTGCCGCACATTGCGGGTTCTGCGCTTGCACTCGAGTACTTTGAGTATCCTGCATAGTGTGTGTCTAGCGGTGTCTGCTGGCTGCTCGGCTTTCTTCGATAAATTGTTGACCACGTGTCGAAGAATGTTCCGTTCCAGCATCCGTGCTCGATGCAGAAGTTCTTCGGGGGTATGCATCCAAAGGTGTTGGCAAAGGTCTGGTATAGACCACCGAGTGGCCAGTCGTTAAGGAAGTGGAAAGTCACGTTGTTGCCACTGACAGTCATGAAGGCTTGAATAGCAGCTGCTGCTTTCCTTTCACCTACCCCGTCGACCCCGACTGGGTCGAGCGTTGGAGTAGCTACGTTGCTATCATACGAGTTATTTACCGAGCTCGCGAAGTAGCTTCTGCCTATGTATGGTGTTAGGAACAGCCATTGTGGTCCTCCAGAGCAGTCTTGAACGAGCATTCTCTGGAAGTTGTAGACAACATCGGCTGCTGTCAAAGTCTGCCCAGAGTGAACAACGCTCGCACTGTCTGTCCAATCCGCGAACGTCTTTGTAGTGTCGATTGTGAAAGTCCAGTTGCTTCCGGAACCCTGGACGGCGACTACGTCCGGCAGTGTAGTGGCGAGTACTGGTTTGAAGTCGGCAAGTGCTGCAAGGTTACTGTCATTTACTTTGGAGGTTTCCGGTGGCAGATATGGCGCGTACTGACCGCTCTGGTTGAAGAAGATCAGTGAATCGTACACGTTCATTATTAGCTCGCCACTGGCAGTGTCGTAGCATCGGACAGGGTCAACGTTTCTTGGTTGACTGATGGTCCCAATATAGTAATAGCTGGTGTCAATTGGTGGCTGCGCTGAAAACACTGGAATCATCGCAAAAGTCCCTGTTACTAGCAAACACGTCACGATTACTATTAATAGTTTTTTGGCGTTCATTTTATCCCTTCTTATCTCCTATTCTCCTTTTATCAGCAACAAAACATAACATATGCCCATATATAGCATTTACGGAAAATTGTTCTAGAGTCTTCTACTCTGCCTTTTCCAATAACAGATTCATCAGCCTCACAGCCTAGACATCCCAAAGACCACTGAGACTACGATCATAGCGACTCCCACTATCATCAAGGCTTTCATACGTGATGTCTGGTCCGAGTGGAAGAAAGCCATCAAAGCCCCCACAAAGAAAATCAAGGCACCTTCAACGAATGCTAGATCCGAAGCGATCCTGGTGACCGGCTTTCCTGCAAAATAACCTATTGGAAAGAAAAGCACCGAAAAGACGCCAGCGATCAAATCGACGATTGAAAGAACCGCCAAGGGCAGTGCAATGTTTCTAATGAAGAGATGACTAAACAATCACTTTCTCCACTTGTGGAGTTGAGAAACTACTTGCTGTAGAGATGACATGCAACCATGTGCCCGTTTCCAACGTCAACGAGCTTGGGCTCCTGTGTCTGACAGACCTGCATTGAACTTTCACATCTTGGATGGAATCTGCACCCTGCAGGAGGATTGACTGGGCTTGGAACCTCACCACTTAGAATGACTCGTGTCCGCTTCGCGGTGGGGTCGGGTATGGGAATTGCAGAGAACAAAGCGAGAGAATATGGATGAAGCGGTCTCGCGTAGAGTTCAGGTGTTGGGGCAAGTTCCACTATTTTCCCTAGATACATGACTGCGACCCTGTCAGCAATACATTCGACCACGCTCAGGTCATGGCTGATGTAGACATAGGTCAGGTCAAAGTCTTTGCGAAGTCCTTGAAACAGGTTGAGAAGTTGAGCACGAACAGAAACGTCCACTGAAGATGTTGGTTCGTCGAGGAATACGAGTTTTGGTGTGGTGATCAAAGCTCTAGCTATGGCTATTCTTTGCCTTTGTCCTCCACTGAACTCGTGTGGGTATCTGTACAGATGCCTTTCCCCTAGGCCTACCCTCACCAGAATCTCGCTTACTCTTTTGATGGCAGCAGTTCCCTTGGCGATATTCTGCACAGCCAAGGGTTCGGCCAGGATATCCTTAACAAGCATTCTGGGATTCAGAGAGCGCGTGGGATCTTGGTAGACAAGCTGCATTTTCCTCCTCATCTCTCTCAGCTTGTGACCTCTGAAAACTGCGAGATCCCATTGTCTTCTCAATCTCCCGAGGTCAGACCTGTCCTTCTTTTCTCTCTGCAACGTCATTATGTTTTCCTTTATCTCACCTGGAACATCAAAGAATATGTTTCCTGAATTAGGATTGATAAGCCTCAATATTGTTTTCGCCAAGGTGGTTTTCCCGCAGCCAGACTCGCCTACAAGACCAAAAGCCTCTCCTTTCCTCACCGATATTGAAACACCGTCAACTGCCTTGACTGCGCCGACTTTCCTTCGCAGTAGTCCTCCGGTCAAGGCATAATATTTCTTTAGATCTTCTATTTCAAGCAAGTAGCTCATGCTCTTTCACCCGTGTAGAGATGACACAGGACTTGATGGTCCTTCTTTGCCGTCACAAAATCAGGTTTTCGGCTCACACAAATGTCCATCGCATACGGGCATCTATCATTGAATCTGCACCCTTCGGGCGGATCAATCAAGCTCGGCACAAACCCCTCAATCGACTTGAACTCTTGCCCTGGCCTTGGAATGCACTCTAGAAGTGCTTTTGTGTAAGGATGCAATGGGTTCTTGAAAATCTCAATCACCCCGCCGAGTTCTACAACGTTTCCGGCATACATTACTGCGACGCGATCACACATTTCGGCTACCACGCCCATGTCATGAGTAATGTACTGTATTGTCATCCCGTATTCCTTCTTCAGTTCCTTGATCAATGTTAGGATTTGAAGCTGGACTGTGACATCCAAGTTGGTTGTCGGCTCATCAGCTATGAGCAGATTCGGGTTGCATGACAAAGCCATTGCTATTACGACCCTCTGAGCCATGCCACCGCTTAGTTCGTGCGGGTACATATCTGCTACTCTTTCGGGGTCGGGTATTCGCATGTCCTTGAGCATTCGGACGACTTCTCTTCCGACCTCTTTTTCAAATCGTTTCTTAAAACGGTTTAAAAGCGGGATTTTCGACATGATTCTGACAGAAAGTCCACTAGAGTTTTCAACCATTCTCTTCAGCATTCGTCTTTCCTGTTTGCTCAATACAGCTTTCCCGAGTTTTCCTTTCTCCTGTTGACTTATGCTGGGATCATTCAGTTTCTCAGCCGCAGCCTTGTCGTCTTCCAGCACTTTCTTGCTTAGTTCTTCCAATCTATGATGTACGATGGCTTCAGATATCTGCTGTTTAACGGTGTAAACGGGATTCAGTGCAGATTTAGGATCCTGGAAAATCATCGAAATGTCGTTTCCTCTCACATTCCTGAGGTAGGCATCCCTTTGGTGAAGCAAGTTGACCCACTGGTCGTTCTTTCGTAAGAGGACTCGGCCGCCTTCTATTCGCCCGGGTGGAGGGACAAGAACCAGTTCTGATAAACCTGTAACAGATTTGCCGCATCCTGTCTCTCCGACTACTCCCAGGGTTTCTCCGTCCTTGACATAAAGATTCACCCTGTCAAGAGCTTGCACCACTCCTTCGTACGTGTAGAATCTCAAGTCTAGGTCTCTTATGCGCAAAAATCGATCTTCGGTCAATTCATTTCCTCCTCAGAGTTGGGTCAAGTATGTCGCGGAGGGCATCTCCCAGAAGGTTCCAGCCCATTACGAACAATGATATGAACAAACCCGGTATCAGGAAGGTGTACCAGTATTGGAACGGGTTACTTGGGGGACCATAGATCCAGTTTAATGAACGGAAGATGATCGCGCCCCACTCCGCATAGCCAACTGGTGCCCCAAGACCCAGAAAACTCAACGCTGCAGCAGCCAAGACTATGGTTCCGATGTCCAATGTGAAAACTATGAGTATGGGATAGATGGAGTTTGGCAGTATGTGCTTTAGGATAACTCTAAAATCCGAGCAACCCACGGATTTCGCAGCTTCCACATAGTCCTCGTTTTTGATTCTAAATATTTCCCCTCGGATTAACCTAGCATATCCAGGCCATCCTACTATGGTCAAGGCAAGCATGATTGCATCTAGGCGATTAAGACCTAACGGCACAAGGACGACGACCAGAGTCATGCACAATATCAAGCCTGGAAAAGCGAAAATGATGTCTGTGAAACGCATAAGCACTTCATCAAGCCACCCTCCATAGTACGAAGCGACTATTCCAATTGCTAAACCTATAAGCACAGAGCCCCCTGCGACGTAAAGCCCTGTTCGAAGGGCGGCCTGTACACCCCATATACATCCATAGTATATGTCGTACTGACTCTCCATAGTGCCAAACGGATGCTTTATGCTTGGGGCCTGCGGAGCCACGGAATGACGCACAAGAAGTTCCTGATCATATGGCATCATGTTCGGGTTGCCGCCTTGGGTTATATCTCCTGGAGGTGCTAACACTGGTGCAAGCAAAGCCATCAAAACATAGAAAATAATGATGGCGGCTCCAATTATCGACAGCGGACTCTTCTTCACAAGTCTCAGCGTAAACTTGTATTCCTTGAGTCTAGGCTGCATTTCAACCCTGAACTTGGCCACAACGTCGCGTACTCCTTCGCCTCCAAAGAAGGGTGTTACAGACGGTTTCCTCAGATAGTACAACAGCACAAAATCCAACTCCAACCCCATTGCCAGAATGATCCATCCCATACCGTTCGTGAGCGCTAACCAAATCCTCAGAACCACATCAACAATCAAAGCTAGTAGTGTCGATACCCAAGCAGTAGCCAGCCCTGCCCAAAGGTTATACGCAATGAATACGCCAAGTATTCCAAGTGTGATCAAGCCAACCATTGCCCACGTATTGTCCAAGGGGCGAAACAATTGTCCAAGCAGATTTCCTGGAAGGAGCACTAGGAAGCTCAAGTTCAGTGTTATAACTGCCACTGCGACTGCAAGCATTGCAAGCGTACTTATTGCTAATGGTCTTTCCTCTACCATTGTCATCCCAACCTAATCCTCGGGTCAATGTAAGCGTACAGAATGTCAACGATCAAATTCGAAATGACGAAGACGACTGCGGTCAAGAGGGTATAGCCAATTACAGGCGGAATGTCTAGAGTTCGTGCTGATTGCGCAGCGTACTGGCCTATGCCTCCCATGTTGAAAACAGTCTCAGTTATAGTGACCCCAGTAAGCAAGCCTGCGACCATCAAGCCCGAGATTGTAAGCGCCGGAATCAGGGCATTCCTTCTAGCATGCTTGTTTATGACTTCTTTTCTGCTAAGACCTTTTGCTTTTGCAGCAGTCACGTAGTCTTTGCCTAGGGCCTCCAGCATGCTTGATCGAGTCACCCTGACCATCACCGCTGAATTTATCAAAGACAAAACCGTTACCGGAAGAACAAGATGCCTAACCCCATCCAGGAATATCCAGAATTGCCCATTGAGCAAACCATCAATAGTCACAAGTCCAGTGTACCAATGCCACGTGGTCTCGGGCCGACCGACAAAATTCAAGGCCTCAGATCCCATCCTACCGGGCGGGAACCAGTGTAAGCCAGCATAGAAGAACGATAGCAAAACTATGCCAAACCAGAAAGACGGCAGAGATGTTCCCATAATCGCAAGCACTCTTGAACCTTGATCTATCAGCTTATCCTTGTTTGCACCAGAAAGGACTCCAAGGGTTAAACCCATCGCAATGATTAGAGGAGAAGCATACGCCACTATCTCCACGGTTGCAGGCACCCTTCGCATTATTGCGTCAAAAACCGGTGCTCCTGAGACGTCCAACCCAAGATTGTGATCAACAATCAATGCTCTGAGCCAGTAATAGAACTGAACGTAAACAGGATCATACATACCGTTCTCTCTTGCTATCACCTCAAGACTCCTAGCGCCCTTGATGTCGGTAACGAATAGTGCAGCTCGCATTCCTATGGGAAGAAACTGGAGAAGCGCAAAAACGACAATGACAGCACCAAGCAAAACAGGTATCGATAATAGAACCCTTCTCAAGATATAAGTTCTTAAGCCCATGCTGATCGACTAGGTTTAGCCGAAACCGAACATATAACCTTGTCGATAAACCCCAAGACTGCTCGAGAAAATTCCTATCACAGCTCGCAAATCGTTTTTCCTACTAGAAATTCCCAAAAAAGCGAAAATCCTGTCTCATTCAACCATTCTTTCTTCTGTGCGCAGCACCTTCCTTTCTGAACATACCCACAACAAGCATGACACCACCGACAATGCTAATGACACCACCGACAGCGACTATCAAAGAGTAAGTCTCTCCGTATTGAACTGATTCTTCATAGAATACAAAAAAGTTTGGCGGTGTGTCGCTCCATGAGCTTCCGCGGAGGACACTAGCATCATACAAACCACTCTGTCGGACATTGAAACGTATCTGCACAGAAGATGTATCAGGCGTCAAGCCTCCGTAATCTACAGTCAGGTATTTGACCCCAACAATTGCAGGAGGAGTCCCTTCATGATAGTATGGGTTGGTTGACGCCAAACTATAATAGAACGCCTGTAGACTGGTGACACCGCCTTCTGGAGAAGTTATGGTAACATTTACGGGCATCGCCCTGTCAAAAGCACCTTGTGTGAACGCCACTCCCCACTCGCTATTTGATTCAATATACAACCTGTAAGTCCGCCCCTTCGTCAGGTTGAGGGCGAAATCCCATACTTCGAAGTCAGATTGTCCAACATTTGTCAGTTTTACTTTGCTCAGATTAATCTCGAAGAAAATTACGCAAATCAGGCCAACTACCAACAGAAACAAGCCAATATATGCTAGTCTACGCCGCAATTCACGTTCTCCTTCACAATCTTCAGCTTACAACAAACATGAAATAACAAAAACAAACTGATAAGGTTAACTCTCTAGCCGCAATGGCACGCTCGAATATGACTCTGAGATCCAATGAGAAGCCAGCAGTAAACATATCCTGAACGAGAACAGATAGAGGTAAAAACAAATCTCGAGCGTCCATCAGTTTGCATTCACGATCGAAACATTCCCTAATCAACGAGCTTAAATAGACGGAAAATCACCGCATAACAAGAGAGCCTTTGTGAGCTCAGAATGAAACAGGACAGAATGTATGAGAATCGGAAATCGCTGTCTTATGTTTTCAATCGGATTTCTATGTATGATTGCTGCTTTGAGCCTGCCGTCAGCCGTCGCGTCCCAAGCGGAGGGCAATGCCAAATTCACGCAGGTTACGCATAGCAAAAGGATCCGTATTCAAGCGTCGGATGCGTGGACCTTTGAGATCTACAACTCGAATTGTTCGGAATACGACAATGGAACTGCAAGGTTTTTCTTCGAATTCTACGTCGACAACAATCTGTGGTTTAATGAATACAACTCAACCAACTACAAAACTTGGTCATGCAAGAAAGGAGAAACCGTCTCACATGACTATCACATTGAGGGGTGGAGTGACACTCAGCCAGTCACTCGTGACATCGAGATCAGACTCTACTGCTTCTCCAACGGCGTAGCCCGTCTTGAGGACACAACTTCGTTCAAGATCGACACGACGATGCATGTTCAACTGCAACACATTTTCGCCATCTCGTATCTTGCCGTCTATTTTATGGCTGCTTTCGTCTTGTTGGCTTATGATTATGTAGCCGGTCTTGAAGAGTAACGCGAAACGTGACAAACACGAACGCGAAAGCTTCAGATTTACTGTGTCGCCGACAGCATTTTATCTTGTAGAACCAGTATTCTCATGATGCGTGAAAGCTATGTCGACAAAAGCGCAATGGTTCAGATGTGCAATGATTTTTCTTTGTGCTTTCGCGCTTCATCAAAGTGGTGTTTTCTTCTCTAACACCGATCCGTCTCTTGGCTGGTTTCTTGGCCTCATGTTGTTTCTTATCGCTTTTGCCACATTTCTAGCTATAAGATGGGAAGGTAGTAGCCTCGCAGATTACGGTTTTCTGGTTCCGAGAAGAAGCAACCGACTGCTGACCATTTCTGTTTTTTTCGGAGTTGTCTTTGCCTTCACGGTTCTCTTTTTGCCTGGAGCACTATCAGGATTTGAGGCGTTGCCAGGCACGCCGATTGATTCGGACTTTCTCCTAAAGATTGGAAGCATACTGCTTGCAAGCATAGCAACAGAAATGGCGTTTCGAGGGTATGTTCAGACTGAAATTCAAGACATGCATGGGTTCAATGTGGCATTCGTCGTGGTTTCAATTATGTTTACGCTGTACATGCTTCCTGTTACCCAGTACTTCGCTGGAGACGTACCTTCACTTCTTGGTTCCGTATTTCTCCTTTTTGCTGAGAGTGTCTTCTTGTGCTTCTTTTTCAAAGAAACGAAGACTATTCTGTGTCCGACGTTGTTCGTTGCGACGGTCACGTTTCTCAGAACGTTTACACCTCTTGAAGCAGCAGGCGGGGACTTCACGATCCCGCTTGCGGTTGTGACTTACCTTGTTCTGATTCCAGTCATGCAGTCATTTGTTGATGAAGTGAGACAGCAAGACATGAGACTTGCCGAGGCACCAATCTTGGAGCCTGAACAGAAAAGTGAGAGTTGATGGACAAACCTTGCGAGACGTTGAGAATGACAAATCTTAACCTTTGTCACCAACAAGATTTTAAGTAGAAGACACATCTTACATATACGTGGGGAGAGGACCGTTGGCAGCCATATTGGTGGAAATGAGCTGTCCTGAACACGGATTGGAACGGTTCAAAATCAAAGTAATCAAAAAATATAATGTAAATAAGGAATTGATTGAACCGAAGTTCAGGACAAAACCCCGGCATGAGCTTGCAGGCGTGATCGTAGGAAAAAACGTTGGCCATGAGGAAGTAAGACAGTATTTGGCAGAGTATTTTAGAGAAGCAGGAATGATAGACAAAATCCTGAGCATGAGGTTCCAACTCTAGCAACCCTGTTCTTCAGTTCTTGAATAGTCAACAAGTCCGACTGTGGCCATTGCTCTCGTCACGCGCTGGTTCTTCCGAAGTTGTTTGCGAGGGTTATTGCATCTAAGATGTTGACTACGCCGTTGTCGTCGAAGTCGGCGTTAGGGTTGAAACCTGTCTGTCCTATGCTTTTGCCGAACGAGTTCGAAAGGTCGATGGCGTCCAAGACGTTAACTATGCCGTTGCCGTCGACGTCACCCATGATCGTCACCGAGACCAAGCCATAGGTGTAGGTGTTGTCCGCCGTGTTCATTTCGTCTTAGCGCGCGCGCTCGTTCCTAAATTCGTGTGTGAAGTGTTCCATTCTCTTGGGTTTGCTTGGCCTATTGGTGGTGACGGTGACTTGAGCCGCAAAAAGTGCTGTAAGACAAGCCATTCAGCCCTATCACACTCAAGAAGGGGAATTTAGGAACACACATGCGCGCTATTCTTCCACTACTCCACTCCTTTAAAACTTGCAAGCGGTTGGTTATGCTGTTTCGACAAACAAACCCTTCGTTAAGATTGAAGATAGGCTCATATAGATGTCGCAGATATTGTATTGCTGGCGGTTTTATGGTTACCCGTAGGTTCACGGTTGTTTTGGAGCCTGCTGAGGAGGGCGGCTTCGTAGTTAAGTGTCTGGAGCTTCCAGTAGCCACTCAAGGCGAAACAAGGGAGGAAGCCTTAAAAAACGTCAAGGAAGCTATAGAGGGCTATTTGGAAGCTAAAGCAAAGCTTCTTCATGGCAAGATTAGAGGAGAAAAGGTTGAGGTAGTTGTCGAGGCTCCCTCTGCTCTCTTGGCGTGAAGTCGTTAAAGTCCTCGCAAAAGCGGGCTTCCAAGTTGCTAGACAAAAAGGAAGCCATCTAATCCTCATCAAAGACGAATACGTCGTGCCAGTTCCAAAACATAAAGAGATAAAAAAAGGTTTACTGATGGAAATCATAGCTGAAGCAGGCTTGACGAGGGAAGAATTCCTCAAACTTTTAAAAGAAATTTAATACTCTTAAATAAGTTGGCCACCAAGATCGGCGCACGCGTGTGCGATGCGATCTGACCAGACATAGTTTTGTAGTCTTAACGAGAAGGTTGATCGGTTACGGGAAAATATAGGGGGGTCTCATCTATTGGTTAAAGTTTCCGTCAATAGATTTGTTTCACGGCGGATTGAAACAACAAGAAAGCAAGTTAAAGCTAACACTCAGAAGCTCCGGAAGACGACACTTAAGAACCTCGAGGAAATCTTCAGAGTAGCAGCACGAGTCGCTAGAGGCGAAGTAAAACATCAAAGAAGCGATGGAAAAATGGTTCCGATAAGCCTCAACCAGCGGCGGAAGTGGGCCAGTGTCGCTGCCTGCGTTGCACAAATCATGAACAGCGTCGCTTCCAACCTTGACGAACGAGAAATCCACGCTCAACTCGACCAATTAGACAGACTAGCCAACGAAGCAGGCGCAAACCCAAAGGACGGAAAATCCAAGACTATTTAATTTCTGTTTTCAAAGAAATCCTTCAAGAATGGTTTCCGAATTAATTCAATCAAATAATGAGAATACAACTATGCAAGAGGGCCAGAAGAATCAAATCAGATTAAACAAAATCGCGCGCGCTACGAAGTTCCACCTGCGGCGCTTGCTCCAGAAAAAGTCTAGGGGAGGGGACAATTAACGGTCCCACAACTGCTAACAGCAGCACATATCCTCGTCGAACAAAGCACGTCAGCTCTCGCTTATCTTTTTCAACTGACTCCGATACATCTCCAACACCTCAACTGACGTCGTCGCATCCTCCGCCGCCTTATCGTCCCTGTACTTCCCCGTGAACCTCGGAAAACGAACAGCCAACCCGCTCCCCTTACGCACTGAACCCAAAGCACAAGTGTGAATCGGACTCAGAGTAATCTCCGCGCCCAGGACTTCAATAACGACAGCAGGCTCAAACCAGACATCCGCCTCAACCATAGAACTGACCCTCGAATGCTTGTGAGAAAGCTTATGCTTCTCCAACATCTTTGGAAGCTTCGCCAAATCCTCATCCGTAAAACCCGTCCCACACTTCGTCACCGTCTCGAAAGTGTCGCCCTCAGAATTGTAAGCCGCAAGAAGAAGAGCCCCATAACCCCCAGCCCTCTTTCCCCTTCCATGAAAGCCCCCTACCACCACCAAATCAACAGTATCCGTCATCTCACTCTTGTAGTCCCGCTTGTACTTAATCCACAACCAACCCCTCGCACCAGCCTGGTAAACGGAATCCTTGGCAATCGACTTACACACCAAACCTTCGCAGCCACTTTCGATAGCTTCTAGAAAGAACTTCTCAAGCTCAGAAACCTTCTCTGTGATTACACTATTGGCAAGTCTCACGCGGTCAGTCTCTTTGATGGTTTTTTCAAGAAATCTCCTCCTTATCGGATAAGGCTCTAACGTCAAGTCTTTCCCATCAACATAAAGCGCTTCAAACATGAAAAGCGAAACAGGATAATCCTCAATAGCCTTTTCAATCTCATACTTGCGTCTGCGATGCATAAGCTCCTGAAAGGGACGCATTTCGCCTGTGTCAGAATCAACAGCCACGCATTCACACTCAAGAATAGCTTCCTTAGCTTTGACGTATTGCCTGAACAGTTTAACAGCATCAGGATATTGGCCCGATATGTTTTCCA
>JBGOYH010000044.1:0-13874 GCA_041479575.1 Bathyarchaeia archaeon
AACCAAGAACACGCTGATCTTCTCTCTTGCCGACTTTATCTATGACTTCACCACTTTTTTGACATGTCGAACTATCTCTTCGCTTCTTGGCAAAAGCCCTATGGGAAACGGTAAAACCGTCATGATTACCGTCCACGACAGAGACTGGAGGAACATGCCTTCTGCGACTGGAAGGCAGTGGAAAGGGGATCTTTACTTTCACTCGATTATCAGTGATCTGCAGAAAAAAGGCTTCAGGGTTGTTATGGTGACGCCGTTGAAAGCAGATTTGATGTCTGGCGTGAAAACAATGATTGGTAGAATGGAACATCAACAGGAAAATCTGATTCATAGGGAATTCAACAGTTACTGGTCGATGAAGACCTGGAAGATGGAAAATGACGCGAAAAGGTCTTTCCGGGACGTTTGGAGGCGAGCTTCCCGAGACAAAGGGCTGATTTCTGTTCTGAGGAGGGTTGGTTGGGAAGACGAATTACCTTATTATTTTGACAATATTTTCGGTTACGTGGCAAAATCCCTTGAAATGGCAAGGAGACTGGTTGACGAAGAAAATCCCGACTTTATTCTGGTTAGTAGTGAGCATGGCATAGTCCAGAAATCCATAATGGTTGCTGGAAAGCTGAAAGAGATTCCGACGATGGCTCTTCAACATGGCACAGTTGGGCGTATACACAAGGGCTATGTGTCTTGGAAAGGCAGTATCTCCAAGTCAGGGGATGTAAGATCGCCATTCTGTCCCATCCCGGACAAGACAGCGGTGTTTGGACCATACTATCTCGACCTTCTGACGAAAGCAGGTGATTACCCTCATAGCAGTGTTGTCGCGACAGGTCAGCCTCGATACGACGCGTTGGTTGAGGCAGGTCGAGTTTACGATCGCGACAAGTTCTGCGAGAAATTGGGTTTGGATGGAAAGAAGAAGCTTGTTCTGGTTGTTACCGAAAACTTGCCGATATCTGAGGGGGCAGCATTCTTGAAGAGTGTTTTGAGATCACTGCGAGACTTTCCGGAGCTTCAGATTGTCATAAAGCCTCATCCAGCGGAAGTAGGAGAATGGTATGTAGAGCTTGTGAGGAGGGAAGGGGTTAAGGCAAAGATAATGTCGAAACGCGCCGATACATATGAGCCATTGTATGCCTGCGACCTTCTCGTTGCGTCCTATTCCACCGTCATTCTAGAGGCTATAATATTGGGGAAGCTTTGCGTTACTGCATATCTTATGAAGGGATCGGACCCAACGCCATACTTCAAAGGCGTGACATTGCGAGTCTACAAGGAAGAAGATCTGGGTCCAGCAATCAAAAAGATCTTGTATGATGATAAGGTTAGGGAAGCGCTGAAGCAGGCTGGTGCGAAGTTCGTGTTTGAACATGCGTACAAGATGGATGGTAGAGCAACAGAAAGGGTGACTGACTTGATTGAAAAGATGATGGAGGGCAAAACATGAAGTTCCTGATAGTTGGCTTAGGATCGATGGGGAAGAGAAGAATCCGTAATTTGAAGTACCTCAAAGCTGGAGAAATCATAGGTTTCGACACGATGGAAACTAGGAGAAATGAAGCTGAGGAAAAATACGGAATAAAAACATTTGACAATTTCGACAAGGCGATCAAGGAGCAGCCTGATGCTCTTGTCATATCAACACCGCCGGATTTGCATGTGAAATATGCGATGGAGGCTGCAAAACACAACAAACACTTCTTCATGGAAGCGAGCGTTGTCGACGAGGGAATGGACGAGCTCATTATGTTGTGTCGAAGCAAGAAGATGGTCGCTGCGCCTTCGTGCACGATGCGTTTTCAGTCTTCGATAAAGAAGTTGAAAGAGCTCGTTGACAGCAAAGTCATCGGAGACGTTCTGCTTTTCACTCATCACTCTGGACAATACTTGCCAGACTGGCATCCGTGGGAGGACTACAGTAAATTCTACGTTGCCAAGCGTGCAACTGGAGCAGCCAGAGAGATCGTGTCGTTCGAGTTGGTCTGGCTGGAATGGGTTTTCGGTAACATGGACACTGTCTCTTGTTTCAAGGCTAAACTGTCAAGTTTGGAGATCGATATCGACGACGCTTATCAGTGCATCTTGAAATTCAAGAACAAGGTTCTTGGCAACATGCTTGTGGATGTGATTTCAAGAGTGGCCGAACGTAGTTGTGAAATCTACGGAGAGAGAGGCAACATCCGGTGGGAATGGGGTTCAGGCATCAAAGTCTACACGTCCGACGACAAGAAATGGAAAGAATACATTGAGCAACCTGGCACAAAAGTAGTCGGCTACGACGAAAAGATATCGGAAGAAATGTACATTGATGAGATCGGCGCTTTCGTTAAGGCCGTCAAAGGCGAGACTAAGTATCCGTACACTTTGGAAGAGGACAAGCGGATACTCGATGTTTTGAAGGATCTTGAGAAGAGTTCAGACAGCAAAGCTCATGTTAAGACTTAAACTTAATGAGTGAGCAAGATAACGGTAAGGGTGAAGCCATGGGTAGAATGAGATCATGAAATCCAAGAGGGTCTTGACTCAATCTCAGAAAATCTGGAACAAGGCAAGCAAGATAATCCCGGCTGGAACTCAATGCTTGAGCAAAGGACCAACACAGTTTGTTGACGGAGTAGCCCCTAAATATCTTAAGAAAGGTAAGGGCTGCTACGTCTGGGATGTTGACGGAAACAAGTATATCGATTGGGGAATGGGCCTTAGAGCCCTAATCCTAGGTTATTCCTACCCTGCTGTGAATGAAGCCATCAAGAAGCAGCTGGGAGACGGCACGCAATTCACGCTGATGCATCCTCTCGAGTTAGATCTTGCCGAACTGCTAATAGACACTATACCCTGCGCAGAAGCAGTAAGATACGGGAAGAACGGGTCGGACGCAACAACAGCTGCAATCAGAGCTGCTAGATCCTATACCGGAAAAGACAAAATCGCAATCTGCGGCTATCACGGTTGGCACGATTGGTACGTGATAACAACTGACAGAAACAAGGGCGTCCCCAAAGTCATGAAAGAGTTGAGCTTCACCTTCAGGTACAATGACATCGAAAGTCTCAAAGAACTATTTGACAAATACCCAGACCAGTTCGCAGCAGTCATTATGGAACCAGTGGGCGTTACTCCACCACAGGCCGATTTCTTAAAAGACGTACAAAAAGTGACGCATGACAACGGTGCAGTGCTCATATTTGATGAAATAATCACTGGATTCAGATTCGCTTTGGGTGGGGCCCAAGAATATTTTAGGGTTACACCCGATCTGGCGACTTTTGGAAAAGCGATGGCAAACGGCATGCCCATCGCCGCATTAGTGGGCAAACGGGAAATAATGAATGTTTTCAACGAGACATTCTGCTCGTTCACCTTCGGCGGAGAGTGTCTCTCATTGGCTGCGGCAATAGCCACTATTAAGGAGCTCAAAGCGAAGAAGGTCATCGGCTTTGTTTGGAAACAAGGAAAGAAGCTTCAGGATGGCTACAACAAGCTGGTGGAAGAACAAGACCTTGGGAAATTCACTCAATGTGCGGGCTACCCTCCGAGCACTCTAGTCAAGTTCTTTGGGAAGACTCCTGACCAATCATTGCTTATGAAAAGCCTTGTTCAACAAGAACTGCTCAAGAGAGGAATCCTTTGGGCAGCTTATCATGCAGTCAGCTATTCTCATAAAGACAAGGAGATCAACAAGACTCTTGAATCCCTCGATCACGCACTAAAAATGTTGGGCAAAGCCACTAAGAAAGGCAACTTTGAGAAGTTCTTGGAAGGCAAGCCTGTTAAGCCTGTTTTCAGAGAAATGACCTAGTCAAACCACGCAATATGCGGGTGTGAAAACGTTAAAGTGAAGAAGATAAGGATTGGCGACAGACTGCTGGGTGAAAGCGAACCTACTTTCATAGTTGCGGAAATCGGTGTAAACCACAATGGCAGCGTCAATAGGGCAAGAAAACTAATAGACGCCGCGAAGAGTGCAGGCGCAGACGCAGTAAAGTTTCAGGCATACAAGACAGAAAGAATTGTCACCAAGTATGCAGAAAAAGCGAAGTATCAAAAGGAGACCACTGACCCCAAAAAATCACAATATGACATGCTGAAAAAGCTAGAGCTTAAAGATGCAGATTTCGTCGAACTGCACCGTTACGCCAAGAAGAGAAGCATCATTTTTCTATCGTCGGCTTTTGATGAGGAAAGTGTCGATCTTCTGGCCGGTCTTGACGTGTCAGCGTTCAAGGTTCCCTCTGGAGAAACAACCAACTTTCCACTGCTCAGACACATAGCTGAAAAAAAGAAGCCCATAATTCTTTCAACCGGGTTGAGCACTTTAGACGAAATAGGAGAAGCAATCAGAGTTATGGAGGAAAAAGGTGTTGAGGATATCGTTTTGCTCCATTGCGTAACCAGCTATCCGGCGAAGGCCGAAGACGTGAACCTGAGGGTTATGGATTTTCTGAAGCGGAGTTTTGGATGCCCAGTAGGTTTTTCTGACCATACTCTTGGAATCTCGATACCCATAGCAGCTACTGCTTTAGGTGCGGTGTTGATTGAGAAACATTTCACTCTAGACAAAAAAATGTCAGGCCCAGACCATCGAGCTTCTCTGGAACCGGACGAGTTCAAGCAGATGGTTACGGCCATCAGAGACGTGGAAAAAGCGATGGGGGATGGGATTAAGAGGCTTACAAAAGGCGAAGAACAAATCAAGAAAGCCGCCCGGAGAAGCGTAGTGGCAAGAGTTAAGATCCGAAAAGGAACAGTCATACGAGAAAACATGCTGGACCTCAAGAGACCCGGCACTGGACTTGAGCCAAAAGACTTGAGTAAGATATTAGGGAAGAAAGCAAAGAAGGATATTCTAGCTGATGAATTGATTACCCTTGAGAAACTCTTGTGATAGTTGGATGAAAAAGATAGCTGTCATCACAGGGACACGGGCAGAATATGGAATATTCAAGTCAGTCTTAAACGAAATAGAAGCGAAAGCTGGACTTCGACTCTCGCTGATTGTAATCGGGATGCATCTTTCACTAGAATTCGGACACACTGTGGACGAAATTGAGAGAGATGGCTTCAAGATCGCAGCAAAAATAGCTGTACTCCATGGTGAGGATACAAAAGCCTCGATGGCAAAAAGCATTGGTGAATGTTTGACTAAAGCCGCTGAAGCGTTGAAGTTGATTAAGCCAGATATTTTGCTCGTTTTGGGAGATCGCAGTGAAATGCTGGTGGGAGCAGTGGCAGCTACTTACATGGGCATAGCGATAGCGCACATCCATGGTGGAGAAATTTCGGGAAATGTTGATGAACCTGTTAGACACGCTATCACGAAACTGGCCCACATACATTTTCCGGCCACACAAGAAAGCGCTGAGAGAATCATCAGAATGGGTGAGGAGTCCTGGAGAGTGCATGTCGTCGGGGCCCCAGGTTTAGACCTCATTTTGAACGAGAGAATACTT
This sequence comes from Bathyarchaeia archaeon, assembly GCA_041479575.1. GTDB lineage: Archaea > Thermoproteota > Bathyarchaeia > Bathyarchaeales > Bathycorpusculaceae > DASPPK01. The sequence goes on from JBGOYH010000044.1 coordinate 5,451, forward strand.
GGGTCCAAGAAAGTGGCTGCAAAATATGGATTGGAAGTGTCCAAACCTGTTCTTCTCGTTTTGCAGCATTCGGTGGTTACTGAGGCTGACCAAGCTTCAGATCAAATCCGGGAAACGCTGGAAGCTGTTAAGGAACTGAAGCATCAAGCGGTCTTGATTTATCCAAATGCGGATGCTGGCGGCCGAAGGATGATAAGGGTCATCAAGGAGTACGAGAAATATCCGTTTGTCAAGACCTTCAAAAGCGTTCCACACGAAGAGTATCTGGGTTTAATGAGGCTTGCCAGCGTTATGGTTGGGAACTCGAGTAGTGGGATAATTGAGGCTCCTTCCTTCGGCTTGCCTGTTGTCAATATCGGAACGAGGCAAAAGGGCAGGCAAAGAGCCGGAAACGTGATTGACGTAGACTATGACAGAAAAAAAATCGTTGAAGCGGTCAAGAAGGCGCTGTATAACCGAGAATTCCGAGAAAAAGTAAAACATTGCAGAAACCCCTACGGCGACGGAAAAGCGGGAAAGAGAATTGCCGAGGTTTTGAACGAAATAGAGTTGGGTAAGAAATTGTTGGAGAAGAGGATGACATACTAGATGAGATTCAAGAAATGGGAATACCCGCGGGTCGAAGAAGGAAAACTCACGAAGTATAACTGGATGGTTCAGTATAATGACAAACTCAAGCTTGGGTACAAGACCGATATCGGAGCTTTTACGTATATTAATGCCAAGAACGGCGTCACCATCGAAGATCATGTGCAGATAGGTTCTCACTGTGCCATATATTCGGTGTCGACGATTGACAACAAGGAAGGGCCCGTCACGTTGAAGAGGAATTGCAGAATAGGCAGTCATAGTGTGATAATGCCCGACGTGACTGTCGGTGAGAACTCGGTCGTGGGAGCTTGTAGCTTCGTCAACGAAGACATTCCTGCCAACGTTGTTGCTGTGGGTGTTCCAGCAAAGGTTGTTAGAAACCTCAAGACACCGGGGAGAAAAAGACGATGAAAATACCCTTGTTCAAGATATATTGGGATGAAGAGGACGTTCGTGCAGTAAGCGAAGTAATCAGAAGTGGTATGTATTGGACCACTGGACCTAAAAGCAAAGAGTTTGAGAAGAAAATCGCCGACTACTTAGGGATGAAACATGCGGTTGTTTTCAATTCAGGGACCAGTGCTCTGCACGCTGCCCTGTTGGCGCATCGCATCAAAGATGGAGAGGTCATTGTTCCCTCTTTCACTTTCATAGCGACGGCAAACGTCCTTCTAATGGCAGGGGCCAAGCCAGTCTTCGCTGACATTGAGACGAAGACTCTTGGTCTGGACCCAGAAGATGTTCAAAAGAAAATAACCAGCAAGACCAAGGCGATAATCCCAGTGCATTACGGCGGCTCTCCATGTTTGATAAGAGAACTCGAGGAAGTTGCTGAGGATCACAAACTCTGTCTCATAGAAGATGCTGCTGAGTCATTTGGCGCCAGAATAGGAAAGGAAAAAGTGGGAAGCTTCGGCGACTCAGCGATGATCAGTTTTTGTCAGAACAAGGTTGTCACGACCGGAGAGGGCGGAGCCGTCGTCACTGACTCGCAAGAGGCCTGCAAGAGGCTGAAGCTCGTAAGGTCGCATGGTAGGTTGGAGAATATGGATTACTTCTCGACTTGGAAAGAAATGGACTACGTCGATCTTGGTTACAACTACAGGATGTCCGACATCACAGCGGCGTTGGGCATTTCACAGCTTAAAAAAATAGACAAGCTGGTTGGGATGAGAAGAGGGAACGCGGCTCAGATGACCAAGAGACTATCAAAGGTGAAGGACGTGGTTCCTCCTTCGCCTCCTAAAGGGTACTACCACATTTACCAGATGTATACCATAAGGATGAAGAACGGAAGAAACGCGAGAGACGACCTTGCAGAGCATCTGGGAGAAATAGGAGTGTCAACAAAGGTGTATTTCTATCCAGTTCATTCAACACATTTCTACAAGAACGTTCTGAAATATCGCTGCAAGTTGCCAGTGACGGAAAAGCTTTCTCAGCAAGTTTTAAGTTTCCCCATTTATCCATCAATGACAACTGAAGAGATTGAATATATTGCTCAGGGGGTAGAATCATTTCAAAAGGTTGGCAAGAAATGAAGCAAACTGACTTGGGAAGAGTGTTCAAGGGCAAAAACATTCTCGTGACTGGTGGAACAGGGTCGATAGGCAGCGAGCTGGTCACGAGACTGTTGAAGTACGATCCTGCGGTAATAAGAGTCTTCAGTAATGACGAGAACGCCCAGTTCGAGCTGGAGCAGGAACTGAAAGATTACAGTAGCTGTCTTCGATTTCTTGTCGGCGACGTAAGGGACAAGGAGCGACTCCAAAGAGCCACAGTAAACATAGACATGGTCTTTCATGCCGCTGCTCTGAAACATGTTCCGCTGTGCGAGTATAACCCTTTTGAGGCCATAAAAACAAATGTAATCGGAACCCAGAATCTGTTAGAGGTTGCAATAGACGAAAACGTAGAGAAAGTAATTGCTATCAGCACGGATAAGGCTGTGAATCCAGCAAACGTTATGGGCGCTACGAAATTGCTGGCTGAAAGGTTGACCATAGCCGCCAACTACTACAGAGGGCTCAAGAGAACGGTTTTCTCATGTGTGAGATTTGGGAACGTGTTGGCTTCAAGGGGATCTGTTGTCCAGCTGTTTGAGGAGCAGATACGAAAGGGAGGACCTGTGACGCTTACAGATCCTCAAATGATTAGGTTTGTGATGAGTATGGACAGGGCCGTTGACTTGGTGCTCAAGGCTGCTCAGATGGCTAGGGGTGAGGAGATATTCATTTTCAAGATGCCGGCTATGCAGATAAAGCACTTGGCTGAAGTCATGGTTGAAAAGCTTGGCCCTGAGTACGGCTACAAGCCAGGGGACATCGAAACAAGGTTGATCGGCAAGAGAAAGGGGGAGAAGCTCTACGAAGAGTTGATGACAGAGGAAGAGGCATTAAATGCTTATGAAACCCAAGATATGTTGTTGGTGCTGCCTCAGACTCCTCAGACGGTTCCAGCTCCAAGAAATGGCTTTAAAAAAATTCCTTACAGTAAGTATACATCTAAAGACACGATTGAATTGACGAAGAAGCAGATAAGAGACTTGTTAGACTCGATACTGAAGTAGTTTTTGCAACAATCAAAATTAGCAGTCACTTCCCTCGATGAAACGAGCCTATTTCTGAGTGTCCAGCGATTTTTTCTTCAGTTTGACGCTTGCGCGTTTCTTGAATCGTTTCCAGTATTCTTCTTGTACTCCTTTGTTTATTTCGGCGAGGGCAGGTTCGTTCCTGAGGAGTTTCAGTATGTCTTTGAGGGTGAATATTTTTCCTGGTACATACAGTCTGTCGTAAATCTCCTTCACGAGTTTAAGGTCTTCGGAGTAGTCAAGGGTAATTCTGATCTCCGGGTGTTTCAACTCGTTGTCTTCAGGTTCCAGACATTTGACGTCGAAGAGTCCTGTTTCGGTGAAATATGTTCCCCATCCGGTTTCAGTGTTTAGCGTGTCTTTTATCTCGCAGACTTTTCTTAAAGCGTCAACTTTGACGCCGACAGGGGTCGCACCGAGCGGCAGATTATTCCATTTGATGAAGCTGGCTCCAGTATCTAGGAAGGTTTGCGCCGTCTTGTCCATAAGTCCGGGGTCGCAGAAAACGTCGTCTCCGTCGACGTTCACTATGAAATCTACGTTGAATTTGACAGCGGCATCGAGGAATCTTTTCAGGATATCGTGTTCACTTCCTAGAAAGCATTCTGCGCCGCATTTCTTTGCTATGTCAATGAAGATTTTGTCTTCAGGCTGAGTAGTCGTGCACAGGACAACTAGGTTTGGCAGTTTTGCTGCTCTTGCTCGGTCAATGAGATGTTCTATGAGGCTCTTGCCCTTAACTTCAATCAATGGTTTCTTGGGTAGTCTGCTTGAGCCAAGTCGAACAGGGATGAAAACTGCGATTTTAGGTATTTGTACCACCGCAAGTCTAGTACAAGCTCAGTTTTATAGTCTTTTTGTCACATTTTTCTGGAGCGGACACGATCGAATATCGCTCTTGTAGCGCGCGCCCTATATTCCTAATCTAACAAGGAGAACGTTCTCTTTCTTCAATTTTCCCGCAGTATCTGACTGCACAAAAAAGGGTGAATTGTCAAACTATTTAAATTTCCAACGCTTCAGAAAGATAGATACGAAGTGGAAACGTATGCCAAAGCCAAAGATGGGTAAGGGCGTAATCGTCGGAAAGAAAGTCCTATTCGGCGAGAAGGTGATTGTCTGGAACTACGTTGTGATAGGGGACAACACGAGAATCGGTGGTGGAACACGAATTGGCAGCTTCTGTGACATAGGCAAAGTTGTCAGCGTAGGCAAGAACTGCAACATACAGACGCACGTCACGATCTCGAACGGTTGCAGGATAGGCAACAACGTGTTCATAGCTCCCAACAGCACACTTCTGAACGACAAGTTTCCGGTGAGCGAACGCTTGGCCCCGCCTATAATAGAAGATAACGCCATAGTGGGCGGGTGTGCAGTGATCCTGCCGGGCGTCACGATCGGCGAGGACGCTGTTGTTGCGGCTGGGAGCGTAGTTACGAAAGACGTTGCGGCCAAGACGGTCGTGAAGGGTGTTCCGGCGAATCCCATAATGACAAGAAAGGAATACGAGGCCAAGAAGAAGAGCTATGTCGAGAAACGGTCACGGTGAAACGACGGAGCATGCGCATGCGACTTTGGCCGGTTTCTTGGATGCTGCTTATGCGTCAACGATCCAGTGATACCGCTTCGGGAAGGTTAAAATAGAATTCTAGGACTATGAAGGGTGCATGGATAATAAGCTTGCTGGCAGATAGCTCAGAGGTTCATTGGGGAATGGTTAGAATGAAAGTGTGTGTCATAGGGCTTGGCAAAATTGGATTCTCAACAGCTGAATATGTCAAGAATCGTGGGTTTGAAGTCTTTGGTTATGACATAGACCCCAAAGCCGTGAAGTTTGCAAAGAGCAAGGGCATCAAGGCTTTTGAAGAGTGGGACAAAATTCCTTCTGACATAGACGTTTTCATCATTTGTATTTACGTTGGATTTGGGAAAGACACCTTAGTGCGACCAGACCTGTCTTCGCTAAAGGATTTATGCCAGAAGATAATGCGCAAGAACAAGGAATGCTTGATCTCTATTGAAAGTACCCTTCCAGTAGGTACTTGCAGGAAGATGTACAAAGAGATTCTGTCGAGCAAGACGTTCTTGATACATGTTCCGCATAGGTGGTACGAGAAGGAACAGGAAGAGCATGGTGTCAACCAAATAAGAGTGTTCGGTGCTATCAACGCTGAAAGCAGAAAACGTGGTCTCGAGTTCTACGAAGAACGTCTTTCAATACCAATGCATCAAGTTTCGTCCATCGAGTTGGCTGAATTGAGCAAAATACTTGAGCAGGCTTTCAGATATGTTCAGATTGCTTTTGCTGAAGAGGTCAAACTCGTTTGTGACGGCAAAAGCATGAGCTTCAAAGAATTGAGAGACGCGGTCAACACGAAATGGAACATTGATATGCCTGACGCACTTGAGGGAATAGGAGGCCATTGTCTCCCGAAGGACATAAACTTCTATTTGCATTTCGCCAACTTTGACCCTGTGATAGCATGTGCATCCATTTTTGCTGACTCTCTTTACAAGCAAAAAAGACGGGAAAAGAATGGCTGACGTTTGGCTAGATTGTGCCACCCCAAAACATGCGATATTGGGGTCAATTCTATATTCGTACTTGACGAAACAAGACATAGACGTTTTGGTGACGGCGAGACAACAGACTCAGACATGTGATTTACTCAGGATCTTCCACACTCCATTTGTCGAAATCGGTGAATATGGTTCAACCTTAGCCGAGAAACTGCAAAAAGAGGCGGAACGCATTCTTGCGTTGCTGAGATTGTTTGAGGAGGAGGGCACTCCCAAGGTTTTGTGGACTCATGGTGAGATTTCAGCTGTAAGGACAGCTTTCGGCCTCGAAATTCCAATTGTGCTCACGAACGACACTGTTCATGCTGAACACGTCGGAAGATTGTCTGGACCTCTTGTCAACTGTTTGGTTGCGCCTGCATGTTTCGGGTTTTCGTGGGTAGGATTCGGGGTTCCGAGACGAAAGACATTCTTCTATGATGGAATAGAAGAGGTGGCGCTGATCAGGGAAATGCGATACCCTGCTCAAACAAGCTCAAGGAGTAGAAAACGGATACTCTTTAGAAATGTAGAGTACAGTGCAAGTTATTACAGGGGAATTGCGCGTGAGCGCGCTATGAAAATTGATGTAGACAAAATACTGAGGGAATTGAAAGAAATCGCCGATGTAGTGGTCATGCCAAGGTATGAATCAGAGATGCCATCTCTTGAAAAGTTGAGGGGCGAACACCTAGAAATAGTGACTGACACGAGGCTGACCGTTGATGTTCTTAAAGATATCGATTACGTGGTAGGCTCCGGAGGCTCAATCTGCAGAGAATCAGCTCTGTTAGGCATTCCGACAATTAGCTTCTGTTTTTGGGATGTAATAGCTCAATATTTGTCCTGCAAAGGTTTCCCAATCTTGCTCGTTGAAGACTCGGAAGAAATCGTAGAAAACGTTGAGAAATGGTTAGCCAATGGCGGGAAGAAAGTCGATGTCAAAGCCAAATTCGAAAAATTGGAATCCCCAATACCGTTGAGCCTGTCAAAAATCAAAGATGCCGGAAAAATCCTGAATGTGGAAAATTGATGATGATTGAAGCTGAAAAACGAAAAATCGACAAGTCGGCTGTTCTGAGGAATGTTAACATCAAGGCCAAAAATGTAACCATTGCCAAGGATGTCAGTCTGGAAAATGTGAATGTTGAAGCGGCTACATTCATCGTTGGTGAAGGCACACGGATTAATGGTTCAATTTTCCTCTCACATGGATCTGTTGATATCGGAAGTTACACGCAGATTAAGGAAAACACGTTGCTGAAAGCCTTCAGACATGTGAAAGTTGGAGATCAAACAATCGTTGATCGAGGAGTGGTTATCGGAGGCTTACAGAGCGAGTACAGCCAGTTTGAATGTGGAAGCCGCTGTGTAATTCTGCATCATGCATACATCAACACTGCAAGAGAGGTATTCATAGGAGACAATGTGTGCGTGGGTGGGTACGGCATGATTTTCACCCATGGTAGCTGGCAGAACACCTTCCGGGGATATCCATCACGATTTGGAGACGTGACCATTAAGGATGACGTCTGGCTGAATTGGCATGTGATTGTCATGCCAGGCGTCACGATCGGCAAGGGAAGCACTGTGGGCAGTGGTTCTGTTGTAACTAACAACCTGCCTGATTATTGCTTCGCAGTCGGTGTGCCGGCAAGAATAGTGAAAAAGGATGATTATCCCTCTAAGATGAGTTTGAATGATAAAGACCAGTTGGCAAGAACGGTGCTTCATGATTTTGCAGGCTATGTCAAGAATTTTGTAGGCATCAAATCGGCAAGACTGTCAGAATTCGGCGATGGCCTAATTCTTTCCAGTAACGTGGGAAGTCTTCTTTACATTAAAAGAACTGAAAAACTCGACAAACGGGAAATGCCACGTGACACGGATGTTCTTTCTTTCGGAATCCCAGAGCTTCTTCGAGAGAAACTTGGATGGATTGAGATAGATAGCGAGACCAAAAGCAGAAAAGTCAACAGAATATCAGAAGAGTTCATCATGTTTGTGAGACGATATGGCGTGAGGATAAAGTTGTGATAAGTGGCTAAACCGCGCCCATGTTATTTGACTGTTGAGGATCTCAAAGCTCTTGGAATTACACAAAGTCGACTTTCAATTACACAAAATCTTGCACAAAACAGCAACAGTACAGAAAACCTTAATCTAACACTGTTTAGAGAAGACAAAGAAGAACAGAAGAGGGCCGGTCGTCTAGCTTGGTTAGGACATTGGCTTTACGAGCCAAAGGTCGCCGGTTCAAGTCCGGTCCGGCCCACCTATTTTCCGAAATGGAGCCATGATACGAGTTTTCTGCCGGTTTTCTGGATGCTGGCTTTTCTTCGTTCATAATGTTCAAGATCGATCGTGTAATCGACGCATTACGAAGAATGAAGAAACGTTGATATGCGTCTTTTTCTCAGATGTCAACAATGTTTTGAACCGATTGGATTTGCTATTGTCTTTTCTCCAAGTATCTGGCTGACAAAGCAACGATCTCCAGTATTGGTACTACGGCATCTTCACCAGTACCTCTTAAACCACAATCTGGGTGTAAAAATGCAATTTGCTCCTCTCCTATTTTGTCTCCAATTGTCTTCAGTCTTTGAACTACCGAATCAAACGTCTCTACTTCTTCCTTCTTCTTTGCTTGGACTGAAACGCAACCTACTCCCAGCCTCTTG
>JBGOYH010000045.1:0-13850 GCA_041479575.1 Bathyarchaeia archaeon
AAGTCAATTAGGCCCGCAACAATATGCACTAGCTCGTACACTGTGTATTCCTCCGGAATCCAGATGCTTGAGTCGCGCTTTCCGTGAAGATGTCAAACCTCTTGACGTTAGTCAGAATGCTGCATTTGCTCATTCGCTGCTCACTTATTTCGAGTTTGGCGTTAAGCGCAATAACAGTTATGAAAACTAAATATAGATTGCTAGGATTTGCAATTCAGATTCCGAATACAAAATCCTCTGGAAAAATGAACTAAAATGTCAAAAATAGGCCAAAATCAACACGAACGCCGCGGAAGAAGCAGGTGAAGGAACGGATGCAGGGTTGCCCTAGCTTGGCAGGTCTTTTGCTGAGGTGGCTTCTGCAAAAGCTTTCGGAAGTTGAAGATAACCCGCCTCTGGAAGCTGGAAACAACCAACACGCCAGCCTTTCACAGAAACCTGCCAGCCTAGCTCTGCTTTCTACACAGTCCGAGTCTGCCTCTTTCCATCAGTGATGTCTTAACGCGCGCCCATATAGCAGGTAGTGGTTGATGGCGCTCTCCCAATCCGTCATCCATTTGTGAAAGTGTTCCTTTGAAAAAGAGTCGATGTGCTGATTTCCTTTCTCCGAAAGAGCCGTAATTGTATATGTCACGCGAGCACTAGTGCAGTTGGCACCATCCGGTTCACAGCCAATATCAATGAAAGTGACTTTGAGGCGTGGCGTCACTGAAGTGTAGGCAATGTTGCGGTTCTTGATGTCGAGTCGTGTGATAATCCAGATTGTTTCTGTTCCGTCCTTTTCCGAAGTCACAAATACAGCACCTTGACTCATGCCCGAAGCAGGAAAGACAATAATCGGATTCCAATCCTCAGACCACTTCCTTTCCCCGATCGGATCAAATAGTCCAAAGACAACGTCAGGCCGGCTGTCTAGATGAAGTGTGCAGCTTCGGGTGACTTGACGGGCCACAAAACCACTCATTTACCGCCTTCACCCTCCCGGGAATGGTACGTCTCTAGATGTCTTCCACGAATATAACGGTAACAGTATCTGTGAGGGCTCTTGCCACATGTTTATGCTCTTGTCCACTTGGCAAGAAGATACCGTCCCCAGGAAAATAAGTATGGACTTCTTTATCGAATTTTATTTCTATTCTTCCATCCAAGACGTATCCGAAGTGACCCTTCTCACACCAATGGGGCGGCATATCCTTTGAATATTCCACCAGTCGGAGCTGACGACTGCCAGCCCTGTAAGACCTTTGCCGCATTCCTTCTGTTGGCGAGGTCCAAGGAATGGATTTGAACTCAACCCTGTACCGTATCATGTCTGTCCTCTCTGACCAATCAGGTTTCACTTAAGCATACGCACGCTAATAAAAACACTACTTTTCCTGATCGCGTCCGCGCGCAATACCAGGATCGCTATGTTTCCTTCTTTCTTCTCTGTCGCACAAGATAGGAATGCGAGATCAGCATGAAAGCTGTTCCTATCACCCCTCCAAACGCCACGAACATGCCCATAATCTGAACCATACCCTGCCACTGAATCATGCTCGGCGTCGGTATGGAAAGACCCACATCATTGCTCTTACCTTCACTACTCTGAGCGTGAGAGTCACTGCCCTGCTCTCCCGCTTTCTCCACGTTGACATCGCAGTCAACAATTACATTCTTCAAAATAGACGTATGATCTCCGCCGTATCCCCATTCGTCTCTGTATATCAAGGGCTCCGCGTCCGGATCAGCCACCTTCATCACTGAAAAATGCAACGCTGCCGAACCTGCTCCCACCGCTTTCAACGTAATAGTCGCCAACGTATTATTGCCGTAGATATGCCAGTAACCTCCATTCTTGGCTCTGCTCCAATCTTGCCACAAATACGCATACCACACGGAACCTTCTGTGTTGTTAATCCTGTCAACGCACCTCCAAATGTTGCCCCATTCATCCTGAGGAGTAACCGAATGAAACATGACTTCAGTCATGTCAATAGCGTTCAAAACCGTCGGATTCCACGTTATCCTGAATTCAACACCAGCCATTCCCAGATCAGCCGGTATGTTTTCAATCAACACACTCACGTTGAAAACATCGCCTTCTCCAACAGTCACGTTTTCCGGCTCAAAGCGAACCACGGCCACGTTATCGTTTCCCTCTGGCACAGACGAAGAAGCTTGCTCCGAAAAATCAAGCGACTGCCCAGAAATACACAGCACTTTGAAATAGTATGTCACACCAGCTGTCCACTCGTAGTCAATTGTGACTCTCTGTATCCAACCTGCCTGTAGGGGTGCTGGAGCTATTGTCTGGTTCTGCAAAGTCGAAGATGATGTTCCGACGTAAAACCGTGTTATCATAGTGTCTGAAGTCCCAGAGTTACCTATGTCAACATCAATCTTCTTAACGCCATTAACGCTGTAGAAGTTCACGTTAGCTTTGTACAAGAGCGCCTCCGGCAATGCAGAAGACCCAGTACTGTGTACCGCGCGCATTTCAAGAGCTTGCGTTGCACTCACAGTCGTGAAGAGGACGGACAAAATAAGTAAACTCGCTAATCCAATTCTTCTCTTAACTGAAATCGTTTCCAGCAACTTCAGGCTCAACGATCATCTACCAATTATACTGGCGGTACACTTGTATTTTAAACTAGTTGTCACCACACCCTGCTCCTGGCACGAACGAAAACAAAGTAAGCAAAAAAAAGAACCTATTCTGCAGAATTTCAACATGCAACCCAGCTGAACGGCACCGAAGGAACCAACCTGAAGACCAACCAAAGACCCATCCACATTACCAGGCGTGCTGAAAACCTAGGGGGGAGGGGGTAGGTCATTTTTGACTGATTTTCAACCAAAAACCATGTTGAACAGTCCATACTATAGTCCTACACCTAACATACGTTCACAACACACTTGTCCCCATCAGTGGGTTCGGGCTTTTTCTATCGCGTCCTCAAGCAGCTTCTGCACTTCATACGGCATCCTCAACAACGCAAGGCCAGAGCGCATAGATGCCCCCGCTATTGTCCACCAGCCACACTAAGAATCCGCATCAAAAGGCCCCGGCCGACATCGTCGTCTGAAATCAATCCTGCCTTCGGCAAACGCTTCAACACCTCAACCCAGTTCTTATCCGCCGAAAACACCTTCCTAAAGATCGGCAAAGCTTCCTCAACCTTCCCTTTCAACGCCAGCGTCAACGCACTCCAAAACGCAATCTCCACGTTGTCCCCAGCCAGCTTCATCGCCGCACCATACTCCCTCATAGCCCTTTCAACATCATTCTTCTCCATCGCAGCATCACCCATATTCATGCGATCGTAAGCACGCGCAACACCGAGCAGACGTCGCAACTCTCGAAGAGGCTCAGGATGATCTTCCACCCGCAAGTCAACCACACGATCAGCCCAAGACTTGCCAGACGACTGCGCCTTCACCACCACCATCGCCGCCGACTGCATGCCGCGAATGTCGCCGCCCACTTCCTGCGCCGCCTCAAGCGCCGCCATCATCCGATCAGCAAGACTGCCCTCCGTCGTCTCAAACGCCTTAGCCATCGCGCTCGGCACCTTATCGTTGAGCATCAGGTTTGCCTGCACACTATAACCATCCCCAACCTTGTGTCCCGCACACTCGACGCAGCGTCTCCCAGTGTGAACCGCCACGCCACCCCTAGCATCCACCATCGCCACCTGCCGCACCGCCTCCCCCGAATCGGCAGCGACAAGCTCCCTCAAAGCCTCACCTGCACACTTTCCTTGGTGCATGAGAGCCAATCCCTTCGGCCCATAGGACGGATCCGCAAACGCCTGCGTCGCCACAACACCCACACCAGCCTCAGCCCAAAGCACATCCGCCCCCACACTGAACCAATGCGACTGCACCGCAACACCCATCTCCCCCGTCTCCAAGTCACGCGACACGATCGAAAAAGTATGCAAAAGCCGCCCGAACAACATCGATCTCACATTTCGCACGTATAATCCACCGCTCTTTCTTGTTCTATCACTTTCGTCTTCTTTCCAATTTGACAAGATGAAAACGCCCCCCTTAAACACTCAAATACTCACCTTCTTTTCTTAAGGCTTCGCGCGCGCCGACTTGGCCCCTAACAAACTCACTGAAGTTTTAGGACGCCCTTCTTTCTAAGCCAAAACCCTAGCACCACGTAAAGTAACAGATAGACCGTAACACATACTCCAAATATCGCTGGTATGTCGAAGCCAAAATTCTCAAAGAGCATCAGCACTCCGATTCCAACAAATGGAGCGGCCAAGAATCCTAGGGCAAACAAGAGGAAGGAAAACAGCACAGCTCGGACCCGAACCTGCTTTTGCGAGACAAGTATTCCCACAAACACTCCGCACAGAACTAGCGCAATCGCTGAAAACCCGCGAATCAAAATGTCAAATTCGCTGCCCAATACATTAAGCAATCCAAAAAACCACAAACACAAAACGACAATGAAGACACAAGTCCATGCCAACAACAGTTTTGTTAAACTCAAAGCATACTCCAAGATATACTCTTCGGCGAACTACTTAAAACTTCACAGACCCAAAACATCAAAATTACAACGAAAACCACTCTTCTCTCACATTATATACACTTCTTTCCAATATCTGCTGCCCCTCACTGGTCAACCAATAATGAAGGACGCACCTACATGCCTGTACCATGAATCAGCAATACTTTCGCCCATAGAATGTATTATCGATCATGAATCATCCATCTGCATTACAAATCAACAAAAAGGAAGACCCTTTTCAACCAAAACTTGAAGAAGCACCTAAATAGGAACAATTCACATCTAGAACCAAGAGGCGCCAAAATTGAAGCTCCTCCTTGACGAAATGTATGCAGGCTTGAAAGAATACTTCGAAACTTTAGGCTGGCAAGTACTGACTGCACAAGACGCAGGCCTCAAAGCAGCAAAAGACAAAGACATAGTTGAATACGCCGAAAAACACAACCTCATAATCATCACGCAAGACCAGAAACCCGCAGACCTAGCTGACCTTAAAGGAGTCAGAAATATACTCATTTCAAACGCGATGATAGCAAGAATAGCCGACGAAAAAATAAGAGAGAAATACCCCAGCATCAAAAAAGAAAAGCAGTGAACATACATGTCGGTCGCTGAAGTAACAGTAAAAAGCCAAGATGGAACCTGCCACTTCGGGCACAAAGTCGGCGATAAGATAGTATTCAACGGAAGAACAATCAAAGGACGCATTTGTTACAGCGCCCTAACAACCCTACTACCAAGAATCTACGCAATTCGATTCAACGCAGAATTTCCTTGGGAAAAAGACCAAAACGCAGTCTACGGGGTCTGCCCAGACCATGAAAACCACGTTGTCTTCGAGATTCGCCGAATAAAGAAAAAATAAACGTTATGCGTTGGCCATTCTCCAAATGGCCTTCTCCATTTCCTCCCCATGCTTCCGGCCATAGTAAAGACTGGCCACCTTTCCGCCGAAAGGTATCGCCACCCGCTTCACAAACTTGAAAAGCAGAGGGTTTGGAATCCTATGCTCCAAAAAAGTGTCTCCCCAAATCCGAACGTTGTACTCCCAACAACGAGTGAACAACTCCCACCGCGCCTCAGTAAGCGAATCAAGTTCCGTACCCTGATTATTCATCAACAAACAATTTTCCAATGGCACGAAAAACAAGGGAACATAAAACGCGTTGCAACCATGCAAATCATCCATCAACCCAAGCGTCTCCGAAACATCCTCTTCTCTCTCATCTGGCAAACCGATAATCAACGTAGCCAACGGATACCACTCAACATCATTCATTATCCCAAACGACTGAGTAACAACCTCCTTCCATTCTTCAGGCCTGAAAGGAAGCATCTTCCCTCCCATATACTTCCGCATGAGCCTGACGCTGCCCGTCTCCAAACCGATCTCAGAAGTCACAATAGGCTTCGATCCATGGCAATACCAATTATGTTCAATCAGAATCTCAGCAACTTCTCTAACCATTCCAGGATCAGCAACAACAGGAGCCAAAGAACTGTGCGAGGGTTGTATACCTTTGACCCCGGGAACCCTCGCTACGCTCTTCACCAACTTGATAATGGCCTCTCTGTTCGGAACGAAACGGGGATTCTTCATACCGTACAGAAAAAGATCCTCAGTCACTAACGTGATACGCGAATTGCCTCCTCTTGTATTTACCTCCGCTTCCTTCAGTATCTTTTCCAACGGAACGTCACGCCGTTTCTGCATGGTAGGTGTACAGAACTGACAGCTTCGGCCACAACCCCGAGAGATCTCCACACACCCATGAATTGCAGGATGCCGAATGAGTGGGACACGATCCGTCTCGGCGTTGTTCTGAACACGAACCACACGGGGAAGAGTCTCACCGTTCACGGCCTTTCTGAAAACTTCACTGACAACAGTTTCCCCTTCCCCAATAACCACACAGTCCACGCCGTAGCGTTCAGCCACCTTCTTCCTTTCCAACTGCCAAGACCCAAAACCGCCGACAACAACTTTGGGTCTATGCCTTATTATGCTTCTATGCCCAACGAGCTTTCTGAACTCAATCGCGTTCAGCGGTTCCCCACCGCCGACGATTGAAGAATACGTCTTGCTGACGTAAGCCATCCCCGTAGGATCCATAGAAGAAATACCAATGACCTTCGTGTTCGGCCCAACGAAACTGTCAAGATCCCTCGGATGAACCACGGCTACTTCCGACTCGACAAAACCGTTCTCCAAAAGCAAAGCTTCAACCTTTCTCAAGCCGTAAGGCGCCGCCCTTACTCTTCCATCACCATTATTCTGTCCAGCCGGGGGATACAGTGCTCGTCTCAAAAACCACAACGGTACAGGACCCCTAGCAAAACCGCCAGCAAAAGCGACAAAGGGATTATTGAGAAAATCGCTCATCTCAGTCGCTGAAGCAGTGAGCACAACCTTGACGCCCGACTTATCCGGCATGTTCTTTTCCCTTTAGTCCTAAACCGTAACAATCTCGCAAATTCCTATTAATAACTATTCTTACTAAGAAATATGGTTCAGGTATTCCGCCAGAAGCAATTTCAAACTAGCTTCTTCTGCTCGAAACCTGAGACAATACCGGACACCCTGACACCGACAAGTCTAATCTTTCTTTCAGGCTTGAAATATGGCTGCGTCAGCTCCTGAGCCGTCTTCCTCAAATCCAGCAAACGGTCAGTAAGGAAAGGCAAAGTCCTGCCGTGCGTGTGAGTCTCAAAATTCTCGTATCGAATCCTGATCGTTACTGTTTTGAAACAAAACCGCTGCGCCAAAACTTCCCGGTGAACATCTTCCGCTAACTCTCCCAAAGCTTTCAAGACAAACTCAAAATTATCAGTGTCCTCCTGAAAAGTAACATCCCGCCCAATCGACTTGATTTTACCTCTCTCCTCAACTTCGCTCCTGTCTACTCCATGGGCCATCAAATAGAGTTGAGTCCCCATTACTCCAAAAGCCTCGGTGATGACTGCAGGGTCGTAATGGGCCAAATCACCAATTGTTTTAATGCCCATGCCGTCAAGCACTTGTCCAGTCTTTCGTCCAACCCATAGCAGCTTTCGAACTGGAAGGGGGGCAAGAAATTTCTGCGTATCTTCCTCGTTGACTATCGTTAAACCATCGGGTTTCTGCATGTCACTCGCTATTTTCGCGACAAGCTTGTTATGGCTGATACCAATCGAACAAGTCAACCCTTCCCGTTGGAAGATTTCCTTCTTTATCTGTCGGGCTAGAGCTTCAGCTTCTGCATAATCTCTGACCCGAGACGTTACGTCAAGAAAGGCCTCATCGATCCCCCACTGTTCAAACTTCACTGCATACTTCCGAGCAGTATCCATAATCTCGCTAGAAATCCTGACATAAAGCTCCATGTTAACCGGCAGATACATGCCCTTAGGGCAAAGCTTCCAAGCCCGTGAAATTGGCATGCCCGACCTAACCCCAAACTTTCTAGCCTCATAATTACTAGTGCTGACGACACCTCTGCCTTTTCCTTCCTTTGGGTCAGCACCAACAATCACGGGCTTACCCTTGAGCTCTGGACGGAACTGTTCCTCAACAGCTGTATAAAAATGATCCATGTCCAAATGGAAGATTATCTTCTCAGACATAGCCGATCAAACAACATTTATTTCAAGTAAAGATTACCGGTTCATAACCCTTTTTATGCTACCATTCTGATAATGAAGAAGATGTTTGGAGGCTGTGCGGTGAAAGACAAAGGCATAACCGTAGAATCAGCCCAGCAGATAGCAGTCGAATTTCTTATGAAAAGAAAGAGTTTAGATAGAGTAGAAGTATCTACGGTGGAACAGAACAAAGATATCTGGGTGATTCGAGGAACCTGTCCAATCGATTTGGAAGGACACCCATGGGCTGAAAGGTTCGAAGTCGTTGTAGACACAAAGGGAAGAATCAAATCAACGAATTTTGCTCTTCTGTAGCGACTCAAACCACACGCGCGGATCTGGTACAACGCTCGTTCACTTGAAAGAATTCGAAAGTTATATCTGAAAATTCACACTAGTTACGGTAGGGAAGCAGAAGCAGTGTTTGATAGAATTTTGGTTCCACTAGACGGTTCTGAGCATTCGCATCGAGCTTTAGAAACAGCCATTCAAATAGCCAAGAAATTTGACAGCAAAGTAGCACTCCTCCACGTGTACTCTATCACGGTTATGCCTGTAATAGTTCCTGAACCAACCACCGTAACGCCAGCAGGAGTTCCAGTTGCCACTTCCGCAGAAGTCTCAAGGATGGTTGACGCCGCCCGCGATGCTGGCAAAGAAATCTTGACAGACGGAGAACAAAAAGTCCGGGCTCAAAGAATTGAGGTTGAAACCGCGCTCAGGGAAGGAAATAGCGTACAGGAAATCGTCAAAATGGCAAAGGAAGGACAGTTCGATCTAATAGTTATGGGCGTGAGAGGATCACACAAGATAAGAGAAATCCTCATGGGAAGCGTAAGCGAAGGCGTCATAAAAAACACGCACTGCCCCGTTCTCGTCGTCAAGTAAACAGACCAATCTGGAAAAAGCAAAAGCCAATTCGCATTCTGAACTCTCGCGAACAAAAAAGTATAGAAAGTTATTTCTTCTAAATCAACCAAAGAGTGAAATTCTGAGCGTGAATTTTGATGCAGAGAAAAGAAATTCTCCGCGAGCCAGTGCAGCACATTAGAATCAAAGGCAAACTCACCGTCGACCAACTTGTCCAGCAATTTCAGAATTCAGGGTCCTTCGGAGCTGGAAGAGTTGCGGCAGCCTGCGACATTTATGAACGCATGGTGCGCGAAGATGACTGCACAGTATTTCTAGCACTTGCAGGAGCCATGGTTCCAGCAGGACTGCGCCAACTTGTCGCAGATCTTCTGCGTGAAAATCTCATCGACGTTCTTGTGACCACAGGCGCGAACATGGTTCACGACGCGATAGAAGCCCTTGGAGGCCACCATTACAAGGGACACTGGGCTGTAGATGATTACATGCTTTACAAGAATCACACTTACCGTATATACGATGTCTTCGTCCCAGAAGAAGACTTCATAAAACTAGATATGGAACTCGTGAAAATCTACGACCAAATGGCCAACGAAAACAAAGGGAAAACCCTTTCCTCAAAAGACTTTGCTTGGGAAATGGGCAAGAGGCTCAAAGATCCCAACTCGATTCTTCGTGCTGCTTATGAGACGAAAGCTCCGATCTTCATCCCAGCAGTACGTGACTCAGAGTTCGGCTACATCTACAATCTGCATGCAACGCGAAGGCAATTCAAGAACACGCTGGTTGTAGACGCTTTCAAAGATGTGCCGGAAATAATAAGTATATGTCGAGGCAGTTCAAAAAACGGGATGATAGTCATCGGTGGCGGAGTCCCGAGGAACACGATCCAATCCGCGGCCTTGGCAACAAAGTCAGGGATAGACTACGCTGTAGTAATAACGATGGATCGTGCAGAGACAGGTGGGCTTTCTGGGTCAACGCTTGAAGAGACCGTGAGCTGGGGAAAATTGAAAGGCCAGGCAGACAAGACTATGGTTATCGGCGACGCTATGATAGTCTTCCCGATAATGGTGGCTTCGGTCAAGGAAAGACTTGGCAGAGATTTCAGACGAGCGCGGAGCGTGAAATATGAAAACCTTAATCCGAAGGAGTGAAAGTTGGATGAAGAAGAAGCCTAGTAAACACATGTTCTGCGGAAACTGTACGAGTCATAACGCCTACGATTTTCCAGATCAGGTCTTTTGTACAAGAAGGTTTCTGAAGAATCAGAACGCCATAGTCTCAACGTTATGGTGCTGTGAAGACTGGTATCCAAGTGCTCAGGAGTGCCATTGTATAGAAGAGACGTTGAAGAAACAGAAATAGTAGGGTTTTGCTTTCTCTCAGTTTCTGCACTAAAGTATTTATTCCAAACTCAAGTTTCTAGTTTCTTGTGGCAAAGCCCGGTGGTGCAGTGGTCAAACATGGCGGCCTCTGGAGCCGCTGACGAGAGTTCGAATCTCTCCCGGGCTACCATCGCCTAAGCAAGACTTTATACTTTTTTCAGGTTGGTTTTCGCGGTTGTCTTTTGGCATCTGGTGCTTTGAAGCGGTGGTTAGCTGTGCGAGTTGACTGTTTTCTATTGGACTGGACGCGCTGAAGTGTAGTCCTCCAGTGTGGACTGTTCAACATGGTTTTTGGTTGAAAATCAGTCAAAAACGACCTACCCCCTCCCCCCTAGGTTTTCAGCACACATAGTATTGTGGTTGAGTCTTTGGATGGTCTTCAGCTTGGTTCCTTCGGTGCTGTTCTGCTAGGTTGCATGTTGAAATTCTGCAGAACAGACAGACTTCGTTCATCGCGCGTGTTTCTAATCTAGCAGCTTAATCAAGGTGTCAAAAGCATCCAGAAAACTTCTTCCCTTGCCAGTTGTTCTGTAAACAGGCTTTTTTGAATGATCAGAAATCTCCAGCAGTTCTGACCTTACAAGCACTGGTATGTACCTCTCCAGTTGAGCGGAACTCAACCCGACCTTGTACATTAGCTCGGTCTTACACACACCTTTGACTGCGTGCGATAGCATAGCAGATATTATCACCAGTTTGTCTCTTCTGTTTCCTTTCGCTTGCTGGGACAAACGCTGGTTTAACATCATTACGTTTCACACGATACGGCCCTTTTATTCGTTGTTTAAAGAAGGCCTCACTTCAGGTATCATTCAATACGTAACAAAACCGCAATCGACTTGTCTGATTTTATGTTAAACCAAAACTGCGGATATCTAACTATGTCAACCAGTGAGTCCACCGGTCGTCTATGAATGAATTTCCAAGTTGTTCAGCAAGAAAGTCTATTCAATCATGTGGACTCATATCAGCAGAATTGCTTTGATTAGCTTCACGTCTTCTTTCGGTCTGTCTTTCAGCGCACCCTCTGTATACGTTTCCACTGTTCCAATTGCTTGAACAACATTCATTCCATCTATGACCTTCCCAAAGACGGAGTATCCTGAGTCTAGAGCGGCACTATTGTCCTTCAGATTTATGAAGAATTGACTGCTCGCCGAATTTGGAATAATACCTCCGTTTGAGCTCGCGCGCGTTACTTGTACAAACGCAAAAGAGCAAATTGAGTTCTCCGGACACGAGAAATGCCTATAACTAACAGCGAAAACAAGCATGCCCCTATTACAGCATCAACAAGATCGAGTCGCTTATGACTTGCTCACGTTGATATCCTGTCTTTCTTTTCAAGTTAGGTTGTTGAAAGCCTTTTTCCATTGATGCTCTCAACAAGACCAAGAATGCACGACTATCTCTATTGTGATCGAAAAGAAGAAATTACGTAAGCACAATTGCCTCTGTAATCATCACGTCTTGCAGTGGTTTCTCATTTGCGTCGACGGAAACTTTGGAGATTAAGTCAACAACGTCCATTCCTGCAGTCACGTTCCCGAAAACAGAATAATTAGTGTCCAAGTACAGATTGTCCTTCACGTTAATGTAAAACTGACTGCTTGCAGAATTGGGGTTACTGGTTTTCGCCATCGCCACCGACCCTCTGACATTGCTATGTCTGTTAGGAAGTTCGTCTTGAATCGTCGGCACAGTAATTCCTTTGGGACTAGCGTCTCCACCTTGGATCACAGCAGGGTCAGTCGCCACCCTGTGAAAAAGAGTCCCATCATAAATTCCAAATTGCGTGAGATTCTTGAAGTTGCCTGACGTGATCGGCATGTCATCGAATAGTTCAATCGTTATGTTCCCCATACTGGTAACAAGCAAGACTTTGGTCGTAGACGTCGGCACTGAAACCCGTTTCGGTCCATACGTGCTGTAGACTACCATTCCACCTATGAAAATAAGGAAGAGAATCACCGATACTGTCAGTTTCTTGTATTTCATGAGGAACGAGCTTCTCTTCTGACTATATAAGCGTATTTTTTCATCAGAAAAGACACATTATGATCGCTCTCGAGGAGTCAAATCCGATTTCTGAACATCCAAGAACCATCACAAACTCCCGTGTTCAACTGGCTCAGACCTTCTCTGCACACACCAAACCTAACACCATAACGATCTGCGAAACAACGGACTCGTTCCATTAGCCTTAGCCTCAGATCACGCGGCAAATAGAAGGTGTCAGACATTCGCTGGCCTTTCTCAAAATAGAGTGGTCTCAGTTTCTCGGCAACTGAAGGCAATGCCCCGCAAAGTCTTTGCCAATTGTCAGGTCGAACCTTGTAGGTTGAGCTCGTGATATGCTTGACACCCAACGATGCAACTTCTTTAATCAGTCTCTCTGGGTCGTCGTTCACAAAAGGGATAATAGGATCGATTCTTACGGTCACCGGTAAACGACATTCAACAAGTTTTTCAGCGGCTTTCAAGCGTTCCGACGGCAACGGCGCGTATGGTTCGATCATCGTGCCTAGATGGTCATCATCTGTTGTTATCGTCAGAGACACCACAGACGAAACTTTCTTCAACAGGTCAATGTCTCTGACGACGAGACTCGATTTGGTCACTATCTGAATTCTGCAGTCGCTTCTAGACAATATCTCCAAACACTCACGTGTCAACGCCTTTTCCGCTTCCAAGTTCGGATAAGGATCCGAAGAGTTAGACAATGATACCATTTCACCACGTAAACCAGCTGCCTCACGCTCCAGCCTTTGAATCAAGTTCTTCTTTGGCCTGCAGTTCAAGAAGTTCACAACGTAACTCGAAGCGTAGCAATATACGCATCCATGATCGCAACCAGTGTAGGGGTTAATGGTCAACTTGGCAGGACAGGTACACAACGGAGAACGCCAAGGGTCAAACTCTCGAAGTACCTTCAAGCATTTCACAACATTGATCTGCAGCAATTCTTAACAGATCTATCTGCTTGAAACAGAATTAAAAATGTTCTTTGAACACCATCCATAGACTCAGTCTCTGCGCGATTTAAGTTCACCGAATATATCGTCCAGACACCACCAATAGTTCAATACCTCAGGCGGTTGGAGACCGCAGGCTGAGCGGGTCGGTCGAAACCTTCCAGCTTACACCCCGGTTCCATCAAACCCATCTTTTATGGGAGCCTTCGTCCTCTTTTAGAGGAATGGCTGCCTATTTTCAGGAGAGACTTCGGGCTTAGATGCTTTCAGCCCTTATTCTCAGCGGCGTGGCTGCCCGGCGTTTGCCCTATCGGACAACCGGTTAACTAGTGGCCACAGCGTCCCGTTCCTCTCGTACTGGGGACCCTTTCCCCTCAGGCAGCCTGCACTCCCAGCAGATAAAGACCGACCTGTCTCACGACGGTCTAAACCCAGCTCACGTTCCCTTTTAATAGGCGAGCAGCCTCACCCTTGGCCCCTTAT